>NZ_JAKLTU010000029.1:0-36827 GCF_022570815.1 Synechococcus sp. PCC 6716
AACCGCACACAGCCAAAGTGGTGAGCAAAGCATTGCTCCTGTTCCTGATTCGGGTAGATGCGAAATTTGTAGGCTTTGTTAATCAGCATGACTGTAGTGCGTCCGTCCTAAAAACTATACTATAGGTGTGCAGTTACTGGCAATATGCAGGGCAAGGGTTTAACCGCTATGAGGCAAGATGGTATACAGGTCAAGTCAACGCGCCACGCCAAGTATCAATCAGGGCACCACTTTGTCTGGATACCCTTTAAGCGGCGCAAAATCTTTCGAGATGAGGCTATCATTGAGGCCACGAAGCGGTATATCCGAGAGGCGGCGGCGAACAATGACATTGAGATTGAGGCCATCGAGATTGACCGCACCCTGATAGACCACGTTCACGTTTTTGCATCATTCCCGCCTAGAATGTCAGCGTCTCAAGTCGTGAACATCCTGAAAGGCTACAGTTCACGGCATCTTAGGATGGAGTTTCCCTGGCTGAAGCAGCTCTACCAAAAAGATCCGCTTTGGGCTAGGTCGTTTTATTGGGGAACCCGTGGCAATGTGTCGGCTCAAACCGTTAAGCGCTATATCGAGGAGTGCCAAGGTTGATCAACTCTGCCGCTTTGCAGCGGCGCGGGAACCATTCTGTATCCCCGACCTGAAGGAAGGGGGTTTATCTGGTTCCCGTGCCCTCCATTTTCTATAAGGCTTCATCACTAAAAGGATAGGGATAATTTGGCAGCTCTCCGGGCCAACGCAGCATAACCACCTCTTCTCTAACGTGCTCTTTGGTAATGGTTGCCGCACGAGTACGGAAAAGATCAATGCCACAGACCTCATAGCCCAATCCACTGGCAATCTCTGCTAAGAGATGACCGGTGCGAATCATCACCCGCAAATAGGATCTCTGATCGCCAACAACGTAGGCAAGATACGCTCCTGGCCGTAACACATAGCGTAAATCAGCAAGATGCTTAGCCATGCCGCCAAAGTACAACTTAACTGCACGGTGATATAATCGTTCAAAACCGCTGGTTTTTCCTAATTTAATTCGCCGATCTTCAATTTCCTTAGCGATCGCCTGTATGCCCGCATGTTTATTAACCCAGCGATCGTCTGAATCAAGTTTATAGATATTGCGTGTATTAGATCGGATGAGATTTTGCTTAAGTGCACGTAAATCAGCTTTGTTCTTGATAAATCCTAGGAGAACCGATTCTAATCGAGTCGTTCTCGTATAGTCCTTTTCATTAGGATAGGGCGGTGAGGTAATCACTGCATCGATAGACTTGGGTGACAAGGCTGGTAAAATTTGCCGAGAATCCGCACGATAGATTTTACTGGGAACAGACATTAAGGGTGCCAGTTGAGGCAAATCGTTTGCTATCCTGCTGACCTCCTCAAGCCACGCTTCGACCACTGGTGCATCCTCCTTTTGTTTACCTACACCAACCTCTGGTCCAAACCGCAGATTACTAATTGATGTCACTAGCGCTTTAGCCAAAGCTAACTTAAGATGGCAGGAATAGCTCTGCTCAGGATAGCCTTCAATAGCCTCCAACAAAATAAGGGTCTTATGGAGCGGGAGTGGGCTAATAGAGTTTTTCAAAAGCAGCCTATAACTCTCCTCCGGTAGGGTTCTCAGAGGTTCACCGTGAATTGATATAGCGGCTTGCGCTCGGGTAGCAATTTCGAGGGCTATCTCCAGTAAGGTATGAGGATCCGGCGTCCAATCCAGCTTGGTTGTTCCGGCAAACCATGCCATCGGGTTTGCTTCAATCCCAACACTAGGAATACCTAGTTTCTTACACTCCACGACTGTTGTGCCTGTTCCACAAAACGGATCAAGAACTTGCTGTTGTGGGCCAACGTCAAACTTGGCTAAATAATCTTGCACTAAGTGAGGCGGAAAAGACAGGACAAAGCGATACCAATCGTGAGCCGCGAGATCGTCTAAGCGTACGTGGTTGATTTCAGGTCGGCTGTAGTCCATTCCCTGAGCTGCATTGTTCTGTAGGGGGGGCAGAGTTTTAATAAGATAACTGATGGGAGGGTCAGGACGCTATAGGGGTGGCTCTGCATAACTATCGCAGGCGACCTGAGTCGTTCTGTATAACCCATCGCTTAACCTTCTGCAGGCGCTGTATCAAAAGTAATATCCTCATAGCACTGCTCGATCGCCACGCTTAAGCCGATACTTTTTAGTTCCACGCGATCGCCCCCTCGATAGCTAAGAATCAACCAGTCCCCAGCATCGTTGCGATGATAAATATCGATCGCCATCTCATCAGAACTCACTAACACATAATCAATCAAATTTGGATTGCGGCGGTATCGTTCAAACTTTTTGCCGCGATCATAGGCCTCTGTGTTAGGTGATAAAACCTCGACAATTAAGCACGGATAGGTGATATATAAGGGATGCACTTGATCCCTCTCATCGCAAGTCACACTCAAGTCTGGATAGGTATAGTTAGTTGTATGGAGAATATTAACCTTCAAATCGGAATTGAACACACGGCATTTACTGCCGCGCAAGTGGGCTTTGATCAACCCTGCAATATTTAATTTAATCGCGCTATGATTTTGCGTGCCGCCAGTCATCGCATACACTTGGCCATCGATCAGTTCGTGCTTTTCGGGCTGGTGTTCTTCCCAAGCAAAATACTCTTCAGGGGTAAAGTACCGCTGCTGTTCTTTGGCTGCAACCATAAGAATCTCTAATCCTAAAGCATTAATATCAGCCTAAACCTCATGGCTTAGCCCCTGCAAATGCTCTCGACGGTCATGCTGTGCCACACCGTAAACACGTTCTACACCGTGTATTCAGAGCCAAGGTTGGCAAGTTATTTTCTAGCCTGTTTTATTCCTAGCAAAAAATCTAGAGTATGCTAGCGCATCGCTTCGAGCAGAACGTTGATCGCCATCACCGCAGAGGAACTGCTTGCCGTTTACAATCGTCCTAACGTTGTGGTTTTGTGAGTTAGGGCATATGTGGTATTCACGGGTCGGCATGGGCGCGATCGCCGCTGCCAGTATTTTAGTGGCACCCCTCCCCACTTGGGCGCAGGTGCAACCCTTGAGCGGAGAGCGCATTAACGAAATTGCTCGCAACATTACCGTACTGATTGTGGGCAAAGACTCCCACGGCTCTGGTGCCATTATTTCCCGCTCAGGTTCCACCTACTATGTTCTCACCGCCAAGCATGTGGTGAATCGTAAGGATAATTATCGGGTGATTCCCGTGGATCAACAAGCCTATGCCATTGATTTCAAAACCATCAAGTTCTTACCCAACAGCGATCTGGCGGTTGTCGAGTTTACCAGCGATCGCACCTATGACGTTGCCACCCTCACTAACTCCGATCTAGCCAAAGAGGGGGCGCAGGTATTTATTTCTGGCTGGCCGCAGCCGGGTGGCAGTGGTCAACTGGTGCGCCAGTTTACAGATGGCCGCATTTCTGGCTTTTTAATTGAGCCGATTGACGGCTACAAGATGATTTACACCAACGTTACACGGCGGGGGATGAGTGGCGGGCCGGTGTTGGATGGCGCAGGTCGGGTTGTGGCGGTGCATGGACTAGGGGACACTGAAGACCCCCGTACCCTTGAGCGCCAAGGGTTAAGTCCCGAAGCAGCCTCCAGCATTGCTAGCCTCATTAAACCGGGGTTTAACTACGCCATTCCCATCAATACCTTTTTGACCAGCGCCCCAGCGGCAGGGTTATTTTTGTCCCTTCAGGTAGATAATCAGGTGCTTGCTGACACCAGTGCACCAGTGGTGGTCACGCAGCCCGCTCAACCCGACAGTCGCGATCGTATTGAGAACATTAATTCAATTCTGAATACGGTGAATACGGGTGTTGGGGTGATACGCAGTATTTTTGGCTTCTAGTGTCCCTGTTGAAAAATCAATTAGTGGATGCTGTTATTGTTGAGGATTAGTTGTTATGAGCATAAAGCTAATTGCCCTTCCCTTCAGTTTGGCTATGGTGCTAATGGGGGCGATCGCCCAAGCGTCGTGGGCGAATTACCGTCCTCCTGCAAACATTGGCAAGCCCGGTAACCGTGAAGGGGCCGCCACCCGCATTGCCCGTCCGACCCTACTGCGCGAAAGTACAGGTGGTACCGACAGTTGTATTGTGGAACCGCAGCAAACCGTGGTGGCGCTGGTGCCAAAGGATAATAATGGCCTCAGTAGTACCCCCTCGCCAACCCTCTATAGCTATGTCCCCGCCAATACTGGTGCAACCCTCACCCTCAGCCTCCTAGATACCCAAGGAACAGAGCTATACAGCCAGCAACGCCCTGCCCCCACTACCGCTGGCATTATTGGTTGGCCGCTGGCAAATGTGTCCCTCAAGGATGGCGTGGACTACCAATGGCAACTGACCCTCACCTGTAGTAACGGCACCACTGCCGTGAAAACAGCCAGCTGGCTTCGTCCTATGGCTCCTAGCCCTCAGCAACAACGGAATCTGCAAGCCGCTACTGATGCTGCGGGGGCATTTGCTGCCGCTGGTTACTGGTACGATGCCCTCAATCAACTGGCTCAGGAACGCCTCGCCCAACCGCAGGATGCCGCCCTGAAGCAAAAATGGCAAGCCTTGCTGCAGTCCCCAGCGGTGCAGTTACCCCAGCTTGTCAATGAACCGGTGCTGGCATTTCCACCCCAACCTTAAGCCTTGGGAGGGATAACGCTGCCAAGGCGATCGTAGAGATCATCAATGCTACTGCTGCCATCAAGAAGCTGGGCTTTGAGGTGCATTAATTCCTGGGCAAGGGGCTCGGCCTGCTCGCGGTACTCCGCCACACTGGCGAGCAGATCGGCAAAGACCTGTTGCTCAATAGTGGCGCGTTGGGGCACCTCTCCTAGCTCCCCTTGATAGCTCTGGTAGTTCACAGGGGCAGCAGCAAACACGAGCCGGAAAATAAAGGCACCCGATTGATCCTGTAATTGTTGCTGGAGCGATCGCACCCCTAGTTCACTGCGCTCAAAGCCCACATTCCCCTCGAGGCGTACTTCGACAATTGCCTCTGGCAGTGCAGATTGGTGTTGCTCTAGCAACGTCTGTAGTTTCACCTTAACGTTGGCTGCGGTGTCATTGGGGGTTAGCTTCAAACGATAGCGGTGAATCGACCGTTGCCAATAGTCCCGTTTTAAGTCTGCCGTGATCTGCCCATTGTCAATCGTTACCAAGAGCACCCCCCGGGGGGTTTGTTCTTGATTCTCGGCAATGGAGTTGGCTTCGACAGAGCCGGGGTTAAAAATCCAATTTTCAACGGTGTAAAAGCGGTGGATATGTCCCAGCGCCAAATAATCCMCCCCCGCCTGCCGCAGCGGCAGGAGATCGTTGTAGCGCAATGCCCCTTGGTAGCGCGCAATCTGGCCTTCGAGGCCATGGTGAAACAGCATAATAGTGGTTCCCGGCGCTGGGGGCAGGGTTTGAATTTGGCTGGCTAAGTGCTTAATGGCTTGCGGCGCACTGGCACCGTACCACTGCGAGCCAATCACCCGCACCCCGCAGGGCAGATCAATGTAGCCCCCCCGTGCCAATTCGGCATCCCAAGGTTGCAAGCTGCCCGCCTCATCGGGTTCGAGCAGATGCAAATACCCTCGTTCACACAGGTAGCGCAGCCAATTGGTTTTTACACCGTAGGGGCAGTTATCATGGTTACCTTCAATGGCCAGCACAGGAATATCAGCATCTTTGAGTTTCTCTAGGACGCACTCCGCTTGGTTGAGGATCCCTGGCGTAATCAACCGCTCCTCAAACAAATCCCCGGCAATTACGACAAAATCGACCGACGCTTGCAGGGCATAGCGCTCAATACTGCTGTTAAAGGCAGTGAAAAAGTCCAGCGTGCGAGCGGGGTTCTCCTGTCGGTACTTGTTAAACCCCAGATGAACATCGGCCACATGGAGAAAGCGGGGCATGGTCTAATGTTTGTTCCTAGGGGCGATCGCTAGGGAGTTGGGCAAGGAGCGCCGACCAAGAAGGTGTGGTGCCTGCGGCTTGATCTGTTGCCGCCACTTCTACGGTTCGGTAGCAGGCAGTGGGCAGGTTTAACAGCGCAACAAGGAACTCTGCTAGATCAGCCCGGCTGAGTTGCCCCGTCAGCGTATCGCCATGGTCAAGACGCAGGTGTTGCCCACCGGGGTTATCAGTGAGGCCACAGGGGCGGACAATGGTGTAGGGCAAGCCACTCTGACGCAGCATATTTTCTGCCGCCAATTTCCATGTGAGAATACCCCCCAACTGGTCGTTGTACTGTACCGCTAAGGGCTGGCGCTGGTCTCCTACGTCCGATCGCCCGGGGCGCGTCACCCCTGCTGAACTCACGTGAATGATCTGGGGTAGAGGTGAGCCACCGTAGGCATGGATAGATTCTAGTTCAAGGCTAAAGGCGCCCGCCCGAAAGTGAGGGTTAAGGGCACCATCATACTCAAACTTACTGAGCATGAGTTGCAACGAGTAGATTTGCCCCAAATTCAGAGGAGAGGCATCCGTGGCGGTGCGCGCCCGCACCACCGGAATGAAATGGCTAAAGGGCAGGGTCACAGTTATCCATTGATCCGCCACCGTGTCAAAGGAGATGGCATAGCCCACGCCATCCCAAGCCGGATCACTGCGTAGGAAACATTTATAGCGCTGGCCATCCCCGCGCAGGCGCAGTTGCAGACCAGTGTACCCTTGGAGGTTGAGGGGAGGAGTCAGGTTACGGGTGCGAATGGAGACAAACCCTCCGGAATTTGCTGTCGAGACTGTTCCGGTAAATAGGGCACTGTGTTCCCTGAGGTAGAACTGGCTGGCGCTGACCCCGCCCATCACAACATCGTCTAGTGCCCCCCATACTTCCTTGAGGGGAGGCGTAGGATAACGATAGTCAAACAGGGGGTAGGTGGTGGGCTGCTGCTGAAAGTAGGGCTGGGCGCGCTCTAGCAGGTGGCGCATGCCGTTAAATTCAACGGCTTCGGGGCTGTCGCCAACAATTGCCAGTCCCGGCGGGGGCGCATCAGGCTGGGGCTGAATCACTGTGCCGATACAGT
Source organism: Synechococcus sp. PCC 6716 (assembly GCF_022570815.1). Lineage (NCBI taxonomy): Bacteria > Bacillati > Cyanobacteriota > Cyanophyceae > Synechococcales > Synechococcaceae > Synechococcus > Synechococcus sp. PCC 6716. Next base: position 7,034 of record NZ_JAKLTU010000029.1, read on the forward strand.
GAATGACGGCGCGGCTGCCCTGCATCAGATCCGTTGGCAGGGGTTGGGTTATATCGGCAACGACGATCTCCACCGCAGACTGCGGCGGTAATACTTGCTCTGCCTTGGGGCGATCGCGCACCAGTGCCCGCACAGCATAGCCTTGACGCAGTAAAGTATTGACAACTGCTTGACCGGTTCTGCCCGTTGCCCCTGTTACCACCACTAAGCCACTGCCACGGTAGGCGGGGGAGGTCAATAGGTCCGGAAACAGTGGGGCAAGCATGGGACGGAGCGGCTCTAAACTACCCACAAAGGGTAGGGTTTGAAAAAAGCGTAGGGTGTCGAGAAAGCGACTGAATTCCCAATTATTTGCCATAGAGTGGAACCACACTAGACCAGTGGGGAAGGGTGCCCCCTGACCTCAGTGTATCCTGCCAGTGCCAAGCTGCCCATGTGAGTAGGGCATGGCCATAGTCTGCAGGCGCGGGTGCTGTCAGCAACTCGTAGGGCATCGGCCAGGTGGCCAGCAGCTCCTCAGATTCAGCTTCAGTGACGAGGCGATCGCCCCACACTGCCTTGAGGGCGGAGTGTTCATAGCGATAAATGCCGACATACTGGTGACCCTGCTGTGCAGCGCGTGAGACAACACCATCCCTAACCCTTAGGTGCTGGCGGTGGTGCCAAGCCATCACCCCAAGGCTGGAAAGACCAATGAGGGGAATAGCCAACTGCTGCGCTAGGATGCGAGCTGTCACGACCCCTAAGCGTGTTCCCGTAAAGCTACCCGGGCCACAGCCCACGGCGATCGCCCCCAATGCTGTCCATTGCCGCCCTGCCATCACAGCGCCTAGACAGGGATGGAGTTCTGTGGCCAGTTGCCGCCCCAGTTCCCATGTCCTAACATCGAGCACCGTTTCAGTGGCCAGATCCCATAACCCGGCCACTAGGGTGGCATCACTGGTATCGAATCCCAAACACAGCAGACTAGCTGACTCCTACGGCGATCGCCATCAGCCCTGCCACTAACACTAGCACCCCTGTCACCAATAGCGCGGCGCGTACCTTCTGTTGGGCTGTCCACGGCTGAGCTTGATACACCTTTGGCTCAACCGCAAAATTATTTAGGCGACCGCCCTCCTCAGTTGTGTACGGCATCGAAACAAACCTCAATCAATTGTTACAGTGGAGCTATTCTAGCAAGCAAACTTTACTCACCCCGAGGGTTCTTAACAATTTCTTGTACTTGACCATGGCGATGCACCTGCAACCAGCGCCCCCGCCAGTAAATGCGGTTGCCAAAACAGCCCAACAGCCAGATTACTAGGCTCATCACATCTCGCAGCGGCAGTAGCCATAGCCACAGCAGCAAGCGGGGTGTCCCCATGAGTATCATACTCACGATTGCCTGTAGCCAACGGATTCCCTGGACTGCCAAACAGAGGGTTAACGTCCAAACGCTGGGCAGCAGCCCCCACAGGAGGGCGCTATACACCGTCCCAAAGGTAAACACCATGCCAAAGTACTGTTTACCGCGATTGGAGCGAATGGTGCGACACCACCGCAATTCCCGCTCTACTGCCTTGAGAAGGGATTCATCGCTACAGTCATTGTCCAGCACATAGGTCGAGAGTTCAACCCGATAGCCTGCTTCCCAAGCGGTGTAGCCTAAACGGTAGTCATCCCCAACCCGATTGAGGGCAATCTCTAGGCCGCCAATCGTTTCGAGCACTTCCCGCCGCAACACCACCGTTGGCCCAATCGCAAACCGCAGGCCATCATCTAAAAAGCGGGCAATTAAGACACTGGGAATAAAGTCTATACAGCGTCCCATGGCCAAGAATGCAGCACCTAGGCGCTTTGGGGAATGGTCAACATAGCCACAGGTCACCACGCCAATGCGGGGGTCTGCCAAGGGGGCGGTAATTTGGCGGAGATAGCCGGGGGTCACTCGCACATCACTGTCCGCCAGCACAATCACCTCATGGTGGGCATGGGGCAACATCTGCGACAAGTTACTCATTTTGCGGTTAATCCCCCGGATTTCGTCGCAAAAGTACCAGCGGGCACGCTCTGGAAAGGTTTGGCACAGGTCTTTGAGCACGGGTAAGGCTGGATCGCTGAGATCTTGAACCCCAAAAATCACTTCGTAGTTAGGGTAGTCTTGCTGACACAACGATGACCAGTTTTGCCATGCACCGGCATCGAGGCCACACACAGGCACCAGCACAGAAATAGCGGGGGCTGGATCAAGGGGTTGGGGGCGCGATTTGCTGAAAAACCGCAGCGTCAGCAGCCCAGCTACAAGGTAAAACCCGCCACCGGCAAGGCTGAGGAGGCCAAGAAGAACCCCAAGGCTATGTAAAACAAGGGTCATGGAGCTGCTGTGATCGTGCCGCTACTGGGGGAGCTAGCACTCGCGTAGGGTTTAACGGGAATCCGTCCGGCTAGGTAGGCCAACCGCCCGGCTATGGTTGCCATTGCCATTGCCTGTGCCATGGCAGCAGCATGTCCCGCTTGGGCGATCGCCGTATTGATGAGCAGGGCATCGGCTCCCAATTCCATCGCAGCGGCGGCCTCACTGGGGGTACCAATGCCAGCATCAATCACCACGGGCACCCTTGCTTGGTCAATAATAATCTGAATATTGGCGGCATTGCGTAAGCCTTGACCCGATCCAATCGGCGAGGCTAGGGGCATGACTGTGGCACACCCCACCTCTTCGAGTCGCTTGGCCAGCAGCGGATCTGCATTGATGTAGGGTAAGACCGCAAACCCTTCCTTCACCAATTGCTCGGCTGCCGCTAGGGTGCCAAAGGGATCCGGCAGCAAGTATTTAGGATCCGGAATAACTTCCAGCTTGACAAAGTTATTCTCCTCTTGTCCTAGGAGCTTGGCCATCTCGCGCCCTAACCGTGCCACCCGAACCGCGTCTTCGGCGGTTTGACAGCCAGCGGTGTTGGGCAGTAACCAAATCTTCTGCCAGTCAAGGGCATCCACCAAGCCTTCATGGCCAGGGGCATTGGTCTGCACCCGTCGCACCGCCACAGTAACAATTTCGCACTCACTAGCGGCTACACTGGCTTGGAGGTCGGCGATAGAGCGGTATTTACCAGTCCCAGTCATGAGGCGGGAGCGAAACTGCCGTCCCGCAATGGTTAAAGGGCGATCGTGCAAAAGAGATTCGGGAGGGTGAACAGTAACCATATCGGGCAAAAAAAGCCTGAGAATTCGCCTTTCTACCATATCAGGGTTGAGACACCCCCCGCTGCTCCCACGAGAAAGTTGTGGCAATATAGAGACACCATTACGATAGGAAGGCGGATTTAGCAGATGGCACACCTTGGCGACAATGCCGCTATTCAGGTCGCTGATCGCCTGCTGCGTCAGTACGGCTTCGACCTTGATGGTGCCTCCGTCGAGGCCATCCTTGATCGCTGGCTGCGCCACTTTTCGCCCCGCTGGATTCGCCTCGCCTTAATTGAAGCGCTGTACCTCGGTCGTTATAAAGCAATTTCTGTCGAGCAAATTTTAGAATTGTGGCAACGGCGTGAGCAGCCCATTTACCACTTTAATAGTGAGTTTGAAGCGATTATTTGCCACCCCCTGTCCCCCCTAGTCCCAAACTCGGAGCCATGTCCTTCTCCTACGCATCCAAAGGTGGAGACAGCCATTAGCGAATTTCACCCCAGTATTGCCGGAGAACCCTTCATCGCAAAGCTAACCAACCTTATGCAACAGTGGACTGGCCAAGAATCCACGCTACAACAAGTCCCGTGAGCCACTTTTGCAACAAATCGTAACATTGCATACACCACGCCTAGGACGCCTGCGGTATGGTAGAACCATAGGCAAATCCTTTTTCTGAGTCCAAACTCACTAGGAGTATCTCTATGGATATCCCCGTTGCAGCAACTGCCACAGATTCCCGCGAGGTTTGGGACTCTTTGAAGCGGGCGATCGCCCATAGTTCTGGTTTTCAACGGTGGCTCAGCGAAAAGCACTCTGCAATGAAGCTAGAACAGCCCTTTGATCTCGATGCCTGTGTAACCGCTTACTTGCGCCAAGCGCTGGAAACCTTAGCCTACTAATCTGGCGTTACTTAGTTACCGCGTTGCCGTAGGTTCTGCAAGATCGGATTTCGCTGGGTCGGCAACTCATTATAGTAGGCACTGCGGTACGCCCAAAAGACGTAGCCCGCTAGCAGGATGTTCAAGCCAACAATCAGCAATAGCTTGATACCGCTGATGGGGTGAAGTTGCGGGGTGTTGATGTGCTTTTCGCGACTGGAAAATTGAACCGTCATGGCTGCTCTCTCGAATGCAACAGTCCCAGAGCTTGCCATTATCAACAGTGATTAAGTTTTGGGACAGAAAATAATGGCAGCATTCCGGTTGCCCCTACTATAGATCGCCCCCCTCAGGTCGCCAAGGTTCTGAAACATTTTTTAATTGGGTTGGCAACAAGAATACATACCTTCCAAAAACCATCCGCTCCCAAGTACGGACTTAGGAGCGGTCTGGTGGTCATGTTTGGATAAGACTGCTAGGAGAACTCACACCTTAACAGATGTTGATCCGCAGTGTTAGTGGAGAACAATCCTAGGCTACAGCCCCTGTACTCCGAAACGACGACCCAAGCGTTTACTACTATCTGCCATGGGCATCACCTCCATCTCCCTGAACGGTACCGTTCCAAAACAACTGCTCTTAGGATAGCACACTCACGCCGGACTCTGCCAAGCAGTCGGTAAAATCAGCATGGCATCGCCAAAGGAGTAAAAGCGATAGGCTTGGGCAATGGCGTAGTCATAAAGCTGCAAGAGGCGATCGCGCCCAATGAAGGCACTGACGAGCATCATTAAGCTAGAGCGCGGCAGATGAAAGTTGGTAATGAAGCCCTCAACAATTTTTGGCTGATAGCCCGGGTAGATATAGAGGTCACTTTTGCCGCGAAAGGGCTGAAGTTCACCGGACTGAGCTGCGGTCTCTAGGGAGCGAATCACGGTGGTACCCACCGCAATAATGCGTCCGCCCGCCCGCTGCGCCGCCTTAATTTTGGCAACGGTGGCCGCAGACACCTCAATCCACTCTTGGTGGAGGCGGTGCTGGCGAATGTCGTTGACCTCTACGGGGCGGAAGGTGCCAATGCCAACATGGAGGGTAATAAAGCAGTGGTCAATGCCACAAAAGGCTAATTTGCTCAGGAGGTCTGGGGTGAAGTGCAGTCCTGCGGTGGGGGCTGCTACTGCCCCCGGACGTTGGGCATAGACGGTTTGGTACTGTTGGGGATCTTGGATGGGGGTTTGGATATAGGGGGGCAGGGGAATGTCTCCCACTTCATCGAGGTAAGGCCAGAGGCGATCGCCTGGGGGTAGATCAAATTCAATGACTCGCCCGCGGGTGGCAGGATCGATCGCCTGTACGGTGGCCTGTAATGACCCCAGTTGAATCACTGCTCCGGGGCGAAGTTTGCGGCCAGGTTTGACCAGTGCCAACCACTGGCGATCGCTGAGTTCTTCGAGTAAAAAGACCTCAACACTGCGGCCGGACTCCCCCACCTTGTGCCCCATCAGCCGCGCCGGAATGACCTGAGTATCATTCAGCACCAGTAAATCTTGCGGTTGCAATAGTTGTGGCAGTTCGTAAAACCAGTGATCGCGTGCGGTCTCGCGATCCACCACCAACAGACGAGCGTGATCGCGAGGCGTGGCAGGCTGCTGCGCAATACGCTCTGGGGGCAAATAGTAATCGTAAGCATCTAGGGAAAAGTCAGTCAGGCTCATCAAAACCTCAGTCAGCACAGGAGAACTGTCAATCGGCCAATACTGGTGTAGGGGAGGGGTTCACATCCATCATCTGGGGGCGTTTAAGACTCAAGACCGCCAACAGTGATAATCCTGCGGCAATTAGACCCACCAGCACCAGCAGTAACGGCCACTGTTGCCGTGTTGCTGTTATCCGACGGACAGGGGGAGCCGTCAGCGGGGGAAGCAAGGTTTCACCGACCGAGGAGACCGTTACCGCCAAGTCGTCGCTGTGGTTTTCGGGGGGGGTATAGGTCATGGTGATATCTGTTACCTCTGGCAGTTCGTCGCTACAGACCATCCTGCTGTAGTCTGGCTCAATGGCACCGTGGGAGGTGCTAACGTGGCAGTGGATGAGGGCAACGGTGACATTGTCGTGGCCATTGGCACTATTGGCTAGCTCGATGAGGCGATCGCCCGCCACCTCAAGGCTGATGTCTCCTTTGAGCACCGGCAGGAGATACCGACGCCAATAGGTTTCTACCCGATTAAAGTCACTTAGGCCATCGGAGCACAGGAGCAGGATCCCCTCTTCATCCAGCAAAAAGCGCTCCACCGTGGGGTAAAGATGGTGAGACGGTGCCATCCCAAGAGCTTGCACAAGGGAGCCGCCGTAGGGATGCTCAAGAGCCTGATGGTAGGTACTCATCCCCAAGCGGACATCGCGGCTTGCCACATCGTCATCGAGGGTCAACTGATAGCAGCCCCAATGGTTAATCCAGTAGGCACGACTATCGCCAATGTGGGCAAGGTAAAGATTGGCGTGCTCAATGAGGGTACCCACAAGGGTCGTTCCCATCCGTTGCCGTTCGTGGCGATGCTCAGAATCGTTACGCGCACTGATGGCATCGTTCGTGCGATGAATGGCGTTTTGAATAGCCTGCTGCACCTCTTCTGGATTCGTGTCGAGGAGGTTGAGTGGCTCCAGAGCCTCCACTAAAATTGAAATGGCTAAACCGGAAGCCACATCTCCCCCTTCGTGCCCCCCTACCCCATCACAGACCAAGGCTAACATCCGCGACGCATGGTTGAGGGCGGTACCGTGAGGCGGGTAGCAGCTATCTTCATTTCGGCTCCGGCTTGGGCCTTGATCAGAGCGGGTAACAATATCATAGTGGTATTGATAGTCCAGATGGCTCAGAGCCTGCTGAAACAGTGTTTCAATGGTTGAGCGTACCGATTCTGGGGTTACCTCTTGACTGTGCTGCATTTGCTCACACAGCATCTGAAATGCTTGGTCAAAGTTGTCGTCTCGATCCGCAAAGCCAAAGTGCTCTTGCCAAAAGGCTCCCAGCATTGCCAAGGTGGGATCGGCCCCAACCTGTAGTTGCAGCAGCCGCACTAAGGAGCCTTCTGCTCGCAACAGTTGGGGGTTCAGAAGTGTAACTGCCACATTCTCTTCTATCAGGGCAGGCCACAGGGAAATAATTTGCCATAACCAACTCAATCGTCGCACGACGCCAGCCTTTTGCCAAATGCTCGTCAGCGGTGCAGCATGGGTTAAGCCGGGGGTGCTTTGGGCACCGTTAATGTCGATACAACTGACGGGAGCGTGCTCAAGCAGCAGCAATTCCCCTGCCCCTAGCGACAGTGCCCCAAATAGTTCGGGGACGTGGGGACGTTTGGGAAAAAGCTTCAGGTAGGGGCGATACAGTTGCACTGTGTTATCGATGCCGGGGGCAGGCTCACCGGGGAAGAGGTCTAGCAGTAGGTGTTTGCCCTGCACCAGATAGCGATCGCCAACAATAGCCCCGATCTTATAACCATCTAAACTAGAGCCAATCGCCCACAGATAACGCTTCAGAAGAGGGACATGGCAATGACTACACTCTTGATTAGTAATGGGGTTCGCCGTGCCACACTCGGGACAGGTAAGAGTGACTAGGGGCTGGTTCATGGAAATTTGCGGCCTAAAAACAGCGGATGTTTAAGGGAAGCGATTATCGGCACAACTGCTCTAGTCTCTATGGTAGCCCTTACGTCCTAGCCACGTTCAATCCAATAGAAATCTAGGCTAATGGGCTAGGTGAGCAACCCGTTTTCGCAAGGTTAAACAATTCCCGCCCGTTTCACTGGGCCTATAGCTTAGCTCATCCACGATGGTAGCTAATAGGCGCAAACCACGTCCGCCTTCGGCATCCACAGCAATTTGGGCGGGCAACTGTTGCAAATGTGTCATCAAATCAAAGCCCTGCCCCTGATCCCAAATGCGCAGCTCAATCATTGTCTGGGTTAGGGATAACTCGACTCGAATCGGGGTTTCCTTGGGGCGATCGCGGTGGGCATGGCGCACAGCATTGGTAAACCCCTCGGCCAAGGCTAGCTCGAGCTTTAGCCATTCTTCAAGGGGAAATAGCGGTGGTTGATAGCGGTTGAACCACTCTAGCAGTGCCTCAAGCTCGTTCAAGTCGCTACTGAGGGTTAAGGAAACAACCATAGGGATTCAGTGTAACAAATCCTTTCGGATGTGCCGCCAGACCCTCAACCGAGATTGAAGTTGCCGCCAACGGGGCGGTTGACACACCCCCTGCGGAAAAAAGCAGGTGCCCAGCACAATCAACCCACCGTAGAGAATCATCCGCCCATCGCGTAAAAAGGCTGCAATCGCCGTTGGCAGTTGGGGTTGATCCGCCAAACCACGCAGCAATTCAGGGAGGGCAGTAAAGACCATACCGCCAACCACCGCCCCAATAAAGGTACGATTGCCGCCAATTAACACCGCGGTCAGGGCAATAATCCCCGTGTCGAACGTCCCTTGGCGCGGGTTCCACGTATTCAGTAAATGGGCACTTAAAACCCCTGCCACCCCCGCTAGCATCGCGCCAAGGGTAAACCCCAACACTTTGTAGCGAGTTGCATCAATGCCAAGGGTGGTGGCCACTAGCTCATCGGCACGAATCGCCTGCATCGCTTGCCCCGGCCGGCTGTACTCAAGGCGGCCAATGGCGATCGCCACCACCACTAACAAGGGCAACGTCAACCACAGGTATCCCAAGGGTTCGCGAAACGGCTGCGGCACCCCAAAAATACCGATCGCCCCCCCTGTAATCTCTAGATTCAAGGCCAAGACCCGCAGCACTTCCACCAAGGCGATCGTAGCAATGGCAAAGTAGATTCCCCGCAGCCGCAGCACGGGCACGCCAATTCCCCAGCCCAATAGGCCACAACATACCACCGCCAAAACCAGTTCCACCGCCATACACCACAGAGGGTAGGGTGTCACCGCTGAGAAAACCCGAGTTGAGAGAATTGCCGCAATATAGCCACCAATGGCATAAAACCCAGGACTAGCAAGGGAGAGCTGACCACTCATGAAGGGCAAGTAGAGCGACAACGCTAGTAATGCCCCCAGAGTCATGGACACAATTAAAAAGCCGTAGGTATTCAACCAGTGTGTCATAGGGGTAGTTCTAGAACGGACACCTTAATCCAAGTTTGTGACATCCCCCCGACACTGACCCTACGGGTACAGCGCGGGACGTATCGCTCTCCGAACCCCTCATTAGTTAAAGCTTATTAAGCTAATATAGGAAATAAAGTACTCAAAGGTCAGGAGAGTAGCATATGCCAACCCACTCCTTAGATTTACGGCGCAGGGTTGTGGCGGCCTATCAAGCGGGCGGAACCTCCATCCGGCAGGTAGCAGAGCGGTTCATGGTGACCAAGAGAACCGTACATCGATGGGTTCGGCAGTATCAAGAGACACAGGACTTAACCCCTAAGAAAGTGGGGACAAAACGAATTGGCATTCTAGATCAAAACTACAGCAAGGTGATGGAGATTATTGTAGCCTATCCAGACAAGTGCCTATGGCAGTACCGAGACATGATCAGCGAGCAGCTAGGGATTAATGTCAGTACAGTCACGATACATAATTTTCTAAAAAAGCATGGGTTGACATTAAAGAAAAGACGCTCCGCCGTGCCAAAGCCAACGATCAAGAGGCACAAAAGCGGCGGTTAGAGTCCTAGCAGAGCATCAGCAATAGTACCACTAGCAAAAATCCGTGGTGGTCTTCGCATAGCGTGCCGAAGGCATAGCGATGCGCAACCGAAGGGAGCAATTCAGGTGTCATTAATCTATTTAGATCGTTGCCGTGGCAATCTGACAGCGGCCTGCGGCCTTGGCTTGATAAAGTGCCTCATCTGCTGCTTTCACCAGTTCTAGGAGAGTGGCACCATGGTTGGGATATTGGCTCACCCCTGCACTAAAGCTGACCTGGAACCCCTCTTGATCCGACACAGGGAAGGTATGGCTGCGCAGACGCTGTAAGCACATCCCCAATCGCTGTTCTGCTACCTCTAGGGAAATTCCGTACAAAGCTACTAAAAACTCTTCTCCACCCCAACGAGCCACTACATCCTCCATGCGTAAGGATTGCCGCAGAATGCGCGCTGTCGTCACCAAGACCTGGTCCCCCAGATCATGGCCGTAGGTATCGTTAATACGTTTGAAGTAGTCTAAGTCTAAAACTGCGAGACACAGCGGTTGCTGCTGCCGATCTGCCAACTGCAAAAAGCGTTCAATATCCTCGGTGGCCTTGCGACGGTTGCACACCCCAGTGAGCGGATCCACCTCCGCCAACCGCTTGAGGAGCCGTGTACGCTCAAGGCGGTTGATAATGCGTGTCATTAGCTCTGGCCCGACAATCGGCTTATTCACAAAATCATCGGCACCAGCGGCAAAGAGTTGGTTCACAAGTGCCGGATCGGTGGTTGCGGTGAGAAACAAAATTGGTAGGCGACTCCAGCGGGGGTCATTGCGTACAACTTGGCACAGTTCAATGCCATTGATGCCGGGCATTTGCACGTCGAGAATCACTAATTCTGGATGGGTGGCTTCCAAAACATCCCAGAATTGATCTGGATCTTGTAGGGACGTGACACTCATCCCCCACGGCTCAAGGAGCCGCTTGAGAATGGCTAAGGTGACCGGATCATCATCCACCGTTAGAATACTGGCGGATGTCACTTCCTGCGGCTGCAACAGTTGTTCGAGGGTTTGCAGCAGTCGCTCCATATCCACAGGCTTGTTGAGGGTAATCCGCGACCCCAAGCGAATGGCGGCAAGGCGATCGCGCCATGTGTCGTGGGCCGTGAAGACCAACACAGGAATTGGCGGACGATGCTGGCGTAACTCTTGTAAAAACTCGCGGCTTGTGGCCTCGTCGGGAACCACTTCTGGATTGAGAATCACGACATTGGGGGCAAAGTCTTCAACGTAGGCTTTGACTAAGGGCCAACTATCAATGGCTACATAACGAAACCCAGCATCGGCGGCATGGCGTTCTAGGGAATGTACTAAGGCGGCATCGTTATCAATGTGCAGCACCAAGGGCAGACCAGAGTCATGATTGGTTTTTAGCCTAGAGGTGGCGATCGCGCTCAGAAGAGGCTTGACCACGTGAACTAGGGAACTTTGACTACAGGGATAACGGTAGTAAATGACTTGATCGTCTGGCTGCCTTGGAACTTCGCTGCGGGTCAATACCAAAATTGGCTCCTGAAAGCCATGGCTGCGCACCTGCTGACAAAAACGCTCCACCGTTGTCTCTAGGTGTGCGTCATCTACAATCAGCAACTCATAGCGACTACTGGCCAATATCCCCCAGAGGTCATCGGCTCGGGCAACTACGTCAACCCGCTGCTCTGATGCACTCAGCATGGTAACAAGTGTGGCTGCTGTCGTCTCATCATCGTGATACACCAAAATGCCCATAGCACTGCTTCAACCCCAACTGGTATTACCCTATCGCTTCCCAACAGTTCTGCTCAAGCTGCCCAAAGACTTGGTGTTGCTGGATAGCGACTAGGTTCAACGAGGGCGAGAGGGAAATGGAGAAAGACTGTGCTGTTGGCGGTAGGCCATGATGGGCTTGTAAAGGCGCTCTTCTTCTAGCTCAAGGGTATCTCCACGATAGTGAGGTGGGTTCATCGGGACATCTCCAAGCCCCCCGCGGGCGGGGAGAAGGTCAGTTGGTTGCCCCGGTGGATTGCAGTTGAGGTTTTGTATCTGCTAAAAAGACTTCCCGGACAAAGCGGGCGATCGCCCGTTGGAGGAGACCATTGACAATTCGCTGTCCCATCTGCTGCAATTCTGGGCGGAGGATAATTTTCAGAATCGCAGGAATAATCTTCATCACATCAAACCCGGGGGTGTCCTGCAAAATACTAAAAATCCGCCGCAAATGCTCAAGGGCATTGGGTTCGCTGATAATGCTTGGGGCGCTACTGGTGGGAACGGGGCGGGTAACCAGCGGTAACATCTGCGCCACATTGAACTGACCCACCGTTACCCGTGCCCAAGTATCCAAACTCTTGACAATTTCATCGGCAAGGCGATCGCGATAAAACTCACCCCGCTCAGAAAATAAAAAGTCAAGGGCTTGTTCGAACACCACATTAAAATCGTAGTCACGGCTTTCGCGAGCATTGCGCAGCAAATTCTCAAGGCGGGTCCAGCGGAATTGACCATCCTTGAGCAGCAAGTTTGCCAAGCTAGTGCGCAACTCCGGCGCTGAATCGGTAAGGAGCCGTTTGGCAATGTACGGATAGGCCGCACTGAGCACCTTGAAGTTTGGGTCCACGCCCATGGCAATCCCTTCCATCGTGAGTAGCGATCGCACAATTAAGGCATAGTAAGCGGGCACCTGAAACGGATACTCGTACATCACTTCCGAAAGGCGATCAAAAATGCGCTGAATATTCAACTCAGCCACACTTGCCCCTAGGGCATCCTCAAAGACCAGCGCCAGCGCCGGAATAATTGGCTCTAGATTGGTATCTTCCGCCAAAAACCCTAAGCGCACATAGTCATAGGCAAGACTTTCGTACTCGCGGTTGACAATATGAACAATGGCATTCAGTAAACCGTAGCGCTGGGCAGGTTCAATCTCGCTCATCATGCCAAAGTCAAGGTAGGCGAGTTTACCATTGGGCATCGCCAGCAGGTTGCCGGGGTGTGGGTCTGCGTGGAAGAAACCGTGCTCCAGCAATTGCCGCAGGGAACACTGTACCCCAACATACACCATATAGCGGGGGTCGATCCCTTGGGCTTGAATTTGCTGTGGCTGGTTGAGCTTGACCCCCGTCACCCATTCCATGGTCAGGACGCGGCGGCGGGTATAGTCCCAGTAGATTTTTGGAATATAGACATCGGGTAGATGACCGTAGAGGCGGGCAAAGCGCTCGGCATTACGCCCCTCTTGGGTATAGTCCATTTCCTCAAACAGCCGACTAGCAAACTCATCTAAAATTGCCACCAAATCGCTGCGAATTTCTTTGATGAGGCGTTGAGCCCAGTAGGCCACCCCTCGCAAAATGTAAATGTCAAGGGTAATACTTTCAGCAAGGCCGGGGCGCTGCACTTTGACCGCAACTATTTCACCACTTTTGAGGCGACCGCGATAAACTTGCCCTAAGGATGCCGCCGCAATGGGCTGATCACTCAGGTCGGCAAACAGTTCCTGGGGGGGCGCCCCGAGTTCCTCCTCGATAAAGCGAAATGCAACTTCATTGGGAAACGCCGGTAATTGATCTTGGAGTTTCGTCAGTTCTTCAAGGTAAACGGCAGGCAACAGGTCTGGGCGGGTGGACAGCGCCTGCCCCACTTTAATGTAGGCCGGACCGAGGCGGGTTAGGGTGTCTCGCAGGGCGATCGCCCGGCGATGTTGATTTTTCTTCCCTTGTCCTGTGAGGTTATCCCACCAGCGATTGAATAGCAGCCAAAACACCGGCCACAGAATCTGCACCCAACGGCTGATCACCAGCAAGGGGCGTTGCCGATAATAAGCCGCGATCGCCTCCGGATCGTAGGGCTGAAACTCATCGTTGGCATTGGGTAGCGCTTCAGCAGCGATCGCAATGTCTTGGGGAGACTCAGACGCAGGGGGTAAGGCCGTGTTCATAGGGACGTGGGGATAACGCTGTAACGTATTGTAACAATTGACTTGGCTAACGTCTCTGTGAGGAGCACCGGTGCTTACGTCATTGAAGCTAGTACAACTTTGTACTATAGGGAAATAGACAAACATGGAAGCTAGGATACTTGGGAACGTCCAAGGATGCTGAGCAGCAGTGGAGAGAGAATAGTGGAACTCGATAATTACGATCCGGGCGATTTTTATGATGAGTGGTTTATTGCCCGCGGTCAGCCACGACCGTTTATTGAGCCTCTCTTACGGCGGGTGCGATCGCTGCCAGAAGGAGAGCTAAAACGGCGCCAAACCACGGCTCAGCAGGTCATGTTTAACATCGGTGCCACATTTACGGTCTATGGCTCTGAGGAGGGCACCGAGCGGATTATGCCCTTTGATATTTTGCCGCGAGTGATTCCGGCGCAAGAGTGGCGGCAGCTTGAACAGGGGCTCAAGCAACGCATTCAAGCGCTGAACTGTTTTATTGCGGATGTCTATGGCCAGCAAAAAATCATTAATGATGGCGTGATTCCCCGGGAACTCATCGAGTCAGCCAAGGGCTATCTGCGTGCTTGCCACGATCTAAAGCCACCCGCAGGAATTTGGTGCCATATTACGGGAACTGACTTGGTGCGCGATCGCGACGGCACATGGTATGTCCTTGAAGATAATTTGCGCTGTCCCTCTGGCATTTCCTATGTGCTTGAGAATCGACGGGTGATGAAAAGTACCTTTCCACTGGTATTTAAGGAGTTGGATATCCAGCCGGTGGATGAGTACGCCAGCCATTTACTGGAAACCCTATTGAACCTAGCCCCACCCGGATTGCCGGATGCCACAGTGGTGGTACTGACTCCGGGGATGTATAACTCAGCCTATTTTGAGCATTCTTTTTTGGCGCAGCAGATGGGTGTCACCCTTGTGGAAGGGCGGGATTTGGTGGTGGCAGATGGCTACTTGCAAATGCGTACCACCAAAGGCTTAAAACGGGTGGATGTGGTCTATCGCCGCATTGATGATGATTTTATTGATCCGGCCGTCTTTCGATCGGACTCGATGCTAGGGGTGGCAGGCTTAACAGAGGTCTATCGTCAAGGACGGGTAGCGATCGCCAACGCCTTGGGCACTGGTGTTGCTGACGATAAAGTGATCTATGCCTACGTTCCCCAAATGATCCGCTACTATCTGGGGGAAGAGCTGCGGTTACCGAACGTCCCCACCTATCTGTGCTGGGAACCGCAGCAACTCGACTACGTGCTCCATCATTTAGATGAATTGGTGATCAAATCTGCCAACGAGTCGGGGGGCTACGGGATGCTCATTGGCACCCAATCCACAGCTAGTGAGCGGGCTGAGTTTGCTGAGCGCGTGAAGGCTAACCCCCGCAACTATATTGCCCAGCCTACCCTGTCTCTCTCGCGGGTACCGACCCTCCTCGGCGATGAGATTGTTGGCTGCCATGTGGATCTGCGCCCCTATATTCTCTATGGCAAAGAGATTTACGTGCACCCCGGAGGACTCACACGGGTTGCTATGAAGCCCGGATCCTTAGTGGTCAATTCCTCCCAAGGAGGTGGCAGCAAAGATACTTGGGTATTAAGCGAGTAATGACAATGGTGACAGTAATTAGTGAGTTAGAGCAACCCATCACCTTCGATAGTTTTTTTGGCCCGCTGACCCTCCAGCCGGGTCGGAATGAAAATGTTGATGAACGCCGTTGGCGCAACTGCAAAACCCACAATGCAGATTTGCAAGCCTTACTGAAGAAAAACCTGATTCGGGTGGCTGACGCTTAGTTTGAGGGTTCGGGTGAGCGTGGGGCTGGCTGGCGCTCCCACTCGATCAGGGGACGTTCAATAGCATTTTTCAGGTCTAAGGGAACCAAGGTGACTGTCATAGTGTCACGAGGCTGTGGTTGGGGGTCAATTTCGGCATAGAGTTGCCGGCCATCAAAGGTCGGGTTGCCCAGTAATAGCCGATGCTGCGTGCCATCCTTAAGGGTAATCTCTAGGGTAGCCATGGGGGGCAAAAGGCCATAGTCAGCGGCACGATTCGTGGGCACGTCAAGGGAGCGATCGCGCTCACCCGTGGTCAGCAAATTTAATAAAAAGACGACGGTTCCCTCTTCCGCTGGCACCTCCTGCTCTCGCTGAATGACCCACGTCCCCGTTTCCTGCTTTTTGAGGTTAAGGGTGTACTGGGGCGCCACAATCTTGAGAGCGGTAACATCCGCCTCTTGGAAGCTAAAGAGGCGAGCCTTGGTTTGTTGACTTGGTGCGTTTGGTGCCGGTAGTTGTTGCTCAAATAAAAAGAGGCTGCCTCCCAAAATGGCCGCAGTTGCCAGCAAAATCAGCGTTTTTGTGCGAATGCCAGTCGCCATCAGACTCCCTATGGCCTACGCTCCCTGACGCAATTTATCGAGTACCGAGCGATCCTCAAGGGTTGAGGTATCCCCTGCCACCTCTTCCCCAGCGGCCAAAGAGCGCAGTAAC
Organism: Synechococcus sp. PCC 6716; assembly: GCF_022570815.1. NCBI lineage: Bacteria > Bacillati > Cyanobacteriota > Cyanophyceae > Synechococcales > Synechococcaceae > Synechococcus > Synechococcus sp. PCC 6716. Next base: position 23,226 of record NZ_JAKLTU010000029.1, read on the forward strand.
CGCCGCATAATTTTGCCGGAGCGGGTTTTGGGCAGCGCATCGGTAAAGCGAATCTCCGCTGGGCGTGCCAACGCACCGATCTCCTTAACGACGTGCTGCTTGAGTTCCTGCTGCAGGGTCTCGGTGGGGGGAGTGCTACCTTCTAAAATCACGAAGGCCACGATATCTTCGCCCTTCACCTCGTCAGGCTTGCCAACAACGGCAGCTTCAGCCACCGCAGGGTGGGCGACCAAGGCTGACTCAATTTCCATGGTGCCTAGGCGATGCCCCGACACGTTAATCACATCATCCACCCGTCCCATGATCCAGAAGTCGCCGTCTGCATCTTTGCGCGCCCCATCCCCCGCAAAGTAAACGTACTGGCCGTTCTGGGGAGGAATATGCTCCCAGTACGTCCGGCGGAAGCGATCGGGATCGCCATAGACGGTGCGCATCATCCCCGGCCATGGGTGGCGAATTACCAGATACCCCCCTTCGTTGACCCCGACCGGGTGCCCCTCTAAATCAACAACATCTGCCAAGATGCCGGGAAAGGGTTTAGTGGCTGAGCCGGGTTTCATGGGGATGGCACCGGGTAAGGAGGTGATCATGTGGCCACCGGTCTCGGTTTGCCACCACGTATCGACGATAGGACAGCGTTCGCCACCAATGACGCGGTAGTACCACATCCATGCTTCGGGATTAATGGGTTCGCCAACGGTCCCCAGCAGGCGCAATGAGGAAAGGTTACGTGCCTTGGGCAGGTGCTCGCCCATTTTAATAAAGGCGCGGATGGCGGTGGGAGCGGTATAAAAAATAGTGACACCGTACTTTTCAATCACGTCCCAGAAACATCCCGGATTCGAGGCGCGCGGTGCTCCCTCATACATGACAGTGGTAGCACCGTTAGACAAGGGGCCATAGACGATGTAGCTGTGCCCCGTAATCCAGCCAACGTCGGCAGTACACCAATAGACATCGGTATCTTGCAGATCAAAGGTCCATTGGGTGGTGATGTGGGTATAGAGGTTGTAGCCAGCGGTGGTATGCACAACCCCCTTAGGTTTGCCCGTGGAGCCAGAGGTGTAGAGGATAAAGAGTAAGTCTTCACTGTCCATCGGTTCAGCGGGGCAATCGGCACTCACCCCTTTTTGGAGATCGTGCCACCAGTGATCGCGACCGGGCACCATGGTGATCGGCTGCTGGGTGCGCTGCACCACCAAAACGTGCTCGACGCTGGGAACCGCTTGATCGCTAAGGGCGCTATCGACTTGATCTTTGAGGGGAACAATGGCATCTTTGCGCCAGCCACCATCGGCAGTGACCACTAGCTTCGCTTGAGCATCAATGAGGCGATCGCGCAGGGCTTCGGCACTAAAGCCACCAAACACGACGGAATGGGGTGCACCAATGCGCGCGCAGGCGAGCATGGCGATCGCCGCTTCCGGAATCATGGGCATATAAATGCCGACGCGATCGCCCTTTTTAATTCCAAGTTGTTTGAGAACATTGGCAAACTGGCACACCTCGCGGTGCAGTTGGGCATAGGTGAGGGTGCGGCTATCGCCGGGTTCCCCTTCCCAGATCAGGGCTGCTTTGTTCTTGCGCCACGTGGTCAGGTGGCGATCGAGGCAGTTGTAGGTAATATTAATTTTGCCATTGACAAACCACTTGGCGGTGGGAGGCTGCCAATCGAGTACCTGATCCCAAGGCTGAAACCAGTCGAGTTCCTGCTGTGCCAGTTCCCCCCAGAAGGCCGCCGGATCTGCTTTTGCTTTGGCGTAGAGGTGCTCGTAGGCCTCAAAGGAGTTAATCCGTGCCTTCGCCACAAAGTCAGCGGGGGGGTAAAAAAGACGGTGTTCCTGAAGAATGGATTCAATAGTGGGGCGACTCATCCCTAGATTCCGTGGCAGCAAGATCTATCTTAACCGAGGAGGGATCGCCGCTATCTTGAAGACGGTGATGATTCCCTGCGGAGGGTAATTGTTGGGGTACGCTGGAATCGTAGCGCAATTTTTTTAATTTTTATGGATGCTTTGGCTCTTTGGCACCACTACCAAGACTGGCTGTACTACCACCCAGACCTTGATCTCTACGTTGATGTCAGTCGGATGGGGCTGACCCAAGACGTTGTTCGTGACCTAGAGCCTGCCTTTAGGCGCGCCTTTGAGCAGATGCAGGCTCTCGAAGCGGGGGCGATCGCCAACCCGGATGAAGGTCGAATGGTGGGGCACTACTGGTTGCGGGATGCCGACCTTGCCCCCACCCCAGAGATACGGGCTGAGATTCGCGACGGAATCGCCCAGGTGCATCGCTTTAGCCAGCACATCCATTCCGGCCAAATTGCCCCACCCCAAGGTGGACGCTTTACGGATATTCTCTCCATTGGCATTGGCGGTTCGGCMCTGGGCCCCCAGTTTGTGTCTGCCGCCTTAGCACCCGTTACCCCCCCCTTGGCCATTCACTTTCTCGATAATACTGATCCAGCGGGATTTGAGCGGGTTTTTGCCCAAATTGGCGATCGCCTGCGCACCACACTGGTCATCGTTATTTCCAAGTCTGGGGGCACCCCAGAAACCCGCAATGGCATGCTGGAAACGCAAGCCCGCTATCAGCAATCAGGCTTAGCCTTTGCTGACCACGCAGTGGCTATCACCATGCCCGGCAGTGGCCTTGCCCAAATTGCCGAGTCCAATGGCTGGCTGGAAATTTTCCCGATGTTTGACTGGGTGGGGGGGCGCACCTCCGAACTCTCCGCCGTGGGTCTGTTGCCCGCTGCCCTACAGGGGATTGACATTGAAGCCATGCTCCACGGGGCGCGGCAAATGGATCAGGCTACCCGGGTGCCGCAACTGCGCCAAAACCCGGCAGCTCTGTTGGCCTTGGCCTGGTACCACGCAGGGAACGGGCACGGCGAAAAAGATATGGTCATTCTGCCCTATAAAGATAGCCTGCTGCTCTTTAGCCGCTATCTGCAACAGTTAGTGATGGAATCTCTAGGCAAGGAGAAAGACCTTGCTGGCAACATTGTCCACCAAGGGATTGCCGTCTATGGCAACAAGGGTACCACGGATCAGCACGCCTACGTGCAGCAGTTACGCGACGGATTGGCAAATTTTTTTGTGACGTTTATCGAGGTACTGCGGGATGGCCAGCAACCGGGCATTGAGGTGGAGCCGGGCATTACCGCCGGTGACTATTTGAGCGGTCTGCTGTTGGGGACGCGCCAAGCTCTCTACGAAAAGGATCGGCCTTCCCTCACCGTCACCATTCCAGAGGTCACGCCTCGGACGGTGGGGGCACTCATTGCCCTCTACGAGCGGGCAGTAGGATTGTACGGCTTTTTAGTGAATATCAATGCCTACCATCAACCGGGGGTGGAGGCGGGMAAAAAAGCAGCCGCCGCCACTCTGGCGTTACAAAAACAGATTGTGAAGGTGCTCCAGCAGAGTGCTACGCCATTAGAGGTGCAGGCGATCGCCCAAGCGCTCAACGCCTCCGAGCAGCAAGAAACCATTTACCTGATTCTGCGGCATTTGGTGGCCAACGATCGCGGCGTGGCGCAACTGGGGGATCCGGCGTGTCCCAACCAACTACAGTTTTGTTGGCAACGCTAATGCAGCGACGCGAATTTTGTCAGGGGGGAGTGGCGATCGTCGCCATGGCACTAGCTGGGTGCCAAGGATCAAGCCAAGGGGGCATTACCGTACATCTGCTGCAAAAGTCCCTGCCGCCCCAACTCATCCGCCGTTTTCGCCAAACCCATGGCATTGGGGTGAACCTGCGCCTGAAAGAGACCCCCCAGAGCCTTGCCGACACCCTCGCCAACGACAACAGGGGGGCGGCCATCTTTAGCTTGGGGGATGCTTGGCTGGCAGCAGCCGTCGCCAACGGGTGGGTTCAGCCCATTCCCAAAAGCAGCATTGAAAATTGGTCGCTCCTTACCCCACCTTGGCGCACCTTCTTAGCACGGTTCAGCGCCAACGATGCCGTTTGGGGTATTCCCTATCGCTGGGGTGCCACCCTCATGGTGTATCGTCGCGATTTTTTTGCCAATTTAGGCTGGGAACCCACGAACTGGGATGCCCTGTGGCACCCTGACCTTGACGGGCGCTATAGCCTGCTGAACACCCCCCGCGAAGTGATTGGTCTCACCCTTAAGTCCTTGGGGCGCACCTGACCCCCCCGACCATCCAGACCTTGAAGCGCGATTGCTGGCGCTGCGGCAACGGTGCGGTTTCTTTAGCTCCGATGCCTATCTTCAGCCCTTGATCCTAGGCAGTACACAATTGGCCGTGGGCTGGTCGAGTGATATTTTCCCCCTCGTGCAGCGGCAGCCCGATACGTTTGCAGTGGTGGCTCCGGCGGCAGGAACTGCACTGTGGGCGGATCTGTGGGTGTGCTCCCACGTGCCCGATGCAGCGGCAACCGCTTGGTTACAGTACTGGTGGCAACCCACCGTAGCCGAGCAGTTAAGCCAGTTTACAACGGCAGTGTCCCCCGTCTTGGGGGATCTCAGCCTAGCCCAAGTGAATCGTTATGTTGATCTGCAAACCCTGTTGACCCGTAGCGAGGCACTGCTGCCCCTGCCTGCCGCCGCCCAGCAGACCTACAATCGCCTCTGGCAGGATATTTTTCTGACGTAGAAGAGGGCGCGATCGCCCACGCTGTCAAGGGTTGAACCCTTTCGTGGTAAAATAAGAGTCTCTCACGAGGCACACCATGACCTTTGCTGCTGATTCCAACCGCATTATCCCTACTGAACTGCGGGATGAGATTTCGCGCTCATACCTCGAGTATGCCATGAGCGTCATTGTTGGGCGGGCGCTACCGGATGCCCGGGATGGCCTCAAGCCCGTGCACCGTCGTATTCTCTACGCGATGCACGAGTTAGGTTTAACCGCAGACCGTCCCTTTCGCAAATGTGCCCGTGTGGTCGGTGAAGTGCTGGGGAAATACCACCCCCATGGTGACTCGGCGGTCTATGATGCCCTCGTGCGCATGGCTCAGGATTTTTCCATGCGCCATCCCCTCATTGATGGGCATGGCAACTTTGGCTCCATTGACAACGATCCGCCGGCTGCGATGCGTTATACCGAATGTCGGCTGCAAGCGCTGGCATCGGAAGCGCTGCTCCAAGACATTGAGCAGGAAACCGTTGACTTTGTTGATAATTTTGATGGCTCACAACAGGAACCCCTTGTTTTGCCCGCACGGGTGCCCCAGCTCCTGCTAAACGGCACCTCTGGGATTGCGGTGGGGATGGCCACGAACATTCCCCCCCATAACCTCGGTGAGTTGGTGGATGGACTGGTGGCACTGATCCACAGGCCTGACATCAGCGATCGCGAGTTAATGCGCTATATTCCGGGGCCTGATTTCCCCACTGGCGGGCATATTCTTGGCCAAGCTGGTATTCAAGATGCCTATACCACAGGGCGCGGCTCCATTACCCTGAGAGCCGTTGCCACCATTGAAACCCTAGAGGTGCCCGGTCGTCAGCCCCGCGAGGCCATTATTGTCACGGAGCTGCCCTACCAAACCAACAAAGCTGCTCTGATGGAAAAAATTGCTGAGTTGGTGAACGACAAAAAAATCGATGGCATTGCGGATCTGCGCGACGAAAGCGATCGCGAGGGCATTCGCGTGGTCATCGAACTCAAGCGGGATGCCTATCCCCGGGTGGTGCTGAATAATCTGTACAAGCAAACCCCCCTACAGGTAAATTTTGGCGCCAATATGCTGGCGATCGTCAACAACGAACCGCAACTGCTGACCCTCAAGCGCAGCCTCGAAGTGTTCCTGAGCTTCCGGGAAGAGGCGATCGCCCGCCGTACCCGCTATGCTCTGCGTAAAGCTGAAGAGCGAGATCACCTCTTGCAGGGATTGCTGATTGCCCTAGCCAACCTTGATGAGGTGATTCAACGCATCCGTGCTGCCAGCGATACCGCCTTAGCACGCCAAGACCTCATGCAGACCTATGCCCTCAGCGAGGCTCAAGCGGATGCCATTTTACAGATGCAACTGCGGCGGCTCACGGCTCTAGAAGCAGAAAAGATTCAGCGCGAACACGAAGAGCTCCAGCGGCAAATTGCTGACTTTCACAATATTCTTAGCCATCGACAACGGGTACTCGATATTATTGAAGCTGAGGTGTTGCAAATTAAAGAGAAGTTTGCCACACCGCGGCGATCGCAGATTGTCCAAGCCGACGCTGATATTAGCGATACCGACCTCATTGCTAACGATAAATCAGTGATTCTCGTTACCCAGCAGGGCTACATTAAGCGGATGCCCGTCGATACCTTTGAAGCCCAAAGTCGGGATGGCCGGGGTCGCAAAGGGGCGGAAATTAAAGAGGATGATGCGGTTGAGCACTTCTTTGGCTGCAACGATCACGATCGCATCCTCTTCTTTAGCGATCGCGGCATCGTCTATGCCCTGCCCGCCTATCAGATTCCCACTGGCTCGCGTCAAGCTCGCGGCACTCCCATTGTTCAACTCCTGCCCATTCCCCGCGAAGAGAAGATCACCTCCGTCATTGCGGTGCACGATTTTAGTGCCGACGAGTACTTAGTGATGCTCACAAGCAAGGGCTTTATTAAAAAAACGGCGCTTGCCGCCTTTAGTCATATTCGTACTAATGGCCTCATTGCAATTTCCCTTGAGGAGGGAGACCAATTGCGCTGGGTGCGGCGAACCCGCGAAGAGGACACCATTATCATTGGCTCACGGCAGGGCATGGCAATTCATTTTCGTGCCAGTCACGATCAGCTACGGCCGTTGGGGCGGGCTACCCGTGGGGTGAAGTCGATGAACCTGCGTCCGGGGGATGAGTTAGTGGGGATGGATATTCTGCCTGGGGCGATCGCCAAGAGCTTGAGCGCCACTGGCGATGATGGCGATGACACCGACGACAGCGACGAGGCGGCTGCCCAAAGTGCAGGGCCGTGGGTGTTGGTCATTACCACCAACGGTTATGGTAAGCGGGTGCCCGTCCAGCAATTTCGGTTGCAAAATCGGGCTGGAATGGGGATTACCGCCACTAAATTCAAAGCCAAGAGCAATGAAGATCACCTAGCAGCCTTACGGATTGTCAATGCCGACGACGAGTTAATGATTGTGACCAGTCGCGGTATTATCATTCGCCAAAAAGTGATCGATATTTCGTCGCAATCGCGCTCGGCAACTGGAGTGCGGCTACAACGGCTCGATGAAGACGACAGTATCGTTACGGCGGCGGTGTTACCCCCAGGGAGCATGGAGGCAGCGGAGGTTGATACCCCATGAGTCACGATCTTGATTCCCAGACCGCACAATTGCTGCAACGGCTGCGCCGCAAAGAAGGAACGTGGCAAGATTGGGGGCAAGGGTGCCAACACCTCCAGAAAGCTGGCCATTCGCCACAGGCTATTTTTGAAGCGACCGGTATTGAGCCAATTCACCAAAACCAGCTCATCATTGCTGTCCAAGTGGCGCAAAGCCTACGTGCTGGCAATGCCTCCCCTTCAGTGCTGGCCTACTTCCAAGAGCGCGGTAGTGATCTGCTTTACGAGTTACGGGTACTGTCCCAACGCGATCGCGTTGCGGCAGCAACCCTCATTGTTGAAAAGCAACTGGATAGAGCTACTGTCCATGAGGTGTGTCGCGCCCTCAAAACCATGAGCTACCAAAAGGGTGAGAGCGAACACTTTACAGATACCCTAGGCGATCGCATTGGTCACTATTATTGGCAGTTGGCACGGCAACAGCGAGATTTAGCCCAGCGATCGCGCCTCATTGCCCATGGATTCCGGTTTGTGGACTCAGAGAAAGGTCGCCGCGCCCTTGAAGCCCTCCTCACCGACTTGACAGTGGTGTCTGTCACCCCCCAGCCCCGCTTGCCGCTCTATCGCCTAGAGACTGCCGAAGAGTTACCTTACCTGATTCCTGTGGCTGGTTGTGCCCCTCTGACCGCGGCAGCCCTGACCGCGGTTCCAGCCCTCAAGCCCACAGGGGTCTTTTCACTGGTCAATGTTGAGCGCCCCCTCACCGTGGTTGCTTTGCCAGGATGGCAAGTGCTCTTAAATGCCATTGATCCGGTTGCCCTACTGTGGCCGGTGGCGGAGTTGCCCGCAGAACTACCCAATAGCGACAATCTGATCCCCATCACCCAAGTTTTACTGATTGTGGATCGGGGACAACAGGAGTGGCAGGGCGATCGCTACCTCCTCATCGAAGAGACTACCGCAGAGCCACTGCGTCTAGCTTGGTGTCCTCAGGCTCCTAGTGCTCCCATTCTCGGCCAACTCCTACTGGTGTTACGGCCAGCGCAAATCCTAGACAACACGGTGAACCGTGAACTATGGCTGCTCGAAGAGTAAGATCCTCATCCTCATAAACAGCAATCTCTGACCATACCCAACAGGGTTGGCAAATAAGCATCAATTCAGCAGGCTTTGGGTAGCAGCAATGACACCTTGGACGGCATAGGCTGAGGCGTGTAATGCGTGTAATTCACTCTCTGTCAGAGACAATTCAACAATTTGCGCGACCCCTTGGCGGTCAATGCGCGCTGGCACCCCAACATACATCCCCCTGAGATTGTAGGCGTGTTCAACGTAGGCACACACGGGCAATAATCGCGCTTGGTTCGAGAGAATCGCTTCTACCATCAGGGCAGTGGCAGCGGCGGGGGKATAAAAGGCACTGCCAGTTTGCAGCAAGTTGACAATTTCGGCACCACCATGACGCGTGCGTTGAATGAGGCTATCGATAGTGGCGGCAGGGAGCAGTTCAGTAATGGGAATGCCGCTAACACTGGAATAGCGCGGCAAGGGTACCATCAAGTCGCCATGCCCCCCCAATACCATGGCGCGAATATCTTTAACAGAAATGTTTAGCTCAAGGGCGATAAACGCGGCAAAGCGGGCGGCATCTAATACCCCTGCCATTCCCATGACTTTCTGAGGGGGTAGCCCACTCACCTGCCATGCCACATGGGTCATGACATCAAGGGGATTCGTAACCACGACATAGACTGCATCTGGGGCAACGGCAACGGCTTGGCGGGTAATGTCTTGGATCAGGTTGCCGTTGAGCTTCAGCAAGTCGTCGCGGCTCATCCCCGGTTTGCGGGGGAACCCAGCGGTAATCACCACAACATCAACATGATGAATGTCGCTATAGTCTGTTGTGCCTAGGATCTGACGATCGTGTCCTTGAATAAGCCGCGATTGGGTGAGATCAAGGGCAAGCCCTTGGGGGCGCCCGGCAATCACATCTAGCAGGACAACATCAGCAATATTTCCCTCTGCAAGTCGTTGGGCAAGGGCACTGCCGACATTTCCGGCACCGAGGACGGCCACGCGGCTAGACATTTACTGGCTCACTTCAAGTTGCTCAAGCTTTAGCCAAACGGTTGGGGTAGGCACGGGAAATTTAATTTGGGCATACTCACCGCGAATATCCACCACTTCGCCGCGCCCTTCAAATAGGTATGGCGGATAGCGGCGATCGCTGGCCAGCGCCTCCAAACTGTTGGTCAGTTTTTCAGCAATAACCTTAACAAAATCTCCTTTTTTGATGGCCATAGCACACTCCTGTCGAATTGCCCCCTATTTTAACCTTCTTGGGCTGGCAACTCTAGGTCACATCAGGTCTCTTTGGGAAAAAAGCGCACAGCCTCTGCAGGAGCGGTTAAGGCCACCGTGGCACCAACAGGAATCACTACATTCACGGGTAGGCGGGCATGGAGTTCTTTGCCCGACGGTGCCTGCACACAGTAGCGGTATTCGCGCCCTAGGAACTGGCGATCGCGAACAATTAAGGTGGTTTCTGAGGGGGGGTGTGGTTGGAGCATGACATCTTCTTCGCGAATCATTAGTTCACCCTGTACGGCTGGAGCAGCCTCTAGGAGGGGGAATGTGCCAATATCAGTGAGGACATGGCTACCTTGGGCACAGGCGGATAGAAAGTTGGCTTGGCTAATAAACCCTGCTACAAACCGTGAAGCGGGCTGACAATAAATATCTTCAGGGGTACCCACCTGTTCTAGGCGACCTTGGCGCATAACAGCTAACCGATCCGAGAGGCTCAGGGCTTCCTCTTGATCATGGGTAACAAAAATGGCTGTGGTACCGGAGGCCTTGAGAATCGTACGCAATTCCTCCCGTAGCTGTAGCCGAACTTGAGCATCTAAGTTACTCAGGGGTTCATCCAATAAAATCACCGCAGGCTGGGGAGCGATCGCCCGTGCTAATGCGACCCGCTGTTGCTGTCCCCCCGACAGTTCGTGAGGGTATCGCTTTTCCATCCCCTGCAAATGAACTAAGGACAGAATTGCCATCACCCGTTCTTGAATTTGCTTTTTACTAAAACGATGTTGTTGCAAACCAAAGGCAATATTTTCAGCAACCGTAAGGTGGGGAAACAGAGCAAAGTCCTGAAAAACCATCCCCAAGGAGCGCTGCTCCGGTGGCACAAATAGGCCTGGGGCCGTAACACAGCGATCGCCAATCGTAATTGTGCCCTGATCGGGCGTATCTAGGCCAGCAATGAGTCGCAGCAGCGTGGTTTTACCACAGCCAGACGGCCCCAATAACCCCAGAATTTCACCATCGTGCACCCTTAGGCTAACCTCTTCAATGGCTGGAAAATGGCCAAAGAGTTTACGCAAATTTGTCAGCTGTACAGCTGTGGCGGTCGGAGTTGTCAGGGAAAGGGTTGTCATAGCTGCCAAGAAGTAAACCGTCTGCAAAACCAAAAGCGTGGCGATCGCCTTTAAGAATTATTTGCAGTAATGCAAACAGTTCTATTCTGGCATAAAAGACTCTGCTTACTGCAGACTTCTTGCAACTGGTTAGCCAATGGTTGACAAAACGCGGAGCACTGGTTGTCCTAATTGGCGTTCAGAATTCGCTGGACAATTTGCAGCCCAGTCACAGCCTGCCAACCAAAGAACCCCACTAGCAGCATATTGAGGGTCATGTGCAGCACCCGCGCCACTTCACTGCCTTTTTGCATGAAGGGAGTCAAGCTAGCAGAAATGGCCACCAACCCTGTCATTGCCAAGCCAACAAGTAAGTGAGGCCCCACAAAGAGCTTACCGTTATTGATGTAGGTAGCCGCCATGCCTCCAATCGCTCCCAACACCATAAACGCCAGTAAAAATGCACCGACTTGGTGATGCTTAATATTCACCTTGGCTTGAATCAGTGCCTTCTTCTCCTCCCCACTAAGGGAGCGCAAGCGACGCGTTTGAATCCCTAAATACATCGCGTAGAGGGTTAATGCAAACAACACCCACATTAAAACTGGGTGGGCAAAGGTCACAATAGGCTGAAGCGGGGCAGGAATCTCAATCATTCTTGGTACGCAGAATTCGGCAGGGTGTTACAAAACTTATTATACGTGCCTTGGTGAATCAGCACGCAGTGGACACGCAGGCTGCCTTACCTCTAGCACTGCAGGGCTGATTACGAGCTATCTCAGCGTATGCTAAGGATTGTGGCTTAGAACCACAGAGACACTGAGGGCATGGAGAAGTGGCGCTGTATCTCTGTGGTGAAATTTCAGGTTATGGAGTCCTCTAGTCAGTTAGGAGGTGCTTTGCTTGGCAGCGCTAATCTCTGTTTTACTGACCATTACTCTGTCGCTATTGATCACTCGGATTGCCGCTGAAGCATTGACCTTGACTGGGCTATCTCGTGAGGCGGCTAAATTTCAAGCCCATTCTGCCATCACAGGTTCGGGTTTCACGACAAGTGAATCTGAGCTGGTGGTTGCTCACCCTGTACGCCGCCGTATTTTGATGTGGCTGATGTTGCTGGGTAATGCTGGGCTGATTACGGTGATTTCTTCACTGGTGTTGACGTTTATTAATGTGGCAGGGCCGCAAGAGTGGCTGCCTCGGCTGGGGTTGCTTTTGTTGGGAATTGCGGTACTGTGGGTGCTGTCAACGAATCGCTGGGTCAGTCGTTTGCTCTCGCATTGGGTGGAGTGGGCGCTCCGGCGTTGGACCCATTTAGACGTGCGAGATTATGCCAGCCTGCTGCGCCTTGCGGAAGATTATGGGGTGATCGAACTACAAATTGACCCCGACGATTGGCTGGCAGACAAGCCGTTGCAGGAAACGGATCTGTATCAGGAGGGGATGCTGGTGCTAGGAATCCAACGGTCTGATGGAACATATATTGGGGCACCTCAGGGTTCGACGGTGATTCATCCTGGAGATGTGGTGATTTTGTATGGTCGCCTAGATGCCTTCAGTGAGTTAGATTCTCGAAAAGCAGGGAGTGCGGGAGATCAGGCGCATCAGGAGGCGATCGCCCATTATCAAGAGCAGATCCGTTTAGCTGAGGGGGAGGTAGATCAGCCCCGCACTGTACCGTCGAGAGGTGGCCAGTGACGGGATACAGCCCCCGGCGCCAGTCTGCGACTGGCAGTCGTGACACTCCCCGCTGTGGAACGGCGAGGCTTCTCTAAGTTAGGCTAGAGCAAAACCAATCTGCCCTAACTTGACCTTAGAAGGGGCTGCCACAGCCCCTCTACACACTCCACTCAAATCGATATTGAGCTTTGTGCTTACCTTTCTCATGATGTTGCAGGCTCCATTACAGTCTGCATTGATGAGCCATCCTTGCGCAGTTCGGTACAGACCTCTAAGAACTCGTTTTCCTGATGCCTTCCACCCTTCAGGTTTTTCACCGAACGTAGGCAAGAAGTCATTATCGAAAAACGAGGCTTGAGACGTATACGATTCTTCGGTTTCGACTAATCGAATCCCGACAATTAAACAAAGCTGCTTAATTCGTCCAAACAGCTTGTAGTGCGGAATTTGCACGAACTCCTGATTCGTTTTTGCACCCAAATTGATTTCATCTTTCTGCCCGTTGTTTCGACCGTAGATGATCGTATCGATGTCGTTTTCCAAGCAGAAGTTGACGACCCACCGTGCTGCTTTGTTGATGTAGTCTCGCACGTAGCAATTTCGCTTATGGGTAATAAGTTGGATTCGCTTCGAGGTCGTGCCCTTCATGGATGGCTTGCCATGAGTCAGAATCGATTTGAATTTGGCAACCTGCTTATTGAACCATTGGTTTCGAGATTTCAACCCTCTACCATCCAGCACAAAGGCAAGTCCAGTATTTGTCACGCCGGTCAAGAGGTTATTCAGGCCTGGGTCAAGCGCTAAAACGTTCTCAGGACACAATTTGCAGCATTGAGCAGTCTTGCCCATCGTGAAGTGAACATACTCAACAACCCACTGCCCAATGCTGCAAATTGTGTCCTGAGAACGTTTTAGCGCTTGACCCAGGCCTGAATAACCTCTTGACCGGCGTGACAAATACTGGACTTGCCTTTGTGCTGGATGGTAGAGGGTTGAAATCTCGAAGCCAATGGTTCAATAAGCAGGTTGCCAAATTCAAATCGATTCTGACTCATGGCAAGCCATCCATGAAGGGCGCGACCTCGAAGCGAATCCAACTTAATACCCATAAGCGAAATTGCTACGTGCGAGTCTACATCAACAAAGCAGCACGGTGGGTCGTCAACTTCTGCTTGGAAAACGACATCGGTACGATCATCTACGGTCGAAACAACGGGCAGAAAGATGAAATCAATTTGGGTGCAAAAACGAGA
>NZ_JAKLTU010000003.1:0-62319 GCF_022570815.1 Synechococcus sp. PCC 6716
CTTCCGATCTAGCTGAAGGGGTGTCAACCCACGTCGGCTCAACTGTGCAAGCACAGAGATGGACGATACTACATCCACATTCAACTGAGCGACGACGCTCCTGAACCCATTCGGTCGGACAAGGGGATTGGCGTTGATTTCGGTCGGCGTGAAATCGCTAAAACTAGTACCGATAACGGTTGGGATGCTAAGCAGTTGAATCAAGCCCGAGATCATTTCGCCAAAGTGAGAGCATCGCTCCAGCAAAAAGCCTCGAAGGGCACACGGTCGAGTCGGCGTCGATGCCGACACGTCCTGCAACGGCTGTCGGGGAGGGAGAGACGTTTTCAGCGATGGCTCAATCATTCCATCAGTGCATCCATCATTCGTGAAGCAAAACAACTCCATGCCATTGTTGCTATCGAGGATTTGACAGGCATTCGAGATAGAATCAACCAGCAACCGAGAAACACGACCGAGCGGAGACGGTCTAACAGTTGGGCGTTCTATCAGTTGCGACAATTCTTGGAATACAAGGGTATCAAGGAAGGAGTTGAGGTGGTTGCTGTACCCCCTGCCTATACCAGTCAAACCTGCCATTGTTGCTTGCATATTGGGCTGAGGACTGAAAAAAAGTTCAAGTGTGGGCATTGCGGATGGATTGGTGATGCAGACCTAAATGGAGCAATCAATATTGCGCTTTTGGGGCAGTCCGTAACGCTGCCTGGAGGCTCCTGGCTGGCTTGCGAGATAGCCGGAGGGCTACAGAAAGCCTCGCCCTTCTAGGGCGGGGAAGTTTACACTCCTACTCAACAACCCCTAATTGACACTAAATGACGATTGATTTTTCGACGGCGCAGCAGTTTAGTCACCAGCTCTTTGCAGCTCTTAAACCTGCGGAAGCTTTGTTCATTGAGTTTACGGGGGAGTCGAGCCAATTCATCCGCTTTAATCGGGCACGGGTACGCCAAATTGGCACAGTGGCGCAAGCGATGGTGACCCTGCGGCTGCAAACCCAGCAGCGGACGGCCAGCAGTTCGTTTCCCTATACTAGCGACATCGATCAAGCGTGGGCGATCGCCCAGCTTGAGGCGCTGCGCTCAGAGACGCTACAACTGCCGGAAGACCCCTACCTCAGCCCGCCGGTAGATACTGGCTCGATTCAAGAGACCTATATGGGCTGTCTGTTGCCTCCTGAGGCGGCGGTGGAAGCGCTCCTAACGCCGGTACACGACTTAGATTTTACTGGCATTTACAGTGGCGGCACCATCGTGCGGGGGAGTTTTAATTCCGCCGGTCAGGATCACTGGTTTGCAACGGAAACCTTTTGCCTCGACTATTCGCTATTTACGGCGGCGGGCAAGGCCGTTAAAAATACCTACGCCGGTACCCATTGGGATCAGGGGGTCTATCATGCCCAAATTGAGGGCGATCGCCAGCAGTTATCTCAACTAGACCGACCCGTGCGCTCCCTCAGTCCCGGATGTTACCGCACCTACTTTGCCCCGGCGGCGGTGGCGGAATTGGTGGGAATGCTCTCGTGGGGTGCCGTCAGTGAGGCCAGTTATCGCCAAGGGGGGAGTGCTCTTGCCAAGCTGCGGGATGGTGCTGCCTCCCTATCGCCCCTATTCAGCTTGCACGAAGACTTTACCGCAGGAACCGTTCCCCGTTTTAATGCCGATGGCGAGATTGCCCCAGCCTGTGTGCCCCTCATTACGCAGGGACGCCTGCACACGCTCTTGATCAGCCGCCGCACCGCCCAAGAGTACGGCCTGCAAGCGAATGGTGCCAGTGCCCACGAAGGATTGCGATCGCCCCTAGTTTTACCGGGAACACTGGCGGCAGAGGATTGCCTCAGCGCCCTAGACACCGGCCTTTACGTGGGTAACTTGCACTACCTCAACTGGAGCGATCGCCCCAGTGGCCGCATAACCGGCATGACCCGCTACGCCTGCTTTTGGGTCGAACAGGGGAAAATTGTTGCCCCCATTACGGATCTGCGCTTTGACGATAGCCTTTACGCCTTTTGGGGCGAGCAACTAGACGCTTTCACCAACACAGCCGTCTGGATTGCCAATACCGATACCTACGAGCAGCGATCGCTGGGCGGCATCACAGCCCCCGGAATGTTAGTAAAAGCCTTTAACTTCACCCTTTAGCAACGTGATGTACAACCTTGCCGACCCGTACAGACCCGTACAGAGAGGATGGAGCAGAGAGCATGGCCACCGCAGTTCCTCTGTTCTGCTTGTCGGTCATCGTTGCTGGGTGCTAAGCTTGGGCGTTTGGTAAACTTCCCCGCCCTAGACGGGCGAGGCTTTCTGTAGCCCTCCGGCTATCTCGCAAGCTAGCCAGGAGCCTCCAGGCAGCGTTACGGACTGCCCCAAAAGCGCAATATTGATTGCTCCATTTAGGTCTGCATCACCAATCCATCCGCAATGCCCACACTTGAACTTTTTTTCAGTTCTCAGCCCAATATGCAAGCAACAATGGCAGGTTTGACTGGTATAGGCAGGGGGTACAGCAACCACCTCAACTCCTTCCTTGATACCCTTGTATTCCAAGAATTGTCGCAACTGATAGAACGCCCAACTGTTAGACCGTCTCCGCTCGGTCGTGTTTCTCGGTTGCTGGTTGATTCTATCTCGAATGCCGGTCAAATCCTCGATAGCAACAATGGCATGGAGGTGTTTTGCTTCACGAATGATGGATGCACTGATGGAATGATTGAGCCATCGCTGAAAACGTCTCTCCCTCCCCGACAGCCGTTGCAGGATTTGTCGGCATCTACGCCGACTCGACCGTGTGCCCTTCGAGGCTTTTTGCTGGAGCGATGCTCTCACTTTGGCGAAATGATCTCGAACTTGATTCAACTGCTGAGCATCCCACCCTTTATCGGTACTAGTTTTAGCGATTTCACGCCGACCGAAAT
Organism: Synechococcus sp. PCC 6716; assembly: GCF_022570815.1. Taxonomy (NCBI): domain Bacteria; kingdom Bacillati; phylum Cyanobacteriota; class Cyanophyceae; order Synechococcales; family Synechococcaceae; genus Synechococcus; species Synechococcus sp. PCC 6716. The sequence continues at coordinate 2,912 of NZ_JAKLTU010000003.1, forward strand.
CAACGCCAATCCCCTTGTCCGACCGAATGGGTTCAGGAGCGTCGTCGCTCAGTTGAATGTGGATGTAGTATCTTCCATCTCTGTGCTTGCACAGTTGAGCCGACGTGGGTTGACACCCCTTCAGCTTGCTGCGCTGGTAGTGTCCTATGTCCAGTTTGATGTGTTCTCTACATCCCAGCAGGGTCAGGCTGACTGTCCAATCCTTCTCCCGAAAAGAGAAGATTCGGGCATCGTAGTCTGCCGAAGTTGGACGAAACGCTTTGACCGGTTTGCCCTTCACTTTGGCTGTTTTTCGATTCGCCCCAACCCTAGCACAAACCCTGACTGCCTGATTAGCACTCAACCCAAACTGTTCTCGCAGGTCGTTATAGACCAACGACTGAATCGTTGTTTTGCTGGTTGTTTTGGGTTTGACGCGCTCATTGGCATAGTTGCAAGCAGCAGCAAACGCCTGAAGCAATGCCTCAATCTTGGCATTTTGTTCAGGTGTGGTTGCAAGTTTGCAAACTAGTGTCAGAGTTTGTTTCATCCTCTTATAGTCCCACATGTAACTATGAAAAACAAGCGTACTAAACTTGGCAATTTCGGGGGTATTGAACCCCTCTCAATTGCCGCTCCCGTCTCTCCCCGACCTGAAGGTGCGGGGCTTCTCGGAGGTTTTCTGTGATAGGTTTGCAACGCCAGCAACTCAAGCGGCGTGCTGCCATAGGTATGCACAACCCGTAAAGGACGGGTACTACCTAGCTCATGTTTACCTCTCTTAATGGGTTGACTGGTTATCAGCAAAAACGCACTGCTTCGGGTCGCTCGTGACTGATACTGTGTAGTTGCCAGCGCAGAAACTGGTTGTTCTTGAGGTACGTATTGCGCACCCATTTGATTAAAGGCACATACTCAGGATAGGTGTTGAGCCACTCCTGCAATGTCAAAGGTGTCCAGAAATGGTGGAAACGGTCAATTTCCAGATAAAGTTTTGCTGTGGCATCGAGCCTGACATCGAGGCAAAAGCCTTGGTGAACTGTCCACCCTTGTGCTGGACTCTCCGAGGGTTTCCGCTCCCAGATGCGGATACTGTTGTTGCTTGCTCGGTCAACGTCCTCTCTATCTCGCTGCTTAAAGTAACGGTATAATTCTTGGCGGCATAGGCTCTCCAAGGCTTCGCGATCCTCAAGACGGGTGCAGTCAAAGACCCGACGCGGCTGGGGAACCAGTTGCCACGCCTCCGTCTCAAGTTGTTCGGGGGGCTGGCGAGTCACAATGGCACTCCCCCAGCGAGCGGCAGGAACCGCTAACTGGTAGCACACCTTATTGAGGGCATAGGCTTCTGTTCCTAGTTCAGGATTCTGCTGCCACTGGCATGTAAATGGATAAAGGAGTCGTGCCTCCTCCTCAAGGGTCTTAACACAAAACTGGTTGAGGATCACTGGGTAGGAGTTGCCAGAAGATGTCATGCTGTGGCTCGAGAATGTAATGCGCTAGGGGCGATCGCCCTATTTTACTCTGTCAAGGCTGGTTCAAAATTCCTAGAGGGCTAAGGGTGCAGTGCCACCTTAATCACTTGTCGTGCTTTCATCGCTTGCAGCACCTGCTCAATGTCGGTAAGGGGTGCGTGGCCACTTACAAGCATTTCAAAGGGTAAGGTTTGGCTGGCAATGAGGGCAAGGGCTTGACGAACAAAGGCAGGCGTATTGTGAAACACTCCCTTGAGGGTGAGTTCTTCGTAGTGCAGGCGCTCAGTATCGACACTGATGCGGGTTTCCCGCGGACAGCCGCCAAAGAGATTAATCGTTGCCCCCGGACGACCGCAGGCGATCGCCACTTCCCACACCTGCGGTACGCCTGTGGCTTCAATCACAATGTCAGCACCCCGTCCTGTCGTCCAATCTTTGACCACTGCTGGCATATCTTCGCACTGATGATGGTTCACCACCTGCTCTGCACCGAAGGTCTCGGCGATCGCCAACCGTTGATCCGAGCCGCCAAAGGTGAGTACCCGTGCCCCCTGCTGAGCCAACACCCCCACAAACATTAAACCAATGGCACCATCGCCAATCACCACAATCTGGGGTGGACTCGGCCACTGCTGCATCTGGGGCTGCCACCCGCAACGTGCCACGCCGTGCAGGACACAGGCCAGCGGCTCCGTCAGGGCAGCCATCTCCTCGCTCAGGTGCTCAGGAATTGGCAGGAGGTTATGGCGAACAATACTGGCGGGAACCTTCAGATACTCAGCAAACGTGCCATTGTTAAACTCAAGGTGCGGACACAGCGAAAACTCCTGCCGCTGGCAATAAAAGCACTGGCCACAGGGCGCAGAGTTATTTGCTACCACGCGATCGCCCAGTCGCCAACCCGTCACCCCAGCACCGAGGGCAACAATTTCCCCTGCGGCCTCATGGCCAAAGAGAATGGGCGGGGTTAACATGCGGGCATGGCCGCCCCGCCGCCACACTTTCAAGTCGGTGCCACAGGTGGTTGCCGCTTTCACACGGATCACCACTTCGCCAGCCGCTGGCGTTGGATCCGCCACGCTTTCAATGCGCACATCTTCTTTGCCGTAGAGCACTGCCGCTTTCATGATGACCCGCTAGGACAACCTCTTGGTTTTTATACCATGTGCTCTCTTTGTACATATTTGTACATAGTTTTAGGGCTAAGATAGAAAAGGAATGTAAAGAAATGTAACAATGCCTCACTTAGCGGATCAAGTGGTATTAGTGGTAGGTGCCACCGGTGGGATTGGCCGTGCCGTTGTCGAGCGGTTAAAAGGCACGGGAGCAACCTTAGTGTTAGCCGCTCGTTCTGGCGATCGCCTCCAGCAGTTAGCCGCCACGCTCTCAGGGGAGCGTAACGTGCAGAGTCACCCCTGCGACATTACCCAGCCGGATCAGGTTGTGCAGTTAATGCAGGCCATTCGCGAGCAACACGGGCGGCTCGATGTCCTGATTAATGCTGCTGGGGCAGGCTTACTCAAGCCCTACGCCAAAATTACCCCCACAGAACTAGAGCAGATGCTGGCGTTAAACCTGAAGGGCTGCTTCTACACCACTCAGCAAGCAGCGGAACTCATGAAAGAGCACCAGCAAGGACACATCTGTACAGTCGTGGGAATTTTGGGGAAGCATTCGATGGCCATGGCAGCCGCCTACTGTGCCGCCAAGTTTGGGGTGGTGGGCTTTAGTAAGTGCATGGCCGAGGAACTCAAACGCTACGGCATTAAGTTTAGCCTGTTCTATTTTGGCGGCGTGGATACGCCCTTTTGGGATGGCGTTAGCCTCAAAGTCGATCGCCAGAAACTCTTGCAGCCAGATGCCGCAGCAGCCCTGATCCAGGCTGCCTTGGAAACCGATCGCCACGCGGTTCCCCTTGAGCTAAGTTTGATGCCCGATAGTCACGTGTTTGTCTAGAGGCAATTTTTTCTAGAGCCAATGGACTAGGCTAGAACGTACAGCATTTGAGATGAGGATCCATGCAAGACGGACGGGTGATTGCCGATTCCCTCTCGCCAGCAGGAATACGGCTGGTCACACTTCAATTAACCTATCCACGGTTTATCCATAGCGAACTGCTCACCCATCGCGTATTTTCCCGTAATTCTGCCAGTTCTCGCGCCGTTCCCGTCAGCAAAATGATGGAACAGGTGAGGCAAAACCCGGTGATACCCTACCACTGGGGGCAAAACCAGAAAGGGATGCAAGCCCGCGTAGAAAGTGAGCATAAGGAGGCGGCAAAGGAGATTTGGCTAGAAACTCGCCTTGCCGTTTTAGAGGGTGCCCGTAAGCTGAACGAATTAGGGATTCACAAGCAGGTCGTAAATCGGATGCTAGAGCCGTGGATGTGGATGCAAACGGTGGTCAGTAGTACCGAGTGGGAAAATTTTCTACATCTGCGCAACCATCCCGATGCCCAGCCAGAAATGCAGTCCCTTGCCAAGATGATCCAACACTTACTTGAAACCCATACACCCACACCGCTAGCTGTCGGCGAATGGCATTTACCCTACATCGAGGAACGCGATCGCCAACAATACACCCTCGAGCAGTGTAAGTACATGTCTGTTGCTCGTTGTGCTAGGGTGTCTTACTATCTGCGGGATGGTCAACGCAGTGATCCCGCGTCGGATTTGGCACTGTATCAGCGGCTGGCTGGGGCAGACCCCAAACACTTGTCGCCCCTTGAGCATGTGGCAGAGTGCATGGGCGATCGCCAACACTATGCCAACTTTGTCGGCTGGCGACAGCTCCGCCATTTTGAAGAAGCAACTGTCTCTAAGGTATAAGTGGTTGCTCAAGGCTGCCTATAGGTGAGTGACCAAACGTGAAAATAGCGGTAGGATACTCAAGGATGCTCTCAAGTTATTCAAGTCTCTATGGGTCAGCCACCTACGGTCATGCCTGCCGTTCCTGCCAAAGTGTCTGTCTTTAGCTATCCCTTGCACTTGGTGGACAATGCCCCAGAGTGGCTATTGATGCAGCAGCGCAGTGGCCGGGGTCAGCACGTTGTCACCCTTAACTCAGAAATGGTGATGCTGGCGGAGCGCACGCCACGCTTTGCCGAGCTTCTGCGGCAAGCAGACTTAGTGATTCCTGACGGCTCCGGGGTCATTCTTTACCTCAAGCTCTACGGCCTATCTGTAAAACGGCAACCAGGAATTGAGTTTGCCGAAGCCCTACTGAAGCTGGCCAGTGAGTCTGACCATCACAATCGTGTCTTTTTCTATGGCGCGGCACCGGGCGTTGCTGAAACGGTGGCTGGGCGCTGGCAGGCTAAGCTCCCCAACCTGAAGGTTGTTGGTGTAGAGTCGGGTTACCATGATGCCAACACCGAAGCTGAACTGATCCGGCGGTTAGAGCGTTTACAACCCAACATTATCTTTGTGGCCTTAGGGGTGCCCCGCCAAGAGTACTGGATTCAAGACCATCGCCATGTGTGTCCGACCGCCATTTGGGTAGGTGTGGGCGGCAGTTTTGATATTTGGGCGGGGCAAAAGCAGCGCGCCCCCAAGCTCTTTCGCAATTTACACCTCGAGTGGCTCTATCGCCTCTACCAAGAGCCCTGGCGCTGGCGACGGATGTTGGCACTGCCACAGTTTGCATGGAAAGCCCTTGTGAGTCGTTTATACGGGCGGCGACGTTAACGCTTCCTATGGTCACCGCTACAGCAGTGCAAAGACCTTCAACCGCTCAATCGAGTCCTGATGTGATTGCCGAGCTAAGGCAAGTCACAAAGTGTTTTGCGGCGCATTCGCCCTGTCTTAATGGCGTCAGCCTGCAACTGCGGCAGGGGGAATTCTATTTTTTAACAGGGGTCTCTGGCTCTGGGAAGTCCACCCTGCTCAAGTTATTGTCCGGTCAGATAACACCGGATCACGGCAGTGTACACCTTTTTGGACAAGCGCTCACCCCCCACGATGATAGGGCGATGGCACGGCTGCGGCGACGGTTGGGGGTGATTTTTCAGGACTTTAAGTTACTGGGCGATCGCACCGTGGCAGATAATGTGGCCTTTACCCTCCTTGTGCGCGGCACCCCTAAACCAGAACTGCAGCAGCGGGTGCACACGGCTCTCAAACTGGTGGGGCTGACCGCCAAAGCCAGCGCCTACCCCGACGCTCTTTCGGGAGGCGAGCAACAGCGCGTCAGTATTGCCCGCGCAATTGTGGGCGGCCCCGACCTGCTGCTAGCGGATGAGCCAACAGGCAACTTAGACCCCCAGACCAGTCAACAGATCCTCTACTTACTCCATCGCCTGCACCAGCATGGCCTCACGGTGTTGTTCACCACCCACGATCGTGCGTTAACCCAATTGCTTCCCCATCCTATTTTGCGATTACACCATGGCCAACTTCAGCAGGTTGCCACACCCATGGCCAACCCTTGACTTCTTAATTCCAGAAATGCGGCGCAGCCTCTGGCGCGGCGGCTGGCTCAATGGGGCTGCGGTGATTGCAGTGGCGGTAACCCTCTTTATCTTTGGTTGGGGCTGGCAGATGTCCCATACCCTCGGTGCAGCGGTGGCTGCCCTTGGCAACCGCCTTGAAATTACGGCCTACGTTGCCCCTGACTTACCGGAGACAGCCATAGCTCGTCTGAAGCAGGAGTTAGCTGCATTACCCGCCGTTGAACGCTTAACATGGATTGGGCGCGATCGCGCTTGGGCAGAGCTACAGGCAGATTTAGGCTTGACCACTCAGCAAGGAGATCTGCACCTGTTTGAGCAAAACCCCCTGAGTGACGAAGTCAAAATTCGCGCCAAGACCCTCGATCAGGTCGCTTCCTTGGCCACTCAAATTGCTCAGCAGCAGGGAATTGAATCGGTACAGTACCTTGAGCGGGCACTGAGCGGTCTGCAACGGCTGCAGCGAGTTATCCGTACGGCCACGATCGCCCTTGTGCTGTTATTGGGGGTCACTGTTGTGGCGCTGGTGAGCACCATTTTGCGGCTGATTATTTTAGTGCGACAGCCAGACATTGAGATCATGATCCTAGTAGGGGCAACCCAGCGCTGGATTTATACCCCCTTCTTTGTGCAGGCAACAGGCTTGGGGGGAATCGGCGGAGCAGTGGCTTGGTTGGCTGGAGCCAGCAGTAGCCAGCACCTACAGCACTGGTTGAGCCGCCAGTTTAGCGGCGGCGCCATAGCGAACAGTGTAACGCTGGAATGGAGTTGGCTGCTGGGCGTGAGCCTTGTTCTTGCAGGGATTTGCTTGGGTGGGCTGAGCACGCTGCTAGCAATCAAAACCGCTCCCCGAGGCTAATCGGCTGTGTAACAATAAATGGGGCAATCACAATTTTGTCGGTTATGACGCAAGCTACCCCTCCGTTAGACGAAAAAACCATTGTCCAAAACTACTTCAACACCACCGGCTTTGATCGCTGGCGACGCATCTATGGCACCGATACGGTGAGCAAAGTGCAGGCGGATATTCGCCTTGGTCATCAGCAAACGATTGATACGGTTTTGGCGTGGCTCCAAGCCGAGGGACACCTCAAGGGCAAGCTGTTTTGTGATGCGGGTTGTGGGGTTGGCAGCCTGAGCATCCCCCTTGCCCAGTTGGGAGCACGGGTCTATGCCAGTGACATTTCTGAAAAAATGGTGGCTGAGGCTCGCGATCGCGCCGCCGCCCAGTTGAATGGTCACCATGAGCTAATTCTCAGCGTCAGCGACTTAGAGGCGTTACGGGGGCAGTATCACACCGTCATTTGCCTAGATGTGCTCATTCACTATCCCGATGCGCAAATGGCAGGGATGCTAGCGCACTTGAGTTCCTTAGCCACAGAGCGACTCATCCTCAGCTTCGCCCCTAAAACCCTCAAATACACACTGCTCAAAAAAATTGGTGAGTTTTTCCCGGGGTCTAGCAAGGCAACCCGTGCCTATCTCCACAGCGAAGAGGAGATTGTGCAGCGCCTCAGGGCACTCGGCTGGCGTATCGAGCGCAATGCCATGACCAAAACCCGCTTTTACTTTTCGCGCCTCTTGGAGGCGGTACGGGCGTAACTCATGGTCAACGAGGTGGGGGTGTTCACCCTAGCTGAATTGCAAGCCTTGGCGCACCGGTGGGGTCAACACCTGCCCAGTGGCACCACGTTGCTGCTGGTGGGGGCACTGGGGGCAGGCAAAACCACGTTTGTTCAAGCCCTCGGGGCTGGGCTAGGCATCACAGACGTTATCCAAAGTCCCACCTTTACCCTGCTGCAGGAGTATCCCGAAGGACGCGTGCCCCTGTATCACTTTGATCTCTATCGCTTAAGTGCGGCGGATGTGTCAGAACTAGCACCGCAGCGGTACTGGTACGGGGAAGAGGTTGAGCTAGGGATTGTGGCAATTGAATGGCCCGATCGCCTACCACAGTGGCCTACCGATTATCTTAAACTTGAGCTTCAGCGGCAGGGCGATCGCACTCATCTGGCACTAACGGCTGTAGGGGCAGCGACAGTGCTGCTGCCCATGTGCTTAAATCGTTGAGGGCGCGATCGCGATAGGCAGCATAGCGCAGGGCTTTGGAGCGGACTTTCTCCGCCAAGGGCGGCAAAATGCCAAAGTTCGGGGGCATCGGCTGAAACGTTTTGCTATCAGCGGTACTAATGTAGTGAAACAGTGCCCCGGCCATCGTGGTGGGGGGCAACACCAACGGCGGTAACCCTTGGGCAATTCGTGCCGCATTGGTACCAGCCAACCATCCCCCCGCTGCCGCCGCCGTATAGCCTTCTGTGCCCGTGAGTTGCCCTGCCCCCAAGAGAGTGGGGCGATCCCGAAACTGCAAACTGGCACTCAGAAGTTTCGGCGCATTCAGAAACGTGTTGCGGTGCATCACCCCCATGCGCACAAATTCCGCCTGCTCCAGCCCCGGAATCAGGCGAAACACCCGCTGCTGCTCACCCCAGCGCAAATTAGTCTGGAACCCCACCAAGTTCCACAGTTGGCCGTGGCGATCCTCCTGCCGCAGTTGCGCAACGGCATAGGGACGGCTACCTGTCCGAGGATCCTGTAAGCCGACGGGTTTAAGTGGCCCAAAGCGCAGCGTATCCACTCCCCGCCGCGCCAACTCCTCTACCGGTAAACAGGCTTCAAAAAACTGGGCACTATCGCGCTCAAAATCCTTGAGGGGAGCCTGCTCCGCCTGACACAGCGCCTGCCAAAATCGCTGGTACTCGTCTGCAGTAAAGGGGCAGTTCAGGTACGCTGCTTCGCCGCGATCGTAGCGAGAGGCGAGAAATGCAATCTCGCGATTAATCGACTCCCCCACCACAATGGGGCTAGCAGCGTCAAAGAAACTGAGATACTCTAACCCCGTCAACCGCTGCAAATCTGCACTCAGGGAAGGACTGGTCAACGGGCCTGTGGCCAGTACTGTAATGCCGCTTTCGGGGAGGCGCGAGACCTCACTGCGTCGGAGTTCCACCAACGGATGAGTCTCAAGGCAGCGGGTGAGTTCACGGCTAAACTCGGCTCGATCCACCGCTAGCGCTCCTCCTGCTGGCACCGGATGGCGATCCGCTGTAGCAATAATCAGGGAGCCAAGAGCGCGTAATTCGTGGTGTAATAACCCCGTGGCGCGATCGCTGGCCTTTGCACCAAAGGAGTTACTACACACCAACTCCCCTAGCTCTGCCGTATGGTGGGCAGGACTGGGAACGTGGGGGCGCATCTCGTAGAGGATCACCGGCAACCCTGCCCGGGCAATTTGCCATGCTGCCTCCGTCCCTGCCAAGCCACCGCCAATCACTACAATTGGTTCCATGCCTACCCTTCTGGCGGTGACTCAACCGCAACCCCTGGCCCCTCTGGCAGCAGGTTCTCCTCTGCTTGAGGCTTAAACACCAATCGCAGTAGCGGCGGCGCAAGGAAGGTCGTTAAAATCACCATCACAATAATGCCTGCTTCTAAGGATTTCGAGAGCACACCACTGGCAGAACCCACCGCTGCAAAAATTAACCCTACTTCCCCCCGGGGAACCATACCAATCCCAATGGCCCAGCGATTGATCCCAGGCTGGCCAAACACAGTTGCGCCCGTTACCACCTTACCAAGGATAGCGACGACTACGAGAAATGAGGCAATAATCAAGCCAGCGCGATTTTCTGGCTCTAGGGGATTTAAGACACTAATATCCGTGCGCGCTCCCACACACACAAAGAACACCGGCACCAGCATATCGGCAATGGGTAAAATTTGCTCCTCCAGTTCCCGCCGTTTTTCCGTTTCTCCCAATACCAAGCCAGCGGTAAATGCCCCCAAAATTGCCTCCAGTTGCAGAATTACCGCTACATACCCCAAGACAAAAGCAAAAATCAAGGAAGGAATCAGCAAGCTCCCTCGGGTACTCAGCCGATCCACCATCCCCAAAAAGAATGGACTCAGCAGCCGCCCTAGCACCACCGACCCCACCAAAAACACCACAGAACTCAGGATCAGATAAATCACGTTGCTAACTTCCACGGTGCCGGTTTTGGCAAGACTGGCCACCACTGCCAGCACAATAATGCCAAGAATGTCATCCAGCACCGCTGCGCCAATAATGATTTGCCCTTCACGGGAGGTCAGCCGTTGAATCTCTGCTAAGACTTTTGCCGTGATACCAATACTGGTGGCGGTCAGTGCCGCACCCGCAAAAATGGCTGGCACTAGATCCACATGAAACAACGTGACAAGGCCAAGGGTACCCGCAGTAAAGGGGGCAACCACCCCCACAATGGCCACAACCGCTGCCTGAGGCCCCACCTTCAGCAAGCCCTGCAGATCCGATTCAAGGCCAATCTCAAACAGCAAAATCATTACGCCAATTTCTGACAGCACTGAGATCACTTCACTGGCGGTACTGGCCACTACTGAAGCCACCGTGCCATCCATCCCCGCTGTTTGCTGAATAAATGTGGTCAATACCGACGGTTCAGTGACGGCACCTTCGGAAAATACCAGTAGATGCAGCACCGAAATGCCAACGACAACCCCTCCCACCAGTTCCCCCAACACGGGTGGAAAGTTAATGCGGGCGCAAATTTCACCGCCCACTTTACTGGCAACGTAAATGACCACTAAGCTCAAGAGCACCGCCGCAAGGATCAAAGGACCAGCTTCTGCCAAATTCAGGGCTTCCGCAGCAACATCAGCAATTGAAGGCACAAAAGGTAGCGTAATGAAAGGCATAGGGGCAAATCGTTAAAAACTCTTTACCTAGTTAAGCACGGTGGTTGTTTGTACTCAACTAGAAGGGACACTTATGGAACATATTGGTTAAGGCCGATGTTTTTTGCCCAGCCCCAAGCGGCTTCAACCGGTTTGTCTAGCAACTCGCTCAAGGAGAATGGCAAACTAGCAGCGTACACCCCTTTGTAGGAATGCCCCCATGAATTTTAGTCCAGAGTCCTTAATGCCAACAGAGCCTCTTCGACAGAATCAACAGAGGATGGACAGCTATTTTGGTGATTTCTTTGGCTTGATGCGCAAAGCGTTGGTTGCGGGGGGGTCGGAACTGGGCTTAGGTATGACTCTCTTTTCCCTAGCAGTGAGCATTCGCGCCAGCCGCATTATTGAAATTGGCCGATTCAAGGGATTTTCCACCCTATGCCTTGCCAGTGCACTGCGATTTATTGATGCGGGTTGGCAGGAGCCGCAACAGCATAAGCAGCGACCGGATATTGACTATACGGACTGGGAAGCCCCCAAACAACGTCAGCTTTTTTCTATAGATCCCTTTCCAACCCAAGATGCAGAGGATTTGATTGCTGAGGCGAACCTAAAGCACTATGTTCAGTTCATTAATGCCCGTTCGGATGAAGTGACAATTGAGGGGTTAGTTGATCTGATTTTTATCGATGGTGATCATAGTTATGAGGGCTGTAAAGCCGATGTGTTCAACTATGTACCCTGGTATTTACGTCCGGGGGGATATTTTATCTTGCACGATTATTATGGCTGGTATGACGACCAAGGTAACAATAATTCTCCTGTAAAACAAGTCATTGATGAGCTGATAGAAGAAGGCTTGTTTGAACACCTACTTGTGGATACAGGTTACCAGTCATTTACGGTGTTCCGCAACCCAGCATGAACAGAGCGCTTTGACATCCTTCCCATGCCTAAAGGCAGGGGCTTTACGGCGTTCTTCGGTAAAATAAATACGTTCTTCGGTAAAATAAATATACTGAATGTTCGGGCTAATCAATGCAAGAGACTGCAATGAAGTATGGTGAGCGTGCTATTGAAGAAGGTCAACTGATTACCTTTCCCAACCCGCGCCCTGGTCGGCACTATACAATTGAGATTACGCTGCCTGAATTTACCTGTAAATGTCCCTTTTCGGGCTATCCTGATTTTGCAACTCTTTACGTTAGCTATAGCCCCCATGAAAAGGTCGTGGAGCTAAAGGCGATTAAGCTCTATATCAACAGCTACCGCGATCGCTACATTTCCCACGAAGAAGCAGTGAACCAAGTTCTCGATGACTTAGTCGCAGCCTGTGACCCCCTGTACATGCAAATCAAGGGCGATTTTGCACCGCGGGGCAATGTGCATACCGTGATTACCGTGGAGCATCGCCGTAGTGCCTAGTTTGCTGCTAAAATAAGAGATTGTAAAATTGCGGACGTAATTCAGTGGTAGAATGTCAGCTTCCCAAGCTGAACGTCGTGGGTTCGAGTCCCATCGTCCGCTTCATACAACCAGTCTTGACGAACCTATGGTTCTTCCTGCTGCACAGTTAGTGTCTCAGCTCAACGCCAAAAAGAATGACTTTTTGCAATACGATAGCGAGTTGAGCCAAGTTTGGCGAGCCTATCAACAAGCCTTGAATCATGCCCAAGCCCTATCCCCTGCGCAGTTGTTGACCACGATTCCGCAAGAGATTGAGTGGTCTGGTGCCCGTCCTTTGGAGCCTTGGCCACAGGAGTGGCGAATTCCCCTCGGTATGTCATGGCCTCACCGCGACGCGGCTCGATCTTGGGCAAAGGAGCAACTGCAGGGGGTAACCACGATCGCCGTTGATGGATCGCAAATTTTACCCACCGAGGAGATTTCAACCCCTGTAGGGGTGGTTCAAGCGGGCTGGTTTATTAATCCCCATTGTCCTGATCAGCCCTATAGCAAAGACATCCATCTTGAGCTAATTACCCCTGCTGAGCTATGGCAGGCTCGGCAGCATTACAATCAAGATCAACCGCACCGCTTTAGCGATCGTTTTATTCACTTAAAGCGATTTCAGTTAGAGTTGGCAACCCTGCGCCAGTTAATTGCCACGAGGAGTCTTCCTCGCCAGACCTTGGCTCTCTTTGATGGCTCTCTTGTGCTTACCTTTGCGGAATCCTACGATCATCAGTGGCAGCAGCAGTACGTCCAAGGGATTTGCGACACTCTCCAGCAGAGTGAGCAGCAGCAAGTACCTCTTGTTGCGTATATTGACTATTCTCAGGCGCGGGATTTAGTCACCCTGCTGTGCCATACCCACCACCTTAGGAGAACCAACCAAATCTTTGACTGCCACTTGCTGAATGACGTGCTGTCTCAATGGGGCGATCGCTCCCCATTTTTCGTGTGCGATCGCGGCGATGAGGATGGTTCTGCTGCCATCTTGGGTACTTACGGCACTTGGTCGCACCAAATCGGTTTTTGCTACCTGAAGGCTCACCAAGGATACCCCGTGCGCCTTGAGCTGCCGGTTTGGATCTATACAGCGGGACTGCTAAATAGTGTGATCCGCTGGTTGTGCGGCGAACTCATTAGTGGTCAGGGGTATCCCTACGCCCTAGAAGCCGCCGATCAGGTGGCCGTTCTCCAAAGGAGCGATCGCCAAGCCTTTCTCAAACAGCTTCAACAATGGGCAGAGCAAGTGGGGGTTGAACTGCGCTTTAGCCGCAAGTGGGTGAGCAAACAATCTCGCCGCTAGCTCCTAGCTTTGTGCCCGCCGCAAAAAGCTCATCGGATCAACCGCGCCGCCTCCTTGGGGATGAATTTCAAAATGAACGTGCGGACCGGTGCTGCGGCCAGTACTGCCCATTTCAGCAACCTGCTCGCCCTGCTGAACATACTGACCAACGCGCACCAAGTTGCGATGATTGTGGGCATAAAGAGTCAAGGTACCATCACTATGGCGAATTTCGACTAGGTTCCCATACCCCCCAGAATTCCACTGGGAATAGGTCACAACCCCTGCGGCTGCGGCATAAATGGGAGTACCCACCGGCGCAGCAATGTCAATACCACGGTGCATCCGTCCCCAGCGAGGGCCAAAGCCAGATGTCAATACCCCACGGGCAGGCCAAATGAAGTTTGTTGTTAAGCTGGGCAAAAAGCGATCGGAGGCCGGTAAGGGGGGTAAATTAAGATTGCTAGGTAGCGGTGGTGTAACAATTGAGCGCGCCACTTGTACCGGCACAGGGGGAGCGATGGGTTGCACCGGTGCCACAGGAGCGACCGTTGTTGTTTGGGAACGATTAGCAATGGTTGGTTGTGGCCGCACTTCAGGGGTTGCGGGAACCGTTGTTGCCTGAACAGTCGCCAGAGAAGGGCCAATCCGCCGTTGGCGATCAACCGCCCGGCCAAAGGGAACCGGATTGGCTGTCACCCTCATTTGTGACGAGTTGGCGGCTTGTAAGGGCGCAAAGGCCACTCGTCCAGAGGAGCGTTCTACATCTGGTTGTGGGGGTATGGCTTCAGGCTCTACACCTGCTGTCGTCTGCTCCAGAGCCCCCCCCACAGACAAGGGCACATCAAGGGTCAGTGAGGCCACAACTGTAGTGGTTGCTCGGGTCACAAGGGTCGCAAGGCTATCGGTGTTTGCACGGCGATCCACAAGCCTAAAGGTCGGCTCTGAGGTGCCGCTGAGGCGTTCTAGAGGTGCGGCACTAGACAGGGTTAAGGGGTTCGAGGCAGGCGTGAGAGAGGAAAACCTAGCCTGTGGCAGAACTGCTTGCTGCCACGCCCCTTGGGTAATTCCCGCAAGCGGCTCGCTATCCTGAGCGAAACCAATGCGCTCGGGTGACTGCCCAAAGGTAGAAAATTCATCGGTGTTTGTGCTAAAGGCAACAGATTTTGCGAAAAAGGAGGGCAACCCAAGCACTTCAGCGCGATCGCCGAGCAATGTGGAGGTATCAAGGGCCTGAGCAGGGCTGATAACGGCTGCTGTCCCAAGGGAGAGCAGTGGCAGATAGGAACAAACTGAGCACAGCGACCGACCAATCCTAACCGAGGGGGTAACGAGTGCATCCTGAAGTACAGCAGGGGTACGACTATCGTTGTTCAAGGTAAGCCTCCTCGCACACAAAATACCTGGTGATTCGACAAATCGGTTTGCTGAGAACACAACAATCCAACAGATTGCTACCTAGGTAGCTGACTGAGTCTATGCCTAAAACTGTCCCAAAGCAGTGAATATGCAAAGGATGTTTTTGCAAGACAATGAAACTTCTAGGTGACTTTACCGAATCCCTCAGCAAAAGACAAGCCTTGACGCAAGCCACTCCCACCCATGCACCACAGCGAATTATCTACAAAAGGGGATAAATAGGATATTTCTCTGGCAAATTTTTAATTAAAAACCCTGAATTCACAACGGCTTCACGATAATTTATTTTTTGCAGATAAAATCAATGCCCCTCTTCAACGTAATAAGGAAAATAAAGTTTATGCAGGACTAAGTATAGTTTTTTTTAATAATGTAAATTCTGTAACAATCACCCCATCGGGGGTGGTTTGCGCCAAAGTGTCCTAGTATAATTGTGCCAATCCATGGCAAAGTGGCACAATCTAATGATGGGTGATGTGGCTTCCATGAAGGGCTTGCACGCAGAAGGTGATCAACCGCAGCAGACGTGGGAGAATCAAAGACGCAATTTGATTCGCAATTTTTGCCAATGGCTGCAATTACAATTACCTCCGATGATGCATGGCAGATTCAGCCCAACGGCCAACCCTTGCGGGGAACTATTCACGTACCGGGGGATAAATCCATCTCTCACCGGGCACTAATGCTAGGGGCGCTAGCAACAGGAACCACCTACATTCAAGGCCTATTAGTAGGGGACGATACCTGTAGCACGGCGGCATGTTTTCGGGAATTGGGGGCAACCATTTCTGATCTCAACTCAGACTTGGTAACAGTTGAGGGCATAGGAAGCGGTCGCCTGAAAGAACCTCTAGATGTTCTGAATGCTGGCAACTCTGGCACAACCATGCGGCTTTTGCTAGGCATACTGGCTGCTCAAACGGGTCGTTTCTTTACGCTGACAGGAGATGCATCCCTGCGATCGCGCCCGATGGGACGAGTCGTACAGCCCTTGACCCAAATGGGTGCCCAAATTTGGGGACGAGATGGGCATCGCCGCGCCCCGTTGGCCGTCCTAGGGCAGGCGCTGAAACCCATCACCTACACTAGCCCCATTGCGTCAGCACAGGTGAAATCAGCCATTTTGCTAGCGGCACTGCCGACTGAGGGAACAACGATTCTTCGAGAACCCTACCGTTCTCGCGATCATAGTGAGCGAATGCTGCAAGCCTTTGGTGCCCAGCTTACTGTAGAACCCGAAGAGGCCACCGTGGAACTCACAGGCCCTTGCCAGTTAAGCGGCCAAACCGTGATTGTCCCAGGGGATATCAGCTCGGCAGCGTTTTGGTTGGTGGCGGCTTCGATTACCCCTGGCTCAGAATTGCTGTTGACCAATGTGGGGGTGAACCCGACTCGCACCGGCATTTTAGACGCACTCTGGAACATGGGCGCTGATATTACCCTAGAAAACGAACGCATGGCGACAGGGGAACCCGTTGCCGACCTGCGGGTGCGCTCCACTCAGCTCCAAGGGACGACGATTTCTGGTGCTTTAATTCCGCGCTTAATTGACGAAATTCCAATTCTTGCTGTTGCTGCAGCCTTTGCCACAGGCACGACCCAGATTCGGGATGCTGCGGAACTGCGGGTCAAAGAGAGCGATCGCCTCGCGGCAATTGCAACTCAGTTGCAACATCTTGGTGCAACAGTTACAGAAATCAGCGATGGTCTTGACATTACTGGCGGCGCGCCCCTCTACGGTAATGCTCTTGAGAGCTATGGGGATCACCGGATGGCCATGAGCCTTGCGATCGCCGCGCTAAATGCAAAGGGGTCGAGTCGGATTCACCAAGCGAGTGCTGCTGCCGTGTCCTATCCAAATTTTGTAACAACGCTGCAACACATTGCTTGATACCCTAAAAATTAGGATAACTGGCTAAGAATTTTGCCGACAGCTAGACCCATGTGCTAGTATCAAATAAATTATTTTGGTCTTACAGCCCTACGGTATTCCTAGCGTTAAAAACTGTAATATTGCTGTGCTGTAAACTGCTTCCTTGCGTTAGTCATCAAGCTCAACATAAGACCAAGTTAGACCCAAAATGATACAGAATCAAAAAAACACGGTACTATAGCATCATCTGCGCTGATAAACCATCGTACTGTTGCAATCATTGCAGAAACAATCAGTATCCCTGTTGTTCTCGGTTTTTAACTTCAAAAAAGGCTGCACTAATTCAACCATGGCAACAATTCAAGAATACATTCACGTTCAGGATCAATGGTCATTAGACGAGTTGGTGGAAATTGCCAACGAGCTACTGCCCCAGCACTTGCCTCAAGAAGACTCTAAGAACCGTGTTTTAGAGGAAGTCAACCCTCGTCTTGTGCGTCACTATACCTCCTGCAAGCTGATTGATCGCCCAGCCCGCATTGGTCGTGAAGGCCGCTACGGCTATCGCCACCTAGTGCAATTATTAGTAGTGCGCCGTCTTTTGATGGAAGGCTACACTGCGGGTGCCATTTACAAGCTGGTGTATCGTATGAGTACCCCTGAGCTACGGGCACTACTAGAGCAAGGGGTTCACCTGCAACTGAATCCACCACCGATCAATCCTGCCCCTGCCTTTTTGCAACAGGTTCAGGATCGCACTGAACATCGCTATCCTGAGCCAATACGCGCCAGTGCTGTCCGCCGCACTACCGAAGTCCCGCCGCCTAGTTCGCCCCGGCCGGAAACGTGGAACCGGGTGGAGGTGGTGCCGGGCTTTGAGGTGCATATCCGCGAGGACTTTGACTTTCCGCAGATCAACCGTGACCAAGAGGCACTGGTGAAACAGTTAGTGCAGCTACTGTCGTCCTACACGCAACGCTAGCCGCTACCGGCGATCGCCATCACCACAACCATGGAAGGGTGCCTCAACGATACTGACATCTATACCCTGTGCCAAACCCTTGCCTTGGCGCAACGCACAGGGGAACTGTACCTTGAGGATGAGCGCGGTCAAACGTGGCTGTTGTTTCTTAACCATGGGCACCTTGCCTATATCGCCGATCGCCATAGTCAGAGCTTAGAGCGGCTGCAAGACTTACTCTACGGTCAGGGGATTCCCTTACCTGCAACCGAAGATCTCATTGAAAGCGCCTCAGGTGCCAGTTGGGTGGAGTACGAATGCCTTTGGTGGTTAGTTCCCCACTGTCCCCTTGCGCAAATTCAGATGCTTTGGCGATCGCTCCTGCGTGAAAGTCTCTTCGATATTGTCAGTTTGAATCGCGGCTGGTTTAAGTTCTGTAGTGCGAGTCCCCTCACCCCCCAATGGCATAGCTTACCCTTAACAAGCTTGATCAACGATAGTCTCGGACAACTGCGGGAATGGAAAAAACTCCACCCGTACCTACGCTCCCTAGACCAGCCCTTGGAGATGACGAATGTCAAACCCAGTCTGCCAGAACCACGTCTGCGTCAGCTAGAGCCATTTATCCAAGAGCATTTAAGCGTGCGCCGCCTCAGTCGCCGCCTAGGGCGAGATGTCATTACCGTGGGTAAGCTCCTTTTGCCCTACCTACATCAAGGCTACCTGCAACTCAGTCCCCTCCCTCACAACAGCCAAAGTCGGCCGTTGCTGGCTCTAGCATGGCGGCGATCGCCACGGGTTGTGTGTGTTGACGATGCTGCCACGGTGCGTCAAGTGGTAGAGTCAACCCTACAGGAGGCGGGGTATGAAGCCACGGCGATCGCCCATCCCCTCACCGCCCTAAGCCTCATTTTTCAACTCAACCCCGATCTCATCTTTTGTGACATTGCCATGCCCGAGCTAGATGGCTATGAACTGTGTACCCTACTACGCCACACCCCACGCTTTCGCTACACCCCCATCATCATGCTCACCAGCTTTGTCGGCTTACCAGATCGGTTGCGGGCAAAAATTGCCGGAGCCACCGACTACCTCAGCAAACCCTTTACCACCAATGAACTACTGACCATCACCCAGCGCTATATTGGCGGAGCCTCACCCCTCAGGGATGTGGCAGACGAAACCCTCACAGACGTGCTAGAACAAAAAGCAGTTCTAGAATCCTCCCCGTAAGGGACAGGTTGCCGCTAGCGCCATTCAACAACCCTAGAGGCTCCGAGATACTGTCTTGCTCATTGCAGGATATTGTCTTGAGGGTTTCCGTCCTCTATTGGGCGGGGTAGTTTACAACCGGCCACACCGTCAATGGAGATCGTTTCCTAGAATATAGACAATCCCTTTGCAGCAAACCTCATTAAACATCCATTAAACATCTATGAGTAAAGTCTTAGTTGTTGAAGATAGCCCCCCACAGCGGGAGATGATTAGCGAGCTACTAGCAAAGACAGGCTTCGAAGTCACAATTGCCAGCGATGGTGTCGAAGCAATTGAACAGCTCCAGAACTTCACCCCTGATCTTGTGGTTCTAGATATTGTCATGCCACGGATGAATGGCTATGAAGTCTGTCGCCAAATTAAGGCAGATCCGCGCACTCAAACGGTTCCCGTTGTCATTTGTAGTTCTAAAGGCGAAGAGTTTGATCGCTACTGGGGCATGAAACAAGGCGCTGATGCGTATATCACAAAACCCTTCGACCCCAAAGAACTGATTGGTACCATCAAACAACTATTACGAGGCTAGGCGCCATGTTTAGTAGTTCAGACCTGATGGCAGAGAATATTTCCCTTGAAAGCGGCAACATGGATGCCCTGAAAACTCCAGAAGGGGACTTGCATATTCTCTTCACCATTGCTTCAGGAGATGCCTTAGCGTTGTCAGCTGTTGGCGTGCGGGAGGTGGTGGCCGTCAGCCCTGATCGCATCACACCAGTTCCCAACACATCGCCATTGCTGCTGGGCATTCTCAACCTCCGTGGACAGGTCATCTGGGTTGCCGACACTGGCCAATTCCTAGGAGACGAGACCCCCCTCAATACCGATCGTCCAGAGTTGTCCATCATTGCCATTGAAGAGGACGAACTCATGGTGGGCTTGGCCGTGCATCAGATCAAAGGCATGGAATGGCTCAACAGCGATCAGATCAAGCCCGCCACCAACCTGAGTGATAAAATGGCACCTTTTATTCGTGGGGAGTGGCTCCTAGACGGCGAGCAGCCACAGGTCTTAAAACTGCTTGACCCCCTCGCCATCCTGCGCAGTGCCCGCTGGGGCATTTAGACCCCCTAGTAAGGAGTCAGTTCAGGAAAATTAACACCTCAATATCACCTTTGCCGAGGTTTGGCGCATACTTTGTAAATATCTAGCATAACTTATTCCGCCAGTTCCCCCCTTACCGTCCATTTTGGGAGTACGCCCATGGCATCCAGCAGCACCCATCACACCCAAGAGTATCAAAAAGCCGTTGCCGCTTACGTCCAAGGTCACTACGACGAAGCCGCAAGGATTACCGACGATTTGGTGGGCACCCGACCGGACGACCCCAATTTGCGGCTGCTGCGGGGACATATTTACTGCTGCCAACAACAGTACAAAGAAGCCCATGCCCAGTACCAAGCAGTTCTTAGCCACACCAGTGATCCCGATCTAATTACCCTTGCCAACGAGAGTATTGCCAAAATTCAAGAGTTTATTACCGTTGAGCCTACCAATAGTGGCCATGACCGGAGCGAGGATTCCTCCGCGACAACCTTCCAAGGGGATCACACCATACTCCAAGGCGAGCACACAACTGTTCAGGGCGCAACCGCTGATGCCCCTGCTGCTGAGAACATCCGCCTTGAAGAGATGAGCCTAGAGAGCTTTAATGATTTCGGCGCGGGGGATAGTAGTCCCTTCGATGATCTAGATATTTCTGGCATTGAGAGCGAGTACCCAATGACGGCTGAAATGCCGTCCTTTAATCCCTTTGATGAAGATTCCACCCTCAACAGTACAGACGATCCCTTTGGATTACCACCGCTAACAGAGCCACAACCTAGTGCCACCCTCGATGACTTTGGCCTTGGGGAAAATATTCCGGAAATTCCCATGGGGGAGTCAGTTCAAGCGATGGGAGCCGCAGCCGTTGACGACGATGACGTGACAATGCTGATGGGTAACTCCCCCTTTGGCAGCGATGCGCCTGCGGCAAACGAACCGGCTGCTGAAGCGAGTGATCCGTTATTTGATTTCGCTGCAACTGCGGATACTCCCCTGTTGAGCGACCCGTTCGCCCAGCCATCACCATCTCCTGACATCTCTGCACCCGCCGCAGCAGATGATGCCCTCTTCCCCAGTTTTGCCGAGGAATTGGCTGCTCCCGCACCCCTAGAAGAGGAAACCTCTGCCGCCGCCATTAGCGAGTTGTTGAGCAGTGAGCCTGAGGTTGATCTACTTCCAGAGCCTGCGGCTACCCCTCCCAGCAGTCCTAGTGACGAGGAGGATGACCTCTTTGGTGGCTTTATTGATTCTGGTTTGGCGGATATGGTGGCTGAGCCGCTTCCCACCACAGACTTTGATCCTGCCCTGTTTGACACTAGCGACGATCAAACCATTGCCATGGCGCAGTTGCCAACGGCTGAGTCTGCCGATCCCCTCTTTCCCGTTGGGGCAGAAGAAGGAGCCGCACTGGCTGAGTTAGAGGAGGATGAAACCATTGCTATGGCGAGTATGCCGCCCATCCCCTCCGAAGAAGGGGCGATGGGAGACGAAACCATTGCCATTTCCCAGCAGAGCAGCTTTGATCCCAACACCTTCACTGGCGTAGCGCCCACTGCGGACGACTCCTTAGAGGTCATTCCCGATTTTGACCTTGGGGATTTTGACCTTGACGACTTTGGTGCTGATAACGCTGCCACCCCCGAGTTAGGCTTTGACGATGAAATGACGATCGCCAACCCTAAACTCCAGATGCATTCTGCCGGCAGTAGCCCTGAGCCACAAACCGACTTGGGCACCGAAACCTTTGCTGTTTTACCCGAGGAATTTGACCTCAGCCAAGACAACTTAGCGGATTTGGCTGAGTTTAGCCTTGAGCCGAACCAGCCAGCCGCCCCCACCAGCCAAGGCAGCAGCCACGACAGTGCCCATGACCTTTCAACCTTTGCGCAGCAAACTGCACCTCCGCCCAGCCGTTCTGTGGCTACACCGCGATCCGTGCCAGCCGCAGCGGTCACCTCCCCTTCGCCTGCGACAACCGCTGGGGGATCCTTCACGCAGCAGAACCTCACCTCTGCGGTAGCTACAGGGGTATTATCAGCCTTGGCTGCAGGTGCCGTGGGATTAGGCTTTAGTGCCCCAGTTCCGGTTCCCTTCGTGGGAGGCACCGCCGCTGGCTTAACCGCAGGCTTAGCGGCCTACGCCTTAGGGCAGCGGAGTGTCAGTCGGGTCAAACGCTTCTGTACCGACCTACAGGCCCAGTGTAATGCCGTGATTGCTGGGGACATGACTGCACAGGTTCCCGTCACTGGCCATGACGAGCTAGGGGTTTTAGCTCAGAGCTTCAACCAAATGACCGAGAGCATTCGGCAAATCACGTCAGATGCCCAGAAAAAGGCTGAAGAGAACGAACGTCAGCGGGATGATCTGCAACGGCAAGTGATTCGGCTCCTAGACGATGTGGAGGGTGCTGCCCGTGGCGACTTGACGGTACAAGCGGAGGTGACCGCCGATGTGTTGGGGGCGGTCGCAGACTCCTTTAACCTGACCATCCACAACCTGCGCACCATTGTGCAACAGGTGAAAGTGGCGGCGCAGCAGGTGAGTCGCGGTGCGGCAGAAAGCGAAACGTTTGCCCGTAGCCTCTCAGCAGATGCCCTGCGGCAAGCAGAGGAGTTGGCAGTGACCCTCAACTCTGTGCAGATGATGACCAACGCAATTCAGCGGGTTGCCGAAAGCGCCCAAGAAGCCAATGCCGTGGCTCGTAATGCCTCTGAAACGGCTCTGCGCGGCGGTGAAGCGGTGGAGCGTACCGTGGCGGGGATTTTGCAAATTCGGGAAACGGTGGCGGAAACAACTCGCAAGGTCAAACGCTTAGCCGAGTCTTCCCAAGAAATTGCCAAGATTGTCGGTGTGATTTCCTCCATTGCCAACCGGACAAACCTCTTGGCACTGAACGCTAGTATTGAGGCAGCGCGAGCGGGTGAATCGGGTCGTGGCTTTGCGGTGGTGGCCGATGAGGTGCGACAACTGGCAGATCGTGCCGCTAAGGCCTCGAAGGAGATCGAACAGATCGTGCTGCAAATTCAAAGTGAAACCGGCGCGGTGATGACCGCTATGGAAGAGGGAACGCAACAGGTGATTGAGGGGACGAAGCGGGCAGAGCAAGCCAAACACTCTCTTGAGGACATTATCCAAGTGTCGTCACAGATTGATGCGCTGGTGCGCTCGATTACTAATTCTACGGTTGAGCAAACGGAGTCTGCCCGCTCCATGGCTCAGGTGATGCAGTCGATTGAGTTGACCGCCCAAGCTACCTCCCAGGAAGCGCAGCGCGTGTCAGACTCATTACAGGGACTGGTGATCGTGGCTCGTAACCTGCAAACATCTGTGGAACGGTTCCGCGTTGAAAATACTGAAGACCAAGCCTAAGCAATCCGGGAGGGGCTATGCAAAGCGATCAACAAAAGCGCATTCTCGGCTATTTCATTGAAGAGGCTCAGGAACACCTGACCACCATTGAAGAAAGCTTGATGAATCTGCAACAGGTGGTAAACGATCCCGAAGCGATGAGTGAAATGTTTCGGGCTGCCCACTCTGTCAAGGGTGGTGCAGCAATGCTGGGGCTGCACAGTATTCAGCACACCGCCCACAAGCTAGAAGACTACTTCAAGGTACTGCGGGAGCATCCTATTACCGTAGATAGCACGCTGGAAAACCTGTTTTTGCAGGGAGTGGATGCGCTACGGGAACTTCTGGATGAACTCCAAGGCCCCTTTGGTTTGACTGAGGAAACGGCAACCGCAACCCTGTCAAGAGTTGAACCTGTTTTTAAGCAACTTCACGATCACCTGAATGCCTTAACTCAAGGTGGTGCTACCCCAGCAGAACCGGTGGCTGCTGGCGTTGTAGAGACGCCGCCGCCCCCCCCTGTTGATCCTAGCTATACTTTTGTCTTTCAGACGGATGTGCCTGAACGCCTGCGGGCGATGCTGCAACTCTTTAAGCAGCCAGATTCACCGGCGGTTCGCCAGCAGTTGGTGGAGGCATGTTCCAATTTGGGTCAGTTAGGGGAAACCTTTGCGCTGCCGAAGTGGGTGGATCTGTTGGCGATCGCCCAACAGGTTGTTAGTAATGATAGCCAACCGCTCACTGTCCTTGCCCCAGTGGTGATCAAAGAGATTATGGCGGCGCGGGATCGGGTGCTGAGCGGCCAAGGTTGTGTCATTGCTGCTAGTCAGGCCTTGTTGGATCTTCAGCCCGCTCCTGTGCCTGCGGCAGAGCTAGAGCCGATTCAGGATCTCTCTGCGCCCTTAGAGCAGGCTGCTGTTGAGGAGGTTGCACCAGTGGCCGAGGCGATCGCCGTCGAGGAGGCTAATCTCATCACCGATGTGCCTGATGGGGTCACCGTATTTGGTGACGATAGCCAGACCGATCTCGAAGAACTGAGTGACATCTTTAGCCTAGCTGGGGATTTGGGGGAACAATGGGGCGATGATATCCTAGATGAACAACTGGCGGGTCTAAAGAGTGATGAATTTATTGATGAAGACATTTCCGACTTCTTGACGGTGACTGGTGACTCCGCTGAGGCCAGTACTGAAGACCTGAGCATTGATCAACTCCTGACGGATATTGATAACTTCTTGGACGACAAACCGGCTGATACTATCACCGATGACATTGATGCCCTGCTGCTGGATGAGACTGCATCGGCGATCGCCGACTCCCCTAGCGAGGAACACGAGGAAGTCGATATCGCTTCTTTCTTAGAGGGGTTCAGTGACACCGCAGTGAGTTATCCAGCGGATGCTGCCATTGCCGATGCTCTGGCAGCGGATGAAGGGGTGCGTACCGAGGCGCCTCTCGCCGATCTCGAATTGCCAGAGAGTGAGCCCCTGTCTGCCGATACATTCTCTGATGTCGCTGCCTTTTTAGGAGATGTTCCGGGCCTGACGGATGCCCTCGATAACCTTGTGGTTGAAAATACGGCGGCAGATGTGTTGGCGGAATTTGTCGCCTCTCCCCCCCTTGAGGATCTATGGTTAGAGGCTGAGACACCTGCTGCCCCAGAGATTCCAACAGATACCACTGCACCCGTAAATCCCCCTGAAGCCTTAATTCCAGATACGCCAGATACGTCAGAGCAGCCAGAGGCGGATACCAGTCACTCCCTAGATGCCCTTGAAGACTTAGAAAACTTAATTAACGAGAGCCTTCAGACCACACCGCATGAGGCAAGTGCTGTTGCTGATCCGGAACAGTTACTTGTTGATGAATCTGCTGCTACTGCTGCTGCCCCTGTGTTTGAGGATCTCGAACAGATGCTCGGTGCTCCTAGCGCTCCAGAGGTGGCGCCGAGTTCTGCCAGTCCAGCCACCGATAGTGACTTTGCAGAGTTAGAAGGTATTATCGGTACGCCGACCAAACCTACCGCCCCACGACGACGGGAAGCAGCCAAGGGGGGCAGCCTTGTGGAGCAAACCATGCGAGTTCCCGTGCGCCATCTCGATAGCTTAAGTAACTTGGTTGGGGAGTTGGTGGTCAATCGTAACAGCCTCGAAGATAGCCAAGAGCGACTCCGGCAATTTTTAGATAACTTGCTCTATCAGGTGCAGCAGTTAGGGGATGTCAGCCAACAGATGCAGGACCTCTACGAGCGATCGCTCCTTGAAAGTTCTCTGTTGGGCATTACAACAGCGCGAGTGACGAATGGTCATGGCCAAAAGGATCGCGCCCACGCGACCGGGGTTGAGTTTGATGCCCTAGAAATGGATCGCTTTACTGGCTTCCACACCCTATCTCAAGAAGTCATTGAGCGGATTGTGCGGGTACGGGAGGCCGCAGACGATATCCAGTACGTTGTGGACGAAGTGGAGCAAGTGGCACGGCAGTTTCGCCAAGTGACCACCCAAGTCCAAGAAGGGCTAAGTCACTCGCGAATGGTGCCCTTCCGTGAAATGTCTTCCCGCTTGCCCGCGGCCGTGCGGCGCGTCGCTAGCACCATTGGCAAACAGGTGGAACTGAAGGTGGAAGGCGAAGACACCCTCATTGATAAGGGGATTCTTGAAAAACTTTTTGACCCGATGACCCACCTTATTAACAATGCCATCTATCACGGCATTGAGCTGCCAGAGGTTCGCAAACAATTGGGTAAACCAGAAAAAGGACTGATTCGTGTCCGTGCCTTTTACCAAGGCAGTCAGGCCATTATTTCCGTTAGCGATGATGGCAGCGGCATTGATCCGGCTCGGGTTAAACAGAAAGCTATTGAGAAAGGGTTGCTCAACCCTGCGGATGCCCCCAATTTATCTCGGCAAGAGGTCTATGCCTTTTTATTCCGGTCAGGATTTAGTACCCAAGACCAAGCCGACTCCCTTGCAGGTCGAGGGGTCGGCATGGACGTGGTGCGCAAAAACCTAGAGGATATTCGCGGCACCATTAATACCGATTCAACGGTGGGCAAGGGCACGACCTTTACCATTCGCTTGCCCCTGACCCTAAGTATTACCAAGGCGCTCTGCTGCATTGACAACCACTGCCGCATTGCCTTTCCGATCGATGGGGTCGAGGATATGCTGGATATTCCCCAGGAGCGCATCCACACCCTTGAGGAGGGCAAGCAGGTGTTGCCGTGGCACGATCGCCAACTTCCCCTGCGCAACCTGAGTGATTTACTCACCTACAGCCGAAACATTAGCCGCAGTAACGTCTATGGCGGCAGCAACCAAGATGATGGCATGGTCTCTGTGGTGGTGCTCCGCAGCGGTGATGATCTGGTGGCGATCAAAGTCGATCAGGTGATTGGGGAACAGGAAATTGTGATCAAGCAGTTGTCGGGGCCTGTGCCCAAACCCGTTGGCATTGCTGGGGTGACCGTACAGGGGGATGGCCGCGCGATGGCGATCGCCGACATTCTGGAAATTATTGACCTATCCTTAGAGCGCATGGATCGTGAATGGCGCAGTTCCTTTGGTCACGATCGCACCATTGGCGTCCTAGAGCCAACCGAAGTGGCCGCTGAACCCTTGGTGTTGATTATTGACGACTCCATTACGGTACGGGAACTGCTATCCATGACCTTTACCCGTGCGGGCTATCGGGTGGAGCAAGCTCGTGATGGCCAAGATGCGTGGGAAAAACTGCGCTCCGGTCTGCCCTGCGATCTGGTCTTCTGTGACATTGAGATGCCGCGGATGGACGGCCTAGAGCTATTGTCGCGGATTCAAAAAGATCCCAAGCTTAGTCAACTGCCCATTGCCATGCTCACCTCCCGGGGGGCGGATCGTCACCGCAAGATGGCAGCGCAACTGGGAGCCAAGGGCTATTTCACCAAGCCCTACCTTGAAGAGCAGTTGCTGGATGCCGCAGCGCGGTTACTGCAAGGTGAAGTTCTTGTGCAGGAGCCAACCCCAACCCCATGAGCGAGCGATCGCCAGCCCTAGCCGACTTCCTTGCCCAACTGCCGTTTTCCTTGGATGCCTTTCAGGAAGCGGCCATCGCTGCCCTAGAGGCGGGGCGATCGGTGGTGGTGTGTGCCCCCACAGGTTCGGGTAAAACCCTCATTGGGGAGTACGCGATTCACCGTGCCCTGAGCCGACAGCAGCGGGTGTTTTACACCACCCCCCTCAAAGCCCTCTCTAACCAAAAGTTACGGGACTTTCAGCAGCAGTTTGGCAGCGAGCAGGTGGGGTTGCTCACGGGCGATGTCTCCATTAATCGCGATGCGCCTATTTTGGTGATGACCACGGAAATTTTCCGCAACATGCTCTACGGCACCTCCATTGGTGAAGTAGGTACGTCCCTTGCGGGGGTAGAAGTGGTCGTGCTGGATGAGTGTCACTACATGAACGATCGCCAGCGGGGCACCGTTTGGGAGGAATCCATCATTTACTGCCCGCCAGAAATTCAACTCGTCGCCCTCTCCGCCACCATTGCCAACGGTGCCCAACTCACTGACTGGATTAAAACAGTGCATGGCGAGGCGGAGCTGATCTACTCTGACTGGCGACCGATTCCGCTGCACTTTTACTTTTGCAATGGCAAGGGGTTGGTACCGCTTCTCGATGGTCAGCGCAAGCGCCTGAACCCCAAGCTGCACGGTCACAGCGAGACGCGGCGGCGCGGGGGCAAGCGAGAGTTCCTGAGTATCCGCTATGTCGTCAGCCAACTGCAACAGCGCGACATGCTGCCAGCCATTTACTTTATTTTCAGTCGCCGGGGCTGCGATCAAGCCGTGCAAGACGTCCAAGGGATGAATTTGCTCACCGAGTCAGAAAAGGCAACCTTGGCAGCACGAGTCGATCAGTTTTTGGTGCAGCACCAAGAAATTGTAACCCCTGAAATCATTGCACCGCTGTACCAAGGTATTGCCGCACACCATGCAGGCGTACTGCCCGTAGTGAAAACCTTTGTGGAAACTCTCTTTCAGGAGGGACTGATTAAATTGGTCTTTGCCACAGAAACCCTAGCGGCGGGGATCAACATGCCAGCACGCACCACCATCATTTCCACCCTATCGAAGCGGACCGACAGTGGCCATCGCCTCCTAACGGCCTCGGAATTTTTGCAGATGGCTGGACGAGCCGGACGGCGTGGGATGGATACCATTGGCCACGTGGTGACCTTGCAAACCCCCTTTGAAGGAGCCAACGAAGCCGCATTTTTGGCCACTGCCGCCCCGGATCCGCTGATTAGCCAGTTTACCCCTAGCTATGGGATGGTCTTGAACCTACTCCAGCGCCATACCCTTGCAGAAGCCAAAGAACTGGTGGAGCGCAGTTTTGGCCAGTACCTAGCGACGTTGCACCTCACGCCGCAGCGGCAGGCGATCGCCACCCTAGAGGCCGAACTAAAGACCATTCAGCAGCGACTTGTAACCATCGATCGCGGCCAACTGGCCACCTATCAAAAACTACGGGAGCGGCTCCACCAAGACCAGCGCCTCCTAAAAATTTTTCAGCAGCAGGCAGAGCAGGAACGCAGCTACGAACTGCTGCCCCTGCTGATGGCCGTTCCCTTAGGCACTTGGGTGCACCTCAAACCCACCGTAGCGGAGCAGCCCCCCCTACCCGCCGTGCTATGCCATCAAGTGGCGGGGTCTGGTCAGTTGCCGCACTGGGTATGCCTTGCCGCCGATGGTCGCTTTTATGTGGTTGCCGTTGAGCATATTTTAGGGATCTACCCCGATCGCCCCCCCTTGTCCGCCCTGCCGCCATTGCCAGAAACCTTAACGCTGCGCCTCGGCCATAGCTGCCCAGCCCCTAACACCGAACAGTGGCTAACGACTGTTCCCGAGTTGCCCCCCGTGCTGCCTGCACCCCAGGTGGCTGCCCAAGCGGCCAAAATCGCAGATTTACAGGCCAAACTGCATCAACTGCAAGCCAGTTTTCCCCAGAATGTAAACAGCCTGTTACGTCTGGTGCGTCGCGAAGAACGCCTCCTGACAGAACTGAGCGATCGCCAGCAAAAACTCAATTTGCAAGCCCAACGCCATTGGGATCAGTTCCTCGCCCTAGTGGGCGCCTTGCAAGACTTTGGCGGTCTCAACGAATTAACCCCCACCCCCCTCGGCGAAATGGCTGCTGCCCTACGGGGGGAAAACGAACTCTGGCTAGCCCTTGCCTTAGCCTCCGGTGAACTGGAGGATTTGCCCCCCCATCTTCTTGCGGCAGCCGTAGCCGCCCTAGTCACAGAAACACCACGTTCTGATAGTTGGTGTAATTATCCCATCGCTAGCGAGGTGGAGGAGCGCTTAGCCGCCCTTAGCCCCATACGACGGCGGCTGTTTCAAATTCAGCGGCGGCGACACATTATCTTCCCCCTCTGGTACGAGTGGGACTTAATTGGCTTGGTGGAACACTGGGCACTGGGAACGCCTTGGAACGAACTCTGTGCCCAAACCAACCTTGACGCAGGCGATATTGTCCGCCTACTGCGGCGAACCTTAGATTTTCTCTCCCAGATTCCCCACGCCCCTCACACTAGCCCACAGCTTCGCCAAAGCGCCCAACAGGCTCGTTACCTGCTGGATCGCTTCCCCGTGAATGATCTGCTAGAAGGCGTTGAATTAGAGGCTGCCACCCTGACCTGAATCCCGCCTCATTCCTAAAGGGCAGGCCTAGAAATCCTGAAGAGACGCTGGCTTGCTTGGCTGACGAGGGGCGAGATCGGTGAACTGAACCCCGCCCTAGAAGGGCGAGGCTTCTACCCCGGTTAGGGGCTTAATTCCGGGTTCCCCGGTAAAAGACGAACCGCCTCTTGCAGGATATTCCATGCAGCGGTCACATCGCGAACATGCTGCCTTCCGCACGATGGGCACGTCCACTCTCGGTCACTGAGCGTCAAATTGTCGTTCAGTGACCCGCAATCCCAGCAAAGCTTGGTGGACGGGAACCAGCGCTCAATGAATTGAACGGCAGCTCCGTACCACTTGCCCTTATAGGTGGTGTAAACGTGCAGCGCTCGGATAGCAGCATCCGAAACAGACTTGGCCAGGCAGTGATTCCTCAATATGCCTTGAATATTCAGCGTTTCCAGCCCCACCAGTTGGTTTTCCTGGGTGAGTTGGTAACTGATTTTGTGGGCTAGGTCAGCCCGCTTAAAGGCCACCCGCTCATAGGCGATGGCCAGCGTTTTCTTTACCTTCCGCCAGTTGTTACTCCCCTTTTGCTTAGCCGCCAAAACCTGTTGTAACCGCAAAATCCGTGCCTCCGCCTTGCGAAAGTAGCGGGGTGCCGTGACCTAGTACTTGACGAACCCTTTCTGGTTGACGCCAACTACTAAGTCCTTCAGGCCGCTATCAACCCCCACCCTGTCTAGGGCGGGGTCAATCACCGGGTCGGGGACGTTCACCACACAGGAGAACGAGACCCAGTACTTCCCAGACGGACTGCGCGAAATCACGATATAGTTGACCTTATAGGGATAGCACTGTTTGTCGTGCTGCCCCACGGGCCTATGCCACACCACCTTGATGCCGCTGGCCAGTTTCGGAATGTGGAGCTTTCCCGCTTCGTCTACAAACCAGTTCTGGGGCACCTCAAAGCTGTTTTTAAGGTGCTTCTTTTTGAACACCGGAAACCCGCCAAGCCCTTTGCCCCATCGAGCAATAGCCGAGGCCAGATTATCTACGGCGCTTTGGAGTGACTGTGAATTCGGGTATTTCAGCCACGCAAATTGCCGCTTCAAGTCGGGCAGCATCACCTTGTACTGATTCTTATTGAACTGGCGCGTTTCCTTGAACAGCGCCAACATCCGGTTGTAGACAAACCGCACACAGCCAAAGTGGTGAGCAAAGCATTGCTCCTGTTCCTGATTCGGGTAGATGCGAAATTTGTAGGCTTTGTTAATCAGCATGACTGTAGTGCATCCGTCCTAAAAACTATACTATAGGTGTGCAGTTACCGGCAATATGCAGGGCAAGGGTTTAACCGCTATGAGGCAAGATGGTATACAGGTCAAGTCAACGCGCCACGCCAAGTATCAATCAGGGCACCACTTTGTCTGGATACCCTTTAAGCGGCGCAAAATCTTTCGAGATGAGGCGATCATTGAGGCCACGAAGCGGTATATCCGAGAGGCGGCGGCGAACAATGACATTGAGATTAAGGCCATCGAGATTGACCGCACCCTGATAGACCACGTTCACGTTTTTGCATCATTCCCGCCTAGAATGTCAGCGTCTCAAGTCGTGAACATCCTGAAAGGCTACAGTTCACGGCATCTTAGGATGGAGTTTCCCTGGCTGAAGCAGCTCTACCAAAAAGATCCGCTTTGGGCCAGGTCGTTTTATTGGGGAACCTGTGGCAATGTGTCGGCTCAAACCGTTAAGCGCTATATCGAGGAGTGCCAGGGTTGATCAACTCTGCCGCTTTGCAGCGGCGCGGGAACCATTCTGTATCCCCGACCTGAAGGAAGGGGGTTTATCTGGTTCCCGTGCCCTCCATTTTCTATAAATCACTATCCAGCGAGACTCGCCCTTTGCTCCATGGGCAGGTTTCCCAGTTGAGCCTACGGCGTAGTCTGGTTTTCGGTTATTTTATGCGGCAGGGGTATCATAGAGCTATTGTATTTGCAAAAAAAGTTCTCCGAGCATTTAACCAAGTTGTATCGCCAGGCCGTGCTTTGGCGTTGTTGGTAGAGTACAGTCTCGTTCTTAAACAGCATGGTATCTGCATCCCGCGCCACTGACTGGCAATTGTTACAGCAATTGATCCCCTACCTACGGCCTTACCGTTGGGCGCTCTTAGGCAGTGGTTTACTGCTAGTGCCCTTGGCCGCTGCCGCCGCCCTACAGCCCATTATCATTGGGCAGGCGATCGCCTTCCTTAAGGGGGAGGAGAGCACCTACGCTTTTCTCAAGCCCCTGTCGCTGACCCAAGGCATTGATGTTCTGAGTATGGCGCTGCTGATCACCGTGTTATTGCGGTTTACGATGCAGGCGGCCCAAGGGTATTGGATTCAGAAAATTGGTCAGCAGATTACCGCAGATATTCGCCACGACTTGTTTAACCATGTATTGCGGTTGTCCTCTCGCTTCTTTGATCGCACACCAGTGGGTAAGCTGATTACCCGCTTGACCAGTGATGTAGATGCCCTCGGCGATGTGTTTGCCACGGGTGCGGTGGGGGTGATCAGCGATGTCTTCTCCATGGTGGTGGTGATCCTCACCATGTTTTTTATTGATCGCACCCTAGCTACCCTGTTGCTAGCACTGGTGTTGCCCATTACGGCGCTCATTATTTATTTTCAGAATCGCTATCGGGTGGCCAATTACAAATCCCGCGAGGAGTTATCGCTCCTGAATGCCAACCTACAGGAAAATATTATTGGCATTAGCGTAGTGCAGTTGTTTCGGCGCGAGGCCTTTAATAGTGACTTATTCCGGCGGCGTAATCAACGCTACGTTGCTGAAGTGGATCGCACGATTTTTTACGATTCAGCGGTTTCGGCCACCCTAGAGTGGATTGCCTTTGTGGCGATCGCTGGGGTGCTGTGGTTAGGGGGTGCCTTAGTAGAGCAGCGCACGATTGACTTTGGTACCCTAGCCACATTTATTCTCTTTTCGCAGCGCGTGTTTGATCCACTCCGGCAACTGGCTGAGAAATTTACTACCCTGCAGGCGGGGCTAACGGCCATTGAGCGCATCACCGATCTGCTGACAGAGCCAATTGATATCCAAGACCCCGATCCCGCCGTTGTACAGATCGCGCCACACAGCCCTGAGCGAGGAGCCGTCGAGTTTCGTGATGTTTGGCTGGCCTACAAAGACGATGACTATATCCTCCAACAGGTATCCTTTCAGATTGCGGCCGGTGAGAAGGTAGCTATCGTTGGCCCCACAGGGGCTGGTAAAAGCTCCATTATTCGCTTACTCTGCCGTCTTTACGAACCCAGTCGCGGCGATGTTTTTGTGGATGGTCGTAATGTTCGCGAGTTCACCCAAGCGGAACTGCGGCACCACATTGGCGTAATTTTGCAGGATAGCTTTTTGTTTTCCGGGGATGTGAAAAGCAACATTGCCCTTGGTGATGCCTACACCCTCGAGGAGATTCAGCGGGTCGCAAGGGAGATGAACATTGCTGAGTTTATTGAGCAATTGCCCGCAGGTTACGACACCCTTCTACGGCAACGCGGTACAAATCTATCGGCAGGGCAACGGCAACTTCTCGCCTTTGCGCGGGTTGCCATCCGCAATCCACAAATTCTGGTACTGGACGAAGCCACAGCCAATCTTGATGTGGGTACTGAGGTCATGATTCAGGCAGCCTTGAACCGCCTTTTGGTGAATCGCACAGCCATTATCATTGCCCACCGCCTCGCCACTATTCGCTATGTGGATCGCATTTTGGTGCTCAAGCGCGGCAAACTGGTGGAGCAGGGCACCCACACTGAACTCTTGGAACGCAATGGGGTCTATGCCAATCTTTACCGCCTACAGGCCTTATCGGACATGACCGAGGCATCGGCCTAGGGGCAAAGGGTGGCAGCCTTGTAGCCCAAGCTCCTTCAGATACTCGCAAAACCAGCACACCAAAAAGTAAAGACTTGCAAACAAGCGTGAAGGGGGTTCAAGAATCTTGATACAACAATCTATGGAGTTGCCGCTAAAAACCACGAGAACACGCTGTTATGAATATTGCTGTCATTGGATTAAGCCATAAAACCGCCCCCGTAGAGGTTCGCGAAAAACTCAGCGTGCCAGAGGATGTGCGGGAGCGAGCACTACAGCACCTCTGTGGCTATGCCCATATCCAAGAAGCAACGATTCTGAGTACCTGCAATCGTCTGGAAATCTACATTGTGGCCAGCGACACGGAAGCTGGGGTACGGGAGGTACACCAATTCCTCAGTGAATGGAGCCATATTCCCTTGCGGCAGTTGCGGCCATTCCTGTTTATTTTGCTGCACCAAGATGCTGTGATGCACCTGATGCGAGTCGCTTCGGGGTTAGATAGCCTCGTGATTGGCGAAGGCCAAATTCTCTCCCAAGTCAAGCGGTGCCACCAGTTGGGGCAGCAGTATAAAGCCATTGGGTCAATTCTGAATCGTCTGTTCACTACGGCGATCGCTGCGGGGAAGCGGGTGCGTACTGAAACCAGTATTGGTACCGGGGCAGTCTCCATTAGTTCCGCAGCAGTGGAGCTAGCGGATTTGCGAATCCCCAACCTGCAACACTGCCGCATTGCAATTGTGGGTGCGGGTAAAATGTCGCGTTTGGTGGTACAACACCTGATTGCCCGCGGAGTCAAGGAGCTACGTATTATTAACCGCTCTGTGGAGCGCGCCCAAGACCTCGCACAGCAGTTTCCGGATGTGCGATTTGAACTTTTTACCATGACTGATTTGCTGCCGATTGTGGCCGCGATGGATTTAATTTTTACCGGCACCGCCGCAACGCAGCCCCTCTTGGATCGGGATAACCTAGGCGCAGTGCTCACGGGCGATCGCCCCCTATCTATCATTGATATTTCCGTGCCCCGAAATGTTCACGCCAACGTTACGGAACTAGCAGCCGTGCAGCTCTACAATGTGGACGATCTAGAAGCGGTGGTGGCTCAAAACCAAGAAGCCCGCCGCCAACTGGCGCAAGAAGCTGAAGCCATTCTCGAAAAGGAATTAGACACCTTCCTCGCATGGTGGCACGCTCTGGAAACCATCCCAACCATTCGTTGCCTGCGGGAAAAAATGGAGCTAATTCGCACCCAAGAACTCGACAAAGCCCTCTCGCGCCTCGGCAGTGAGTTTGCCGATAAGCACCAAGGGGTGATTGAGGCGATGACCCGAACCATTATTAACAAAATCCTCCACGACCCCACGGTACAATTGCAATCCCAGCAAGATTTAGAAAGTCGCCAGCGAGCCATGCAGACCCTCCAGGCGCTGTTTAATTTGGAGCCTGTGGAAGCCTAACTGCCCGTGTGGCCTATGCAGCGAATTTTTAAGATTTGTTGAGAGTTAACTCATTTACTCAAGCAAAATCTGGGAAAATTGCATTGAGACTCTTAGGATGAGCTAAGAATGAATTGGCAAGTGGTTTGGAAACGCTTTGTTGGCTGTGTGGGGCTGGGTGTGATTGCGATCGCCCTCATGGCGATGCCGGTGTGGGCCACCAGTGCCGCAGAGATTCCTTTCCCCGCTGGCGACAGCGGAGTGATTGACGAAGGGAATGTGCTCAGCCCCATTACCCAAAGCAGCCTCGGTCGGCTTCTGCAAGAGGTTGCCAAGAAGACTGGCTTTAATGTTCACTTTGTCACGGTGCATCGACTGGACTATGGGGAAACACCGCAAACCTTTGTGGATACGTTGTTTACCGAATGGTTTCCCGATGCGGCTGCCCAAGCCAACCAAGTGATTGTTGCCCTTGATACGGTGACCAATGGTACGGCTATTCGTTACGGCGATGCCGTTGCCCAAACCCTCAGCCCAGAAACTGCCGACAGCATCGTCCAAGAAACCATGCGGGTACCGCTGCGCGATGGCAACTACAATCAATCAGTCTTAGATGCGGGCGATCGCCTCAGTAAGGTGCTCCAAGGAGAACCCGACCCAGGCCCCCCCGTCATTCGTGAAGTGATTACGGAAAAGACCTATAAAAGTAAAAGCGAAACCGATGACCGCTCTGCCACAATTATTGTCGTGATGCTCTTAATTGCCGCTACAGTGATTCCAATGGTGACATACTTTATCTATCAAGGATCATCGTAGCCAACCGCCGTTATTATTTATGAAAATCTATACCTACCACACGCCGGAGCGTGTTCCCGCCGATTGGCAGCCCGACTGCGCGATCGCAGTTGATGTATTACGTGCCACTACCACCATTGCGGCTGCCCTTGCTGCCGGAGCCGAGGCGGTACAGGTCTTTAGTGATCTTGAAGAGCTAGAGCGCACCAGCCAGCAGTGGCCGGCGGCAAAACGGGTGCGGGTCGGAGAGCGCGGTGGCAAGAAAGTTGCTGGCTTTGATATGGGCAACTCGCCGAGCGAGTGCGTGCCCGAGCGGGTGCAGGGGCGGCGGCTGTTTATGAGTACAACGAATGGTACCCGTTCTCTAGAGCGAATTCAAGCCAGTCCTCTGGTGCTGGCGGCGGCCTTAGTGAACCGTGCTGCGGTGGCTGAATTTGTCCATAAACATCAGCCCGAAACGATTTGGGTCGTGGGGTCGGGTTGGCAGGGGAGCTATTCGCTAGAGGATACGGTCTGCGCTGGTGCACTGGTCCACTGCCTGTGGGGGCAACAGGATGTCTCCCTTGAAACCTTGGCCGGAAATGATGAGACGATAGCAGCCACAGCACTCTACCGCTACTATCAAGAGGATCTACTGACTCTGTTTCACCACTCTAGCCATGGCCAGCGCCTCCTCAATCTTGGCAATGAGGCGGATCTTAAGTACTGTGCTCAGACCGATATTCTTGAGATTGTGCCGTGGCAGATTGCTGCCAAAGTATTGACTAAGGCCTAGGGCACCACATTCCCACCCACAGCAGAAACCCTAGCCAGACATTTTCATTAAAGTAGCGACCATAGGTCTGGATCGGTAATGTTGTGGTTTGGATGTCGCGGCGCTCGTGGCTGTAAATTTGTAGAGACTGCCGCAGCCAAAAGTAACTGGTAACCCCTAAGGCCAGCCAGAATCGCCAGCTCAAATTAGCGCTGTACCCTACGCCTACAAGCAGTAGGATGGTGCAGCCATAGAGGAGCGCGATCGCCAACGGGGCATAGGCACCAAAAAACAGGGCGCTGGAATGCACCCCCAAGCGACGATCGTCGGGGCGATCGGGCATGGCATAGACCGTATCAAAGGCCAGCGTCCACACCACCACTGCCCCCCATAGCCACGCCGTTGTCAGCGTTAAGCGACCTTGAACCGCTGCCCATGGAATTAAAACCGCAAACCCCCATGCTAAGGCAAGCACAAGTTGGGGAATAGGAAACACTCGTTTTGCTAAAGGGTAAAGGATAATGACTGGCACCGCAGCGATCGCCAGCCCATAGCCCAAAGGTGTGAGATAAAAGGTTAAGCCCCAGGCACACCCAAACGCAATCACCATGAGGCCAAGCGCTAGACTCAGCGAGAGTCGCCGACTGGCTAAAGGACGGTGCTGGGTGCGTTGGACGTGGGGATCAATATTGCGATCCCAAATGTCATTAATGATACAGCCTGCGGCACTGGTGGTGATTGTGCCGACAATAATAATGCCAAGGAGCGTGACAGAGGGCAGCCCGTTACTGGCCAGCACCAGCGACCACAGGGCTGGAATTAATAAAATAAGGCGGCCTGCGGGTTTGTGCCAGCGAAGCAACTGGGCGATCGCCCGCCACGTGGAACCAGATGTTGTTGGCAGTTGGGAGTTCACCACAGCGGTTTCAGTCATCTTCAATTGCCCTTAGCTACCTATGGTACAGCCCATTGCGATCCTCTCGCAGTCGGCACTGAGGTAGCAGATCCGCAGTTGCTGAAGGCTTGGTCTGAGAGTACGCTAGCTCTTAGCTGAGGGGGGTCGGGGGTAGAGAAGCCGCCACTGTGATGTCATAGATGTCATGCTGCCAAATAGTGGGCTACGGTTTTAACAAGGGTTTCAGTCCAGTAGTCGGCAACAGGCTGCTGTTCGGCCTCAACCATTACCCGAATCACAGGCTCAGTACCGGACGCGCGCACCAAGACGCGACCGCGATCGCCCATATCCTGCTGTGCTTTAGCAATCATCTGTTGCAGTGGCTCACACTCGTGCCACTGGAGGCGGCGGTGCCGATCCTCCACCCGAACATTACGCAAAATCTGTGGATACGCCGTAAAACTGTTATTCCGCAGTTGGGCTAAGGGGCAGCCTGCATCCTGTACTAATGTAGCGAGGTGAATGGCGGTTAGGAGGCCGTCCCCCCCCACGCCATAGTGCCGACACAAAATATGTCCCGATTGTTCACCCCCCAGCATTGCGCCATGGCGCACCATTTCGGCATGGACGTACTGATCCCCAACAGCGGCCCGCACCAGTTGGCCACCTCGTGCCTGCCACGCCCGCTCAAACCCAAGGTTAGACATCACCGTCGCCACAATTAAATCCTTGGGCAACTGCGCCTGTGCCTGTAGGGTCTGTCCCCAAAAGTAAAGGATATGATCACCATCAACGGTGCGACCTTCATTGTCCACCGCAAGGACGCGATCGGCATCCCCATCAAAGGCAAAGCCCATCGCAGCCTTCGTTTCACTCACTGCTTGGCGCAATGGCTCTAGATGAGTTGAGCCACACGCCACATTGATGCGATCGCCATCGGGTTGATCGTGTAGCGGAATCACTTCAGCCCCTAGGGCATGGAACACCGTCGGCGCGATCGATACAGCAGCCCCCCATGCCAAGTCCAGCACCACCCGTAACCCCCGCAAGGGTTGACGCTCCTCTAGGGGAGCTTGGAGGGCATGGCGATATCGCTGCAACAGCTCGGGGCGATGGCGCAGGCGACCCCACTGGTGCGTTGGTGACAGTACCGATCCTTCATTGAGGCGAGCTTCAATCTGCTGTTGCAGGGCTGGCGCTAATTTGCTACCATCGCCGCCAAAAATTTTAATGCCATTATCGGCGGGGGGGTTATGGCTCGCCGAGATCATTGCTCCGCCGATGGCCTCGGTATGGGCCGTCAGATAAGCAATGCAGGGGGTTGGGCACAACCCCACATTCCAAACATCAACGCCGGCTGCGGTCAAGCCTGCTGCTAGGGCAGTGGCGAGCATATCACTAGAATTGCGGGAATCTTGACCAATAACAAAGGCAGGATGGGGGAAATCTGTTCCCTCGCGCAGCACTTGACCGACCCAATAGCCTAAATGCAATGCCAGATTGGGGGTGAGTAATTGGCCTACACGCCCACGAATACCGTCGGTGCCAAAACGAATCGGTTGCTGCACACTCATCATGGAGTCCTCACGCCACACAGATAGTCACATTTTCTATCACACTGCTATGGCTATTCACGATAGCAGCCTTAACATTTGTTAATTAATCTGGACTATACCACCTCCGCTGCTCCCCATCCACTAACGTGCCACCACAGGAACGAACAGCGGTATTGTTGAGAAGGTCTGTCAGGGCTGCTTTTGCACTCGGGTACTCAAACTCAAATCCACTGGCTAAGGTGCGCTCCGGCAACACTCGCTGCCCCTTCAGCACAACTTCTGCGGCTTCCCCCAGTAACAGTTGCAGAGCAATGGCAGGCACGGGCAACCAAGAGGGACGCTGCAGTACCTCTCCTAAGACGCGGCAGAATTCCGCCATGGTCAGCGGTTCCGGAGCAGTGGCATTGTACACTCCCTGCAGGGTGTCTTGATCGAGGGCGGTCAGAATAAGCCGGACTAAATCCTGCTGATGAATCCATGAAAACCACTGTTGCCCTGAGCCTAAAGGCCCTCCCAGATAGAGCTTAAACATCGGGAGAAGTTTGGCCAGTGCCCCTTGATCTCCTAGGACAATCCCAAACCGCAGAATCACCAGCCGTACGCCAAGGGGAATGACGGCGCGGGCAGCGGCTTCCCAGTCTTGGCAAACATGGGCGAGGAAATCTGTGCCAGCAGTGTTTGTTTCAATAAAGGTTTCCGTTTCACTCGTGCCATAGTAGCCAACCGCCGAGGTGGAAACCAGGACTTTAGGACGCGCCTGAGCTGCGGCGATCGCCTGCACCAGTTGCTGGGTACCAATAACACGACTATCGTAAATTTCTTGCTTGCGGCTGGGAGTCCAGCGGCCATTGGCTAGGGGTTCCCCCGCCAGATGAATCACTGCATCCGCACCCTCAAGCGCCTGATACCAGTCTCCCTGGGCTTTAGGGGTGTAGGGCACCACGGTAACCTGCGGGGTAGTGGCAAACGTCTTGGATACCCTGCGGACTAAGGCCACCACCTGATCGCCGCGCTCCACAAGTGCCCGTACTACCTGCCGCCCAACAAAGCCCGTTGCACCGGTGACAACAACTCTCATACAGCCTCCACAATGGGATGCCATTGGCGACCGTACTGCTCTTGCAGGGCGTACCAAGCCTCCACTTGGCCGTTGGCGTATTCCCCGGGGTTGCCCCACTGCAAAAAGGCACTCAGCACCGATTTGTCATTGCCATCAAGAAAGCGAATCGCGTAGGTGGTAAAGTTCCCCCGCTTAGCTTGGCCTTCCTCAAAGCGAATGGTGGCAACCTGATCCATATTGAGATGAAACTCAAAGTCATCGCTGTGCATATTGGCATACCGACCTTTGGGTAGCTCAGCGTAGAACACCTTTTCAAGGGGCGATCGCACCTCAAGAACTGCTGTATCGTTCGTAACAACAAGGCGTAGCAGTCCTAAACGGCTACAGTCTTTGAGAAATTGCTGAAAGGAGTGTTGGGGATGCTGCAAATCTGTGGACATTACCTGCTCATAAACCAACACTTTCACTTTGACATACTCTCTGACACTGCGGATGTTCGACTAGCTGCTGCGTTAACAGGAGCCTCACAAGCACACCAATATTAAAGTTTTGTTAAGAATTCCTGAAATTAGCAAGGATAATGTGTAGTTTTCTATACTATAAGTATAGTATATTTAAGCAAACCCTAAAGAATCATGCGCCTACTCGGTGGGGATCAATAAAATCCTCATAAATGCGATGGTTGCTTACGTTGGTACCTTTTCGTATCCGTAAAAGCACTCATGGCAGGGCAACATGGTTGTAGTAACGTGGGTTCAGGTAAAAGGTGAGAAAAAACTGTGACTCCCCTCGTTCCCGCTGCTCCATCTGCTGGTCATCGTCGCTACGATCCCGAGGCTATTGCCCGCTACTTCCTGTTTCGACCATGGCAGGTGATAGGGCGGTTCTGTAATATTTTTGTATCCTTCTTTACATTTTGGCTGCTGTTGCAATGGGATAAATTGATCGGCCAACAGGAGGTTAACATCCCACTGCGAGCCATGCAGCTACGCAAGCTCTTAATTCGTTTGGGGCCAACATTTATTAAAATAGGCCAAGCCCTGTCCACCCGTCCCGATCTGGTGTGTCCCGATTATCTTGAGCAGCTCACCTTACTGCAAGATAAGCTGCCTCCTTTCCCCACCGAAATTGCGATCGCCATTATTGAACGAGATTTGCGATTGAACTTAGGGGATATCTTTGCAGAATTTTCACCCCAGCCAGTGGCGGCTGCCAGCCTTGGTCAGGTGTATCGTGCCAAACTGCACACCGGCGAAGAGGTGGCAGTGAAGGTACAGCGACCCAACTTGTTGCCGGTAATTACCCGCGACTTGTTTTTAATTCGGCTGTTAGTGCAGTGGGTGAAGCCCTTACTGCCCATTAACCTTTGCCATGATCTGCGCGATATTGTCGATGAGTTTGGCCGGAAGCTCTTTGAGGAAATCGACTACTTAAATGAGGGTCGCAATGCTGAAAAATTTGCCGCCAACTTCCGGGATGACCCAACGGTAAAAGTGCCGCAAATTTATTGGGAGTTCACCAGCCAGCACGTCCTAACGCTGGAGTGGATCCACGGAATTAAGCTCACCCGTACCGATTGTATGGTGGCGGCGGGGGTTGATCCAGACAATCTCATTCGTGTCGGTGTGATTTCTGGTCTGCGCCAATTACTGGAATTTGGCTTCTTCCACGCGGATCCCCACCCCGGCAACCTGTTTGCCATGGCGGATGGCCGTATGGCCTACATTGACTTTGGCATGATGGATCAGTTAGAAGACACCACCAAAGAATCCTTGGTAGATGCGGTGGTTCACCTTGTTAATAAGGACTACCCACAATTAGCGGCAGACTTTGTCAAGCTAGGCTTCCTGACCCCAGATACCGACATTACGCCCATCATCCCTGCCCTTGAGTCGGTGTTTGAGGAAGTGATTGGCTCGAGTGTCCAAGAATTTAACTTTAAGGTTATTACCGATCGCTTTTCAGAGTTGATGTATGCTTATCCATTTCGGGTGCCAGCCAAGTTTGCCTTGATTATTCGCTCCCTCGTCACCCAAGAAGGGATTGCCCTTTGCTTAAACCCTGAGTTTCGGATTGTGGATGTTAGCTATCCCTATGTGGCGCGACGCTTGCTGCAAGGTGAATCGCCCCAACTGCGGCGGCGATTATTGGATGTACTGTTCAAAGACGGTCGTCTGCAATGGCAGCGGCTTGAAAACTTGATTACGATCGCCCGTCAAGATGGTCATTTTAACCTTGCACCTACAGCCACCCTTGGCCTACAGTATCTCTTTTCAGACGAGGGGCAGTATTTACGGCGGCAAATTGTGCTAGCGTTAACCGAAGATGACCGACTCCACACCGAAGAGGTGCAACGGCTCTGGAACTTGGTGAAATCTGACCTGCGGCCACTCTTTTTCATTGATGTGGCGTGGGAAGCCCTCAAAGCTTCAGTGTCCCAAGCGCTTCCTAAAGAAGAGGAGTCCTTAGTGGTTGCCCGCTAGAGCGTGGGCTAGGGCGGTTGTCGGTTGCTCGCTAATGCAGTAAGGACAGGTTATTGTTGTGTTTGATCCACCCATTGTAGTGCTGCTTGCCGGAATTTTTATAGGGTTGGCCAGTGGCAAGGCTTTTGAGGCCACCCTGAAACAAAGTGTGCAGGAGTGGAACCGTAGTCGCTCAACGCGTATTCTCAGTCAGCTTCGCGGTTCCCGGCTACAGGTACCTTACTTAGGTATTTGTTTAGGAATTTGGTTATTTTTGAGTGCAGGGCTATGGACCTATGGCTTTCCTGCACGGCTGAGCATAGCGATCGCCCTTGGGCTGACGGTTGCCACGGCCATTTTAGTGTGGTACCAACTGGGCAAGCTGCTGACCATTTTGGGTACGGGTGGCTCCCAAGCCCTTGACCTTGATGCCCTTGACGCGAAAAAGTAGGTCGTGCCACTCAATCCAAGGAGGCGGTGTGGATTTAGCCACCCAAGTTAACCAATTAATTGCCAACGCCCCAGACGACCCGGCAACAATTGCGGCGGTACAGGCGATCGCCCCTATCCTCCTAGAGGAAGCCCAACGCTACCAGCAGACCATGTACTATGTGCTGCAAACCGAGGATGGCCAGTGGCAGATTATTACCCTTGAAGAGCGCCATCCCCCCTACCACCAAAAAGTGGTCATTCACGCCTACGGTAGTGCTGAGATGGCAAATGCCCATCGTGAGGGCGATCGCCAACTCGT
Organism: Synechococcus sp. PCC 6716; assembly: GCF_022570815.1. Classification (NCBI taxonomy): domain Bacteria; kingdom Bacillati; phylum Cyanobacteriota; class Cyanophyceae; order Synechococcales; family Synechococcaceae; genus Synechococcus; species Synechococcus sp. PCC 6716. Next base: position 46,450 of record NZ_JAKLTU010000003.1, read on the forward strand.
TGTTGTCGAAATGCCCATTATTCCACTGCTGTTTCAACTCTTAGCTGCCGACCCCGTAGATAGCCTGATTGTGTTAGAGCGTCCCAATGGCGAGCAGGGTTGGGAAGTCAGTCGTGAGTCACTGCTAGCTCAAGTTCGCAGCACGTTGAGCCTTCCCCCTAACATAGCCTGATGGAATTAGAGACCTAGCAACTTGCTTTGAGGCCACTACTTCAGTTCAACATCAACGCAGACCCTGTAATTTCGTTGTTGAGATCGCTACGAATGAGAAGACGATTCTGGTGACCAAGGGAGCCAGTCTTCATCTAGGGCTTGCTCCAACGAAAATTCTGGCTCATCAGGAACTTCTTGGGACTCCAGTTGGCTTGCTTTCAGAAAAAGCTTTCTAGCATTGCCATAGGCAGATAAAAACTGGTCATTGAGGTAATTTTTGAGGCTGGGACTATCTTCGAGAATGGCTTGAATCTGCAAACGAAAATTAGTAATCTCTAGATCCCACCCTCTAAAACACATCTCTCGCTTGGATTTCCAATACCGGAGCTTTAGAAAATGCTCACATAATCGCATCAGGTAGCTGGAAATGGCTCGTTTATCACTTCTCCCCAAGCTCTCAATCTCCTCAATTAAATTTTCCAGATCAAGATTGCTAAAATCCTGTGCTTTCAATTGAGCAACCGTTTCATCCAACCAACGTTGATAATCTTCATCGTATAGTGACGTGAGTTTAGTTTTAACTTGAGGTTCCATAGTGCCTCACCTCCATCAGTTGCTTCATTGTATTGATTGCCAATATCACACGCCTCGAAAAATCTGCACCTACATCAAACAGCGGGTCGATATAAATCAGATCTACCTTGCCCTGACACTCTTGGATCGGCATCGCAGACCCCACAATATCCATCTCGTGGACACCATCCTTGCCCCGTGTGCATTGGACAGTTGGGCATGTGAGTTGAGACATGATTAAGGCACAAGGTTGTAGTAACACCTTTATTTGTTGTTGAGATCGCTACGAACGAGAAGACGATTCTGGCGGCCAAGGGAGCCAGTCTTCATCTAGGGCTTGCTCCAATGAAAATACCGGCTCTTCAGGAATCAAGTAGGCATTCAACTCACTTGCATTGAGAAAAAGCTTTCTACCATTTTTATATTGTTTACGGAAAACATCCTGTAAAAACGACTTCAAGCTAGGACTGACTTCCAACTCCTCCTGAATTTGCAATCTGAAGTTGATGACCTCACGTTTCCAACCTCGCAAGCACATCTCTCGTTCAGATTCCCAATACTTAATTTTGAGGAGATGCTCACATAAGCGCATGAGATAGCTTGAAATTGCATGTTTCTCACGTCTGCCCAAGCTCTCAATCTCCTCAATTAAATTTTCCAAGTCAAGATCACTAAAGTTGCGCGCTTTCAATTGAGCAACCGTTTGATCTAACCAACGTTGGTAATCTTCATCGTATAGTGACGTGGGTTTAGCCTTAACTTGAGGTTCCATAGCTGAGTGCCTCCATTTAGATCTGTATTGTATTGAGAAAAATCACTACACGCAGCGTAAAACCCGTGCCCCTATCAGACAGCGGCTCAATACCAATCAGATTCACCTTGACCGTCAACGATCGCATTAGCCCTCACTCCAACTGCTCTGTTACGGCTAGAGGCTCACTAAATGCGGCCACTACAAACGGCAATATCGCTTTGGTGCTGGCAACAGAATGGCTCAGGCTTCAGCGAAAAAGAATGGTACCATGGGCTATCGCTACAACTTATCTCGCGCTTCAATCTATAGATACTTCCATCATAGATTGACAGTGAAGGGTTCTTGTTGGTTTTACTAAGGTGCAATCTTTCAGGAGAGGGGCTTGAAACCGCCGCTATCGGTTGCTGTTTTTATCTGCTTGGAATGGCAGCCCAATGCTGGGGGGCACGTCAAATGCTGGGAACGCTTTGCTGAAGCCGCCACCCAGTATCCAGAACGTGTTGATCTGACGATTTACTTTTTGGGGGCAACGGCACAAACCATTGACCTAGCTGCCAATGTACGTTACCGCTTGCTGCGACCCCAATTCAGCACGCAGCGCCTTGAAATCTTGCGCCAAGGGGCAGGACTGACAGATGTCGCACCGTTTCATTGGGAGCTATGGCGGCATCTAGCTGAGCACGATGTCTTTCACCTCACCGATACCTTTAGCTTTGCGCAAACGGTACGCCGTTTTTGCCAGCAGCAGCGCCGCCCCCTACTGAGTTCAATCCATACCGATTTACCGTTACTAACGCGCACCTATTCCCGGGAAATTATCCTGCGTATGAGTGGCCGTAGCTGGGGCAGCAAGCTATGGCAATGGCTATGGCTGGAGCAACTGAAGGTTGACCAGTGGTTTAGTCGGCGAGCCGAGCGAAAGCTCGCGGGATTTATGCGTGCTAGCGATCGCATTCTTGTTTCGCGGCAGCAGGATTATGAGTGGCTGATGAGTTTTTTACCCAAGGAACGGGTGTATTGGTTCCGCCGGGGCATCGATCGCGATCGCTTTCATCCGCGTTGGCGTCAACCGCAGTGGCTACGGGAAGAATATCACCTCCCTGATGTTCCCATCCTACTGTTTGTGGGGCGGGTAGATGCCAGTAAAAACGTCTTGCTGATGGCAGCAGCGGCAATGGAGTTAGCTAGGCAGGGCTATGATTTCCACGTGTTAGTGGTGGGGGAAGGAGCACAGGACAGGGAGGTCAAGGCGTGCTTAGGGAATCGGGTGACCCTGACGGGCAAAGTACCCCAAGAGAAACTAGGGGCGATCTACGCCAGCAGCGATGTGTTTGTGTTTCCTTCAGAGTCGGAAACAGGTCCCAATGTGGTGGTTGAGGCGCGAGCAGCGGGGCTACCTGTTGTGATTTCAGGGTTTGATGGGGGGCGCAAGTACGTGGATGCATCGGGAGTCGATGGTGTGGTTGTTTTCAGCCGTGATCCGCAGGTGTGGGCAGCAGCCATTGCACCCTTGCTCACCGATCCTAGCTATCGCGAGCGGATGGGCACAGCGGCTCACGCGATAACTCAGCGCACTTGCCCCTCGTGGCAAGAGGCGTTTGAAGCGGATATTCTTAGCCAGTGGGAAGCGATCGCGCCCCCTCAACAGGTCGGTTGAGGCTACAGCGTTTTATCTGCAAGGAGCGCCTCCAGAATTAAGGCCATATGAGTCCAGTGGGTACCGCCTTGGCAAAAGACAATGTAGGGGGAGCGCAGTGGGCCATCAGCAGAGAGTTCTGCCGTGCTGCCATCAATAAAGGTGCCCCCCGCCATCACTAGCTCATCGGCATAGCCGGGCATGGGCGCGGGCACTGGGTCAAGGTAGGAACCAATGGGGGAGTAGCGCTGCAACGTGCGGCAAAAGGCAATTAGTTTCTCGGGACTGCCCAAAGCAATTGCTTGGATGACATCGCGGCGCGGGGCAAGCGCCGGTGGATTGACTGCATAGCCCAATTGATCAAAGACATACCCTAGCAGGTAGCTACACTTGAGGGCTTCGCCCACCATCTGCGGTGCTAAAAATAGACCTTGGAACAGGAGTCGGTTTTGGTCAAAGGTGGCTCCCCCCTCGTGGCCAATGCCGGGGGCTGTGAGCCGATAACTTGCTTGTTCGATGAGGGCGGCGTTGCCTACGAGATAACCGCCCGCTGGGGCAATGGTACCGCCGGGGTTTTTAATGAGGGAACCAGCCATTAAGTCCGCCCCTACGTGGGTGGGTTCTTGGGTCTCGACAAATTCGCCGTAGCAGTTATCGACAAAGCAAATCACAGCAGGATTTTGTGCCTTGACCAGTTGAATCATCTTGGCCATCTGATCAAGGCTGAGGCTGGGTCGCCACGTATAACCACAGGAGCGTTGAATCAGCACCATCCGCGTCTGTGGCTCTACACAGGTGGCGATCGCCCCCCAGTTCGGCTCCCCATTTCCGTCTAAGGGAATTTCGCGATAGTGGATGCCGAAGTCCTTGAGGGAGCCTTGCCCGTGTCCCCGCAGACCAATGACCTCTTCGAGGGTGTCGTAGGGAGCGCCTGCGAGGGCAACCAGTTCATCTCCCGGACGCAGCAGCCCCAACAGAGCGGTGGCGATCGCGTGGGTTCCAGACACAAACTGTACCCGTACCAAGGCGGCTTCTGCCCCCATCACCTCAGCAAACACCCGATCGAGGGTCTCGCGCCCAAGATCACCGTGGCCGTAGCCAGTCATGCTGCTAAAGTGGTGCACCCCTACCCGTTGATTGCGAAATGAGCGTAAAACCCGATCTAAATTTTGCTTGACGCGGCTATCAATCTCGGAAAAAATAGGAGACAGGGCTTGCTCCGCTGCCGCAAGGATGTTAGCTGTCACAGTGAGGACACAACTCTCCTGAACTTAATGTCTGGCGATTGCCTGTCCTTCAGGCGATCGGGGCTTCAAGCAAGCCCATCCGCTATTATCCCTGAAATAGACCCCGGAAACGGGGTGTCTCTATAACAGGGCTTGTTATCACTGAAAAAAGAGATTTGTATGACATCTGTTTCCGTTGTGCCCACACCCCCCTCACGTCTTAATTGGGGGGTGATTCTATTTATGGTTGTTGTCCATGTGGGTGCGTTACTGGCCGTTGTGCCAAAGTTTTTTTCCGTTGAGGCAGTGATTTTGTGTGCTGTCCTTTACTGGGTGTCCGGCGGTTTAGGCATTACCCTTGGCTGGCATCGGTTAGTGACTCACCGCAGTTTCCAGTGCCCGAAATGGCTAGAATATTTCTTTGTGTTTTGCGGCAGCTTAGCCTGTGAGGGTGGCGTGATTGAGTGGGTCGGGCTGCACCGCAATCATCACCTGCACTCCGATCAAGAACAGGATCAGCATAATTCTCAACGGGGCTTTTGGTGGTCGCACATGGGGTGGATGCTGGTGACCATACCCGCTAAAGCTGAGGTGGAACGCCTCACGAAGGATATTAACGGCGATCCTATCTATCGCTTTCTCAATCAGTACTTTGTGCCGCTGCAAGTGGTCTTAGCGGTGTTGCTCTACCTTTGGGGGGGCTTACCCTTTGTGGTGTGGGGAGTTTTTGTGCGTTTGGTGTTGGTATATCACCTAACATGGTTTGTCAATAGTGCAACCCATAAATTTGGCTACCGTACCTTTGACTCTGGCGATCGCTCCACGAACTGCTGGTGGGTTGCCCTGCTCACCTTTGGCGAAGGCTGGCACAATAACCACCACACCTATCCTCACTCGGCTCGCCACGGTCTGCAATGGTGGGAATTTGACATTACTTGGATCACCATTCGTGCTCTCCAAGCCGTGGGGTTAGCCAAAAAGATCCGGCTAGTGGAGAGTACCTCTCGCTAAGGCGACATCGGCGGTTGTTGGCTCATGATCTGCCGCCATGTGGCAATGAGTTCAGCAGCCTCAGGATAGAGGGGATGGCCTTGGGGAATGAGTTCTGCGGTGGCGATCGCCTCAGCGGTATCGCGCCCCACCCAGTAGCGTGCCTGCTCTAGAATATTGTGCCCCCACTCTAGACGTAGCTGATTAGCTTCGGGGAAAATCGTGGCCTCGGGGGAAATCTCTTGGAGAATGGCGATCGCCGCAGCAAAATCCGTCGGTCGCCCACCCCGGGCACGATTTTGGGCTTGACTGAGCCGCAGGGTATCCACATCAGGGATCCAAGCCTCAGTGGTTGTAGGTGTTGCCGGAAACAGTTCAGCAATACGGTTTTGAGCCGTCTCGTACAGGGCGCGATTCGGGCGAATTTGCTCTAGAAGTTGCCGTGCTTGCAGCAACCCTTCAGGTGTTCCGAGGCGGGCAAACGCATTCGCGCGATCCAACAGTGGCTGATCTTCAGCAACTTCCACTTGCCGCTGCCAAATCCGCTGCTGGGTACGGATTTGCTCTTGGCGGTAGGGACTGGCCTCCGTGAGGGGCATCATCAACATCGCAATCGCTTGGCGGAGGTGGCCAATGTCGCCACTGCGGGCAATGGCCTGCGCCTCTGCTAGGGTTTGCAATACCTTCAGATCCGTTTGCCATCGACGAATTGCCCGCTGAGCATCAAAGTAAAGAGGACGCTGGGCACTAATGGTGCGCGCTTGGGCGATCGCACTGCCGATGTCTGCCCCCATCCCTGCCTGGGCTAACTCCTCAGCCGCTGCTAGCTTCACCACATCTTGGGCTGCCCTGACACTGCTAACATCATTGGGAACGAGCCGGGCGATGCGCCGCGCCTCTGCCGCTTCGTAGCGCTCAAGAGCAGCCATGGCTTCTTGGAGCAAGCGTTCCCCCAGTTCATTGATGAGTCGCCGCGCCCCAGGATATACATCGCTGCTGCTAGGAATGCGACGGACAATGGTAATGGCAGCCGCAAGGTTATCGGCACCACCTCGCGCCATCAAGGCTCGCGCCTCATCCAGTTGCCGATCCTCTTTTTGAGCCCGAATAATCCGCTGGTTAAAGGCACCAAACTGCTCCTGTGACCAATAGCGACACTCGACAAACTGGAGCTGTAGAGAAATCTCAAACGCCTCGCGCCACTCAAGGTTTTTCAGGGCAGTTTCGGCACGGCGGTAGATCCCTTCCCCCTCTTGCCAAATCTCTTGCCAACGGGCTATTTGCGCCTCAACTTTGCCATAGGCATGGACATGGCGGGGAATACGGCGGGCAAAGGTAATGGCTCGACTGAGTTGCCCCTCATGAAAGGCAGCATTCGCTAGCGCCAACACCTGATCCGACCACACTTCGAGGCGGCGGTTAACTTCGGGGGCAAGGGGATGATCTCGCGGCAAGTTGTCAATTAAGTCAATGGCGTAGAGTAAATCCTCTAAGCGTTGCTGCTCCGCTGCTGCTTGGGCACAGTACAACCGAAAGGCAGCTGAGGCAAAAGGCCAAAACACAAATTGGCAGTTCCCCGCTGTGTTGGGTTGCCGCAAGAGCAGCCATAGGGAAACGCTAGAAATTCCGAGGGACGCACACAGAGACAAGATAGCGCCAACCTGCCAATGGTGTAGCCCTAACCGTTGTAACACAGAGTTAAGGCGCGATCGCTTCCCCAGAATGACGGGGAGCCAATCGAATCCTAGCGATCGCCAACTCAGTCGCTTTTGAATGGTCACTGCCACACCTTCTCAAATTGCTATGATGCCGATTGGTCAGTTTTGCCCAGTTCTTCTACTCACTCTTGTACGCAATTATGTTCCTGTCAACCAACCAGGCGTTGCTGAATAGCTGAATAGGAGTATGACTTTCAGGTTTGAGTCTTTTGCCGCCCTCACCCTAGCCCTCTCCCAACGGAGAGGGAACAAGACTCTTAGCGCCCTTTTCCTTGGGGAGAAGGGTTGGGGATGAGGGCAATTCATAGTCACATTCAGCAACACCACCAGCCGAACAGCCTTGGAGATAGGCGCTAATTTCACCCTATAGACCGATGAAGAATTGCGCAACAACAGCGGACTATCAACGCGGCCAACGTTGCCGCAGTTCTGCCACAACGCGATCCAAGGCAACGGCATGGGAGGCCTTAAACAGCACGCGATCGCCCCGCTGCAGATGGGTCAATAAATACTCCACTAAGCCCCCATGGCTAGCAAATTGCTGGCTTGGCACCGTTGCTGCTCCTTGGGCAAGGGCTTTCCCTTCAGCGCCCTCATCTAAAATCAATAACCCATCGAACCCCAACTGGGCGACCGTTGCCCCCACCTGTTGATGAAAGGGAAGCGAGAAGTCCCCTAGCTCTCGCATCGCACCCAGCACTGCCAAATACCGCTGTCCGGGCAGGCTACGCAGGAGCTGGAGTGCCGCCACCATGGATTCGAGGCCAGCATTGTAGGTTTCATCCAGTAAAAGAATATCTGGTTCTAGCCGATACCGGCCACCCCGCCCCGCGGGCAAGTGTAGCTCTAGCTGCGGTGGCAACGCTTGAGGATTCAGCCCCAGCGCCCTGAGAACCGTTAAGGCTGCCAAAAAGTTGAGGGCATGGTGAGCACCAGCAAGGGGAACTGTGTAGGCGTGATCCCCTATCTGGAGGGTATGGGGCGGCAAATAGACCCCGCGGTGCTGACCGGCGGTTAAACCGTAGGTGAGGGTTGTTCCTGACCAGACGCGACTGGCTGTTTCTAATAGGAGGGGAGTATCGGCATTCAGTATCGCGGTGCTGGTGGCGGGCATTTCGGCCAGGAGTTCGCACTTGGCCGCAGCAATGGCTTCCCGGGATCCAAGGCGGCCAATGTGGGCTGTGCCAACGTTCGTAATCACCGCTATATCGGGCTGGGCAATTTGGCTGAGGAGGGCAATCTCCCCGGGCGATCGCATCCCCATTTCAATCACTGCAAAGTCATGCGCAGGTTCTAATTGCAGGAGGGTTTTGGGAACGCCAATCTCATTGTTGAAGTTGGCCTCAGTTTTAAGAACCCTGCCGTAGTGACGGAGGACGGCCGCAATCATTTCCTTAGTGGTGGTTTTACCCACGGAGCCAGTAATGGCAATAATGGCTGCGCGGCACTGCTTGCGCCACCACTGCCCTAAGCGTTGGTACGCAGCAAGGGTATTGGCCACCTGCAATTGGGGAAGCTGACTAACGACAGGTTCCTCGACAATCAGGGCAGTTGCCCCTGCTGTTGCCGCCTGCGCCACAAACTGATGCCCATCAAAGGTATCTCCCCGCAGTGCCACAAAGACATTGCCAGCAGCCACGTGGCGCGAATCTGTACTAATGCCGGTCACGGGTTGCTCTGGCCAGTCTCCCGTTTGACCAAGAGCTTGGGCGATCGCCGCCAGCGTTGTCTTCACAGCCTTGTTCCGGTTAAATGGGAGCAGCGCAGATAGGGCTGGAGCACCTCGGGCACAGCCACAGAGCCATCGGGTTGCTGGTAATTTTCTAAAATCGCAGCCATGGTACGCCCGACCGCCAGTCCGGAGCCGTTCAGGGTATGCACAAACTGGGTTCCCTTTTGTTTTGCCCCCTTAAAGCGAATTTTGCCGCGCCGTGCCTGAAAATCGCCAAAGTTCGAGCAACTGGAAATTTCGCGATAGCAGTTGGCCGCAGGCAGCCACACCTCCAAGTCGTAGCATTTCATGGCCGCAAACCCTAAGTCCCCCGTACATAACTCTATAACCCGATAGGGCAGCTTAAGGGCTTGGAGAATAAACTCGGCATCGGCCACTAATTGCTCGTGCTCTGCTGCGGAGGTCTCAGGGTGGACAAACTTCACTAACTCCACCTTGTCAAACTGGTGCAGGCGGATCAGCCCCCGGGTATCCTTACCGTAGCTGCCAGCTTCGCGGCGAAAACAGGGGGTATAGGCACAGTGGTAGATGGGCAACTGCTCAGCTGACAAAATTTCATCGCGGTAAAAATTGGTGACAGGAACCTCGGCGGTGGGAATGAGCCACAGATCATCCTCAGCGCAGCGAAAGCTTTCTTCGGCAAACTTGGGGAGCTGCCCCGTTGCCGTTAGGGAGGCAGTATTCACCAAAAAAGGCGGCAGAATTTCGACGTAGCCCCGAGCGGTATGGGTATCCAGCATAAACTGAATGAGGGCGCGCTCGAGCGCTGCCCCCATCCCCACGAGGGTAACAAAGCGGCTTTGCGCCACCTTCACCGATCGCTCCACCTCTAGCAGCCCCAGTTGAGTGGCAACCTCCCAATGGGGTTGACAGGGATGGCTTGGTTTGAATTCATCGCCCCAGCAACGGACTTCAACATTATCTCTTTCATCGCGGCCAAGGGGGGTGGTGTCACTAGGCAGGTTGGGAATGGTTAGAAGCAGTGCCTCTAGCTGCTCCTTGAGATTACGCTCTCGGGGTTCGAGATCGGCTAATTTTTTTTTCAGGTCGTTTGCCTCTGCTTTCAGGGCTTGAATCTCTGGATCGCGCGGATCGGCTCCTGCCTTGATTTTTTTGCCGACAAGGGCACCAATTTCGTTGCTGCGTGCCTGTAGTTGGGAGCGCTGTTGCTCGAGTTGGCGTTGCTGCTCATCCAATTTAAGAATCGTTTCAAGATCGTAATCACCTTGCCGCCGCCGTAGGCGATCGCCCACCGCTTGGGGAGTCTCACGAAGCTGTTTGAGATCAATCACAGGCCGTCAATAAACGATAGACCGCATTCATCCTACCCTAGACCTGCGCTTGGCTCAACGACTAGGACGATCCCCATAGTTGCAGCGAGCCTTAAGGAAGAAGATGGCACAATAACCACCTAGACCTCCGAGGTGCTCTCGCCACAGCGAAGCTTGGCGGTCAGGGGGGGAGGAGCGCTGTCGAGCTTCGCTCCGCCAAAGGCGTATAAGTGCGGCTCGATACCCCCGAAATCAGTAATACTCTTGGCCATTCTAGACAATCTTCACAGTGGTGGTAAAGTACCAACCATGAAACAAGTCCTGACACTCATTGTAAAGCTTCAACCTAGGCCTGAGTAAGCGTCCAAACTGGCGGCAACTCTTCAGGCGTCTGCTGATGCGTGCAACTATGTCAATGACAACACCCATCCCAAACTCACCAACAAAATCGCTCTTCAGTCCTTGACCGACTAGACCATCAAAGAGACATTCTCCTTGGTGGCCAACATGGCGCTCAGGGCGTGCGCTCGTGTGGCGGTAAGACTGCCAAACTCAAAGGCAAGCCTGTTAAACGGTTTGCACCAACCAGTATGGACTGTAACAACGATCTGTTTACCTTCAACGATAAGGAGTGGCAGGTTAGCCTTGCAACAGTTCAAGGCACAGAGAAGGTGAAGTTGAATGCAGGCCATTACCAAAGAGGCACACTCAAAGGGCGTCAGCCAACCTCGGCTCAGCTTTGCAAGCATCGAGACGGCAACGTCTATCTGCACATCCAACTGAAGACTGAAGCACCAGAGTCAGACCAATCAAGTATGGAGCAAACCTGATCAAGCGTTTGGGGCTGTCTGTAAACCAGCCTAGAGGATCCGAGATATTGTCTTGCTCTTTGAGTGAGCATATCTTGAGGGCTACTGAAAGCTCCCATCTACAGCGCGTTAGCGCTTAGCGGGAGTAGTTTACTTCTGTGTTAGCTGTTGTGCCTAGTACGTTTCAGTGGCCAGTGTATTCGGAAAGGCACTCACGTGAATCACCCGCTCTTTAGCAACAAGGGCACTGCCAATTACTGTGGGGCTACTGAGACGGATATCCAGTCCTTCGGCCAAGGCTGGGAAGGTTTCTGCATCCGCTTGAGACAGGTTCTGAAGAAAGTCTGTCACGGCTTGGGGGGCAAGGGGAGTTGGGTCAGGGACACCCCGCACCTCAAGGGCATAGCTGGGGAGAAGTTTAGGCAACAATTGCGCAAACGTACTGGGGAAGTCAAACAACTCTAGACCCCAAATCTGTCCATTGAGTGCGAAAATAGCCCCCACTTGGTTCGTAATGGCCTGAAAAGCCGCTGTATAGTCTGCTAGCTTAGGCAACTCTTGAGCGTATAGATCCGCCATGGCAGAGGTTGGGGAGTCGCATTCAAGAACTTCAAGATGCTCATCTACCTCTGCCCAGATTTGGTGCTGATCAGCATACGGTCGTCCCTGTTGTTTCAACGCACGAGTGACTTGCTGAATTTTCTTGGCACGGCCGCTGGCGTGGTAGGTATGCTTCGCCGTCTTGAAGGTGCGGGAGCGATAACGCCAACGACCTTGCTCAACACAACTGACGGGGATGTTTAAGTTCGTATGTGCTGGCACTAGCAATGTCAGGTTGAAGATGCGATTTTGCTTTGCTCCTTCCACTTCCTCGCCATCAAGCAACAGAACCGACCGATCGCTAGTGTTGCTACACAATAGCTCAGGCACGGTACCCGCTTCAGAAACTTCAGTGATCGTCACCCAGTTATGAGCCATGGCTTCGTCTAACGTCCAATAGTCAGCAGACCCTGTGACTGATCGCACCAAGGGAATGACCGTCAATGCACCAAAGATTTGGGGGGTGCTCAATTCAATATTTTTCAGTAGCTGTTGCAGTGTTTCCATGTTCAGTGTCTCTACGACTTCAAACGGTTATCCATAGCAAAATCAGTTCCTATACAGCAGACTCTGCAAATGTCGATGCTTACAAAAATCATAAATACCCGATTATTTTAGTCGGGTATATTTGACAGGGCGATCGCCCCCTGTTAGGATGGTCAGCAACTTGTCTAAGGCCGTCTGAACCCATGACCGCAACCCTGACTTCCGCAACCAGCGATACCTACTTCACCCATCTCCAGTGCAAAGAGTGTGGAGCGGAGTATGAAGCCCAAGCCATCCACGTCTGCGAGTACTGCTTTGGCCCTCTTGAAGTCAAGTACGATCTCAGCCAGTTGTCTGAAGCCGTCAGTCGCAGCACCATTGAAGCCGGGCCACAGTCCATCTGGCGGTACCGCCCCTTTTTACCCGTTACGTCCACAGAGCCGATTGACTTAGGCACTGGCATGACCCCATTGGTCAAAGCAAGTCGCTTGGCACGACGGCTGGGGCTAAAGCATCTCTACATTAAAAATGATGCAGTGAATATGCCCACCCTCAGCTTTAAGGATCGGGTGGTATCCGTGGCGTTAACGCGGGCACGGGAGCTAGGGTTTACGACGGTGTCCTGTGCCAGCACTGGTAACTTGGCCAACTCCACAGCGGCGATCGCCGCCCATGCGGGGTTAGACTGCTGCGTCTTTATTCCCGCTGACTTAGAATCGGGCAAGGTCTTGGGGACACTGATTTATGCACCCACGCTGATGGCAGTCCAAGGCAATTACGATCAGGTGAACCGATTGTGTTCCGAAGTAGCCAATACCCACGGTTGGGGCTTTGTCAACATCAACTTGCGTCCCTACTATTCCGAAGGCTCAAAAACCCTAGGGTATGAGGTCATTGAGCAGTTGGGCTGGCAGTTGCCCGATCACATTGTCGCACCCCTAGCCTCCGGGTCGCTATTTACAAAAATTTATAAGGGCTTCCGGGAATTTGTCGACGTGGGGTTAGTGGCTGATAAACCGGTGCGCTGTAGTGGTGCGCAGGCGGCGGGCTGCTCCCCCATTGCCCAAGCCTATGCCGAGGGTCGAGATTTTGTCTCACCGGTGAAACCCAACACGATTGCTAAATCTATTGCCATTGGTAACCCTGCCGATGGCGTTTATGCCCTTGATATTGCCCGCAAAACCAACGGAGCTATTGAGTCCGCCAACGATGACGAAATCGTGGCGGGAATTAAACTCTTGGCAGAAACTGAAGGCATCTTCACCGAAACCGCTGGGGGCACCACAATTGCCGTCCTGCAGAAATTAGTGGCAGCAGGAAAAATCGACCCTGAGGAAGTCACCGTCGTCTATATCACCGGTAATGGTCTAAAAACTCAGGAAGCAGTGCAAGACTATGTTGGCGAACCCCTGACCATTGAACCGAAGTTGAGTAGTTTCGAGCGGGCGCTGGAGCGAGCGCGCACCCTTGAGCGACTCGACTGGCAACCTGTGCTGGTTTAGATATTTTCGTCGTCTTTTGTTCTATTAACATTCCATTCACACTAGAGACCTATAGAGACCTATGGCTGTTACCGTTTTAATTCCTACCGCCTTGCAAAAACTTACCCGCGATCAGGCAACCCTTGAGTGCCATGCCCAGTCCATTGCTGATCTACTCGAAAAACTCGAGCAGGACTGCCCAGGCATCAAAGGACGTCTGTGTGACGACAGCGGTCAACTACGGCGATTTGTCAATTTTTATGTAAATAATGAGGATATTCGCTTCCTCAATGGCATTGAAACCCCCCTCAGGGATGGTGATGAAGTGAGTATCATCCCAGCGATCGCTGGCGGTTAAGACATCACTAGATGAATGCTCCTCCTTGGCTGTTGCGCCTATCTGCCTAGCGGGGATGACCCGTGCTACTGAGGTGTCCGAGGGACAGTGCTCCGCTAGGTGCCGGTGACCCCCAAAAAACGGGAGGCTAACGAGTCAATGGGATGAGTGATGTTCTATTTGTCAATCCCTAGGCTCACCTGAATGCTTGCGATCACTTTAAGGGTTTGTCCACAATTACAACCGTCTAAGAGCTAGCAAATAGTTTATATACTACATTAATAAAAGATACGTTCCAACATAATTTTTTGACTGACTGTAGAGGTCATGTTGCTCACCAATACGAATACTCCGGCGGCGCTAGCTGCTTCCTTAAGCTCAGTTCCTCAAAGTCAGCAAAAGATTTCTATTGCGCATACACGAACCTGTTCTTGTCCAGCAAATCATATCAACTGTCTCAGTGCCAAAGAATGGATTAAGTGTCAGCTTGGTGTCTGGCAGTTTAATTATGAAGGCAGAGATATTCGTGATAAAAATTTACATCCAGCAACCTTTCCTATTGTTCTTGCTAAGCGCGTGATCAGCCTGTTTAGCCATGAAGGTGAACTTGTGCTCGACCCGTTTGTTGGCAGTGGTACCACTCTTGTTGCTGCTCAGGATCTAAATCGCAATGCTGTTGGGTTTGATCTGAATGCAACATATATTCAGTTATGCCAAGAACGCCTAGCTGCTAATAATTTATTCAATCAAGCCCAACAACTAGCCTTGCAAGATGATGCTAGAAATATCCCTAACTACTTTGAGCCTGAAATGATTAGCTTGATTTGGACATCTCCCCCCTACGCTAACCTACTGAATCGTAGGCGCACGAACAAGTCTAGGAGAAACCGTCGTAATGAACAATTTGGCAAGATCGAGCAGTACTCACAGGATACGCGGGACTTAGGAACAATGCCTCTGGCAGAATATACTACAGCCATGGGTGATATTTTTGAGTCACTTCTGCCACTGTTGAAGCCGAAAGCTCACTGTGTGATCAATGTTCCTGATATGTGGTGGGAAGATCAGCGTATTACCATTCATGTAGCCCTGATTGAAGAGTTAAGAAAGCGAGGCTATGAACTCAGAAATACGATTATCTGGGATAGAACCAACATTGTTAATAAAGTTGGTATATTTGGCTGGCCTAGTAATTACATTACAATGGGAACCACTTTTGAGTATCTATTAGATTTTTGGAGACCGCCTCAGTGAGACTGTATACCAAAACTGAGTTAGTTGACCTTATTCGTCAGGTTGCAGCTCAGGGGTGGCATCGCAGTGTTAAAAAAACGAAAAATAGTCGTAATGATGGTGCCGTAGGAAATACTCTAGAAGCCTTACTAGGGCTTCGGGAAAATAATCTACCTATTCCAAATATGCAGGAATGGGAACTGAAGGGGCAACGACATCACACATCATCATTAGTAACCCTCAAACATATTGAGCCATCACCACGAGGTGCAAAAATAGTTTCTAAAATTTTATTGCCCTATTATGGATGGGAGCATAAACAAGCAGGAAGCAAGTATCCAGCTACAGAAAAAAGTTTTCGCTCGACAACGAAAGCAACAGAATTTACTAATCGAGGTTTTAGATTAATTATGGATCGAGAAAAAGGAAAATTAAGATTTGTTTTTGATCCTTCTCAAGCTGATAAATCAGACACAAAAATTCGTGATTGGCTAAAATCAATAGAAAGTAAAATTGGCTTGCAAGGAATCAATCCTGAGCCATACTGGGGTCTAGATGATTTGAAGTATGAAATAGGGGCTAAAATCAAAAATTGTTTTTATGTTATTGCAGATAGTAAAACCGAAGATGGTCGGGTCTATCGGACTTGGTATGCTAATGTAACATGCTATACGAAATCTAAGATATGCAGCTACTTCTAACTGATCTACTAAACCTACCTGGAATTGAGGTTGAAGATTATACCGATGTTGCGGGAGAATTGATTCTTATAGTGGAAGCAAAGACAACCGAGGCGATTTGCCCACGTTGCCAACAAAAAAGTTGTCATTTACACCAGAATCATTGGTATCTAGTGCGAGATTTAAGAGAT
>NZ_JAKLTU010000030.1:0-17371 GCF_022570815.1 Synechococcus sp. PCC 6716
CTATTTTGATAATCACACAAATAGTGGTGTTGTCGAAGGTATTAACAATAAATTGAAGCTGATCAAGCGGTCAGGTTATGGGTTCAGGAACTTTGACAATTTTCAGTTACGTTGCTTAATTTGCTGGCATTTAGCTATTGATTAAGCATAACTCGGACGATAGAGCCGGATAAATTTAGAGCCACAACTTGCAAGCACTGCGAGTAAGCCTCCTTCAGCCAAGGGTGCTCCTTCTTTAAGCTAGGGAGTAATCCCTGAATAGCTGAGCGTGATAACCCTTTCCCAGTTGATTGGTAGGTTTCTTGGCACAAGTTGAGCGAATAATTACAGTACCAGCGACAGCAGCCAAAGCTTTTGGCTAGGGCTAATCTCTGTCCGTTGGTTGTTTTTATTGGTCGCAATTCATCCCACGATTCACCTGCGGTAGCATCGGGGACTTCTTGCTACATGTCGTTAAAACAGTGGCGATCGCGCCTTTTAGTTCCGCCTCGCTCAGGTGGGTAACAACAAAGACCTCTTGCACCGTTTTGCCACGGCGTGCAATGACCTTGAAGCCTCCCTTAATGGGCACTGACACTCGCAGGTGCAGGTGGGGAGACTTGCCTTTGACCGGGGCAATCACCCCCGGAGTGAGGGTGGTAATGCCCGCTACCTTGGCCAACTTTTCTAGGACGGGAATCAGCCCCTCAATATGGGTAGAGTGATTCAGAACAACTCGACCAGTTGCCGCTGCCATTAGGGTAACCACCGTGCTTGCAGACCGGGTGCCAACGGTTCTGGCATCCCAACTGTAATCTTATCCTGATTTAATTCTAGGGGGAAAAGCCAAATTTGGTGCTGTTGGGGCTGGGGTTGCTCAGAGCGTGGGGGTGCCTCGCTGGTGTCAGGGGTGGGTAGCTCCCCTAGGAGATCGGGGGAACCCTCTAGGGGGGCAGTATCCCCATACAGATCGCTATTGTCAATGGTATCGGGAGTTGAGTGACCCTCGGCATAGTCCACGGCCAAGGTGCGCCCATCGGGAGACAAGCTCAGGTATAAGTCCTGCTGTGGAGCAAAGTCCTTGAGCTTGTATAACTGCTTAGTTTTCAGGTCAAAGAGTCCTAAATAGGGTACCTCACGGTATGTTTCGTCCCCTTCAATCCGCGTCAGAATTACATAAAGGTGCTCTGCTCCAGGGTCAAACTGCGCTGCAAGAATGGAGCCATTCACGGTCAACAACTCTTCATGGGTACCAAAAATGTTCACCACGTATAGCGATCGCGAGAAATTCGGATTAAACTTCACCACCGCAACCTTGCGACCATCGCGGCTAAAATCGAGAACCATGCCGTACTGCGGGAGAAAGTCAAAGGCAGTTTCCTTACTCTCAGGCACCAATGGCACGATCGCCAACCCCTGACCTTGGGCAATAATAAGATGCTGGTTATCAGGGGCAATGCGGAAATCTCCCGCCGCCGCTTGGTTTAGACGGCGGGGCTGAAAGTTGCGATCCAGCAGCCACAGGGAACTCTCCATTGGTTGCAGACGATTAACCCGCTGCACAACAATTTTGCTGCCGTCGTTTGCCAACTGAAAGCGTAGATTTTGGTAGTCGCTATTGTCGAGAATTAAGGAGAGCTCGCCAATAGGGCG
Source organism: Synechococcus sp. PCC 6716 (assembly GCF_022570815.1). Classification (NCBI taxonomy): domain Bacteria; kingdom Bacillati; phylum Cyanobacteriota; class Cyanophyceae; order Synechococcales; family Synechococcaceae; genus Synechococcus; species Synechococcus sp. PCC 6716. Next base: position 1,633 of record NZ_JAKLTU010000030.1, read on the forward strand.
CGGTTGACGGCGCGGACGGTCTGGGGCATTGAAATGCAGACCCGTGGTAACCGTATAAAGTTGGGGGTCAAAGCTCATTTGTTCGCCCCGTTCACTAGCACTAAAGAGAATGCGATCGCCAGCGGGATAGGGCTGAAAATCAAACACCCGTAAATTAGGGGGGCTCAAAAAGGTTTTTTGTTGCAGGGTCAGGTTATAGAGAATGAGTCGTCCTTCCTCCACCCCTGAGCCAAGATATACAAGGACGCGATCGCGACTGCGGAACTGACCCTGAAAGGCTTGCATGGGTTTACCTTGGGGGACTGAAACCGCTTCATCAAGGGAGAGCTGAAAGGTTTGGCCGTAGGGAATAGGCTGGGTCAGCGTATAGGCAAAGCGCCGCCCTGACCAACTAGCTTTACCTGCGAGCGGCGGTTCAATCCTTAAGTGTTGCGTCACCGACGACCAATCCATGAGACGATTAAACGCCAAGATAAAGGCACGATCGTCAGCACCAATATCGCGGTTTTGCCAAGTAAAGTAGCGCACTTGGGCATGGGTGCGATCTCCCCCCCAAAGCAGAAGCAGCGTGAATAGCGCCGCCACCAACATGACTCCTAGGGCAGCTTTATCTAGCGGTTGCGGGAAGGGCAGACGCGAGGGACGCATTAGCACAGCGAGGCAGACACACTAGCACCATACCAGATTGCTTCGATTTGCTGAATCATGGCTGCTGCTGCCTCAGGGGTATCGAGCAACACAGTCAGGTGCCCCAGCTTACGCCCCGCGTAAGCCTCTTTTTTGCTGTACCAGTGCAAATGTGCGTGGGGAAGAGCCGCTAGAGCCATACATTTAGCAGTGTAATCTACCTCCGCCGCTGCTAGCCCCAGCAAATTCACCATGACTGCTGCCGGAGTATGCATCGCCGTGCTGCCAAGGGGCTGCCCACTCACTGCCCGCAGATGTTGGGCAAACTGGCTGGTGGCACAGGCATCAATCGTATAGTGACCCGAATTATGGGTGCGGGGGGCAATTTCATTCACGAGCAGCTGCCCGGTGGCGCTTAAAAAGAACTCTATGCCAAAGATCCCGACTGCCTCTAGGGCATTCAAAATCTCCGTTGCCATGCGCTCCACCTGCTGGACAATGGCTGGCGTAACCGCGGCTGGGGCAATCACGCGCCGACAAATTGCGTTGACCTGCTGGGTTTCTACCACTGGATAGAGGGCAATCTCCCCCCGGGGCGATCGCGCCGCCATAATCGCCAGCTCATGGGTATAGGGAACAAACGCCTCTGCAAGAAAGTGCTGCGCTGGGATCTCTGGCCATCGCTGCCGAAACTCTTGCCATGCCGCCTCCGTGCGGATTAAAAACGTGCCCTGACCATCGTACCCATGGCGGCAGGCCTTAATCACGCAGGGTAGCACGGTTGGCCACTCTTCTAAGTAGGCGAAGGCTGGGATCGGAATCCCCAACTCTTGCAGAAAGCGTCGTTGCTGATACTTATCTAGCAAGGGTGCCAAGGAAGACAAGGTCGGATAAAAACAGACTCCTTGCGTTGCAAGGGCGTGTAGCGCGCCCAGATCGACAAATTCGTTTTCAAAAGTGATGACCTCTGTGTGGGCAGCCAACCGCTGGGTGGCCATCACATCACTGACCGCACCGTAAATTACCCCCGCCGCAACCGCTACGGCTGGATCCTTAGGGTCGGGGGTTTGCACCCAAAGGCTGATCCCCATCTCCTTGGCCGCTAACCCCAACATCCATGCCAACTGGCCACCACCAATGACACCAATGCTTGGAATAGGGGATTGTCCTGAGTTCACCATGCAATATGTAATGTACAACCTCACTATTGTCGTAATTTCGAAGTTGGGGCGATCGCCCTCAAATAAATTAGTAAAGAAAAATAAATACAGTTTACCAATTATTTAGTTTTGAAAACAAGAATTTAGATCACTCCCTCTTCCTAGTCAAAAACTATAGATTAATGCTTAAGCCCTTGCATTTTATTTCAATTGTTAAGGGTTTTGTCATCTATATATATTGGATTCATTACGACTATGACTACGACTCTCCAGCGCCGCGAAGGCGCAAATCTGTGGGAGCGGTTTTGTAATTGGGTCACCAGCACCGATAACCGGCTCTATGTGGGCTGGTTTGGGGTGATCATGATCCCAACGCTGCTAGCCGCAACCATTTGCTTTGTGATTGCCTTCATTGCTGCTCCTCCGGTGGACATCGATGGCATCCGTGAACCTGTGTCCGGGTCGCTTATCTACGGCAACAACATCATCACGGGTGCTGTGGTGCCCTCCAGCAACGCCATTGGCTTGCACTTCTACCCCATCTGGGAAGCCGCCTCTCTCGATGAGTGGCTTTACAACGGTGGTCCTTACCAGTTGATCATCTTCCACTTCTTGCTGGGTGCCTCCTGCTACATGGGTCGGCAATGGGAACTCAGCTACCGTCTGGGGATGCGTCCTTGGATTTGCGTTGCCTACTCTGCTCCCTTGGCTTCGGCCTTTGCCGTGTTCTTGATCTACCCCATTGGTCAAGGTAGCTTCTCCGATGGTATGCCCCTCGGTATTTCCGGTACCTTCAACTTCATGATTGTGTTCCAAGCGGAGCATAACATCCTGATGCACCCCTTCCACCAGTTGGGTGTGGCCGGTGTCTTTGGTGGCGCTCTGTTCTCCGCCATGCACGGGTCCTTGGTGACCTCCAGCCTGATTCGTGAAACCACCGAAACCGAGTCGCAAAACTACGGTTACAAATTCGGCCAAGAAGAAGAGACCTACAACATCGTGGCTGCCCACGGTTACTTTGGTCGCTTGATCTTCCAATACGCCAGCTTCAACAACAGCCGTGCGCTGCACTTCTTCTTAGCTGCGTGGCCAGTGGTGGGGATTTGGTTCACCGCTTTGGGGATCAGCACCATGGCCTTCAACCTGAACGGGTTCAACTTCAACCACTCGGTGATTGATTCCAAAGGGAATGTGATCAACACTTGGGCCGACATCATCAACCGTGCCAACTTGGGGATGGAAGTGATGCACGAGCGCAATGCGCATAACTTCCCCCTTGACTTAGCCAGTGCTGAGTCTGCCCCTGTGGCCATGATTGCCCCGAGCATCAACGGCTAATTGCTCAAGAGCCTAGAAGATTACTAAATCTCTATCTCTAACCGTCTCTCGCTGGAGGGGCGGTTTTCCGTATCTGTTCTCTGCCTGCTACTGCGGTTTTTATGGCTTCAAGCGCCGCTGGTATTCTCAAAGGGATGGTTGGCGACCCTTCCCTCGCCACGTTTCAGTTACTTTGGCGCATGCAGTGGCGTGGGGCAGGAATATCCATACGCCTTTGGCGGGGCGAAGGAAGCCTGCGCTGTACCCGTGGGTCAGCAGTGTTGGGAGGATGTCACTGGCGGATCCTCTAGCTACTGTGGGCGGCAAGAATGGCTGCCGCTAGTTTTTCGGGTACTTCTTGCAAATGGTCAAACTCCCAGTGAAAACCCCCAGCCCCCATGGTGATTGAGCGCAGCTCCACAACGAAGTCATGCATTTCTGACTGTGGCAGGTAAGCCTCAATTTGCTCCCACCCCGGCCAGTCTGCCTTTTGGTCGTAACCCAGCACTTGCCCCCGGCGACCCGTGAGGGCTTGCATGACTTTAGCAGTAAAGGCTTTGGGCACCCACACGTGCACCCTCATAATTGGCTCTAGCAGTTGCGGCTCGCACTGAGGAATACCCGCTTGCATGGCGAGGCGGGCTGCTTGGCGGAACGCTTGCTCGGAGCTATCCACAGAATGATAGGAGCCATTGGTGAGGGTCACCGCCAAGTCCACCATCGGAAAGCCCAACGGGCCATGGTTGAGAAATTCCCGCACTCCCTGCTCAACCCCAGGAATATATTGCTTGGGCACCACACCCCCCACAATGGTTTCAGCAAACTGAAAACCGCTGCCGCGACTGAGGGGGGCAATGTCCAGATAGACATCCCCAAATTGACCATGGCCGCCGGTCTGATGCTTATAGCGCCCATGGCTGTTGTGGGTGCTACGCCGGATGGTTTCTTTGTAGGGCACGCGCGGCAGATGGGTTTGCATGGGCAGGTTGTACTTCCGCCGCAGGCGATCGAGGGCGATGTGCAGGTGAATTTCCCCTTGTCCCCAAAGGATAATTTCGTGGGTGTCGCCGTGGTGTTCCCAGCGTAGAGCCGGATCTTCTTCTAGGAGCTTTTGCAGCGCCGTGGTTAGCTTGACTTCATCACTGCGTTTGGTGGGGGTAATGGCTAGGGCATAGACCGGCTCAAGCTGTTCGGCGCGCGGGAGAGCCGCTGCTTGACCATCCAGACTAAGGGTGTCACCGGTGGCAATTCCCTCTAGGCGTGCCAAGAGGACAATGTCGCCAGCGGTGGCTTGATTTTGGGATTGTAGTTGGTGCCCAAGGGCGCGATACATCCCGCCAATACGCACACCGTTAAGGCTCATGCCATCGGTGAGGGTGCCCTGCCACACGCGTACCAAGGAGAGCTTGCCGCCCCCTTGGGGTAAATAAAAGGTTTTCAAGACCTGTGCCAAGGGGGCATCCCCAGCGAGCTGACGACGAGCCGCCGTCTCCTGCGCGGCGGGTGCTTCCCGCTCTAGGGCGGCTAGGAGGGGGCGCACGCCGTAATCTGTTTGGGCGCTGCCAAAGAAGACGGGGACAATGAGGTCGGCTCCTAGCTCCCAGCGCAAATCCGCCATAATTTCGCTGGTGGGTGGGGCAATGTCCTCCAGTAGCTCTTCTAGTAGGTGATCATCGTAGTTGGCCAGGGCTTCAAGGAGTTCAGCCCGCGCTGCTTGCTCCACAGTTCGCAGGGCATTGGGGAAGGGCACTAGATCGGCGGCAGCACCCGCGTGGTAGTGGTAGGCGTCTTCACTGACAAGGTCGATGTAGCCTAGCAAATCATCACCGTTCCAGATGGGGTATTGGTGGGGCACCAGTGGCCGCGTGGAGACCTGACGATAGGCAGCCAGAATGTCCATAAAGGAATCGTGAGAGCGCTCCATCTTATTCACAAAGAGAATATGAGGGATCTGCCAGTCGTCAAGACATTTAAATAGGGGGGTGAGGGTAAAGGCGCGATCGCTGAGGGGTTCGCACACCACAATGGCCATATCAACTCCGATAAGGGCATTGAGGGTTTCTTGGAGCAACTCTACTGAGCCGGGGCAGTCTAGCAAAGTCATCTCTAGCTCCCCCCAGTGGGCATAGGCCACGTTGATTTCTGTGCCCATGTGGCGATCGCGGGCTTCGGGGCTGCTATCGAGGAGGCTGCTGGCCTTGCCATTGATGGTTTGGGTGAGGCGTAAAATACTGTCGAGAAGGGTCGTCTTACCGCTGTTGTAGCTGCCTATCAGGGCAATGTTGCATTGTCTTGCCATCGGACACCTGCCTTTTGGTTTGCCATTCGGGTCAAAATTGTCCAGAATAGACCCTTAGTTTCTTGTTTATATAAATTCTCACTCTGTGGCGATCGCCACCGGGGAAATTTGCAGCATCTCTTAAGGGATGCGTAAACAACCATTAAGCGTCGGTTAATTGTTGCGAGGAGAACTCACTCACGATGAAATTACGACAGATGTGCGCCCTAGGGGCGATCGCTGTGACCTTAGGGGTTGCCACCCCTGCGGTTGCTAATAGTCAATTGGCCGTGCTCATGCAGGAAGGTCGTCGTTTGGTGGAGGCGGGCAGCTACGATCAAGCCCTTGCGGTCTATCAGCAACTCCTGCAAAGCGATAGTCGCAATCCTCGTGTTCATTCTGCCCTTGGGTTTATTTATGCCCAGCGGGGGCAATTTGCGGAGGCTGCCCGTGCTTACCAGCAAGCCATTGAACTCGATCGCCAAAACCCAGACTTTTACTATGCCTTGGGCTACAGCCTAGGGATGATGGGGGAAAACCATGGGGCTGCGGCTGCCTATCGCCAAGCCATTCGCCTCAATAATCGCAATGCTCAAGCCTACGAAGGGCTGGCGGTGATTTTGGCGCGCCTTGGCGATCCCCAAGGGGCGATCCAAGCCTACCGCTCTGTGATTAGCTTAGAGCCACGCAGTTGGTCTGCCTATAAGGGATTAGGCGTGCTCTTGCTCCAGCAGCGCAACGTGGCGGAGGCTCTTACCACGCTCCGGCAAGCTGCACGTTTAGCCCCCAATAATGCCTCGGTGCAACTGAATTTGGGGATGGCACTGTTGGCGGCTGGCGATCCAACCAGCGGTTGGCAGGCCATTGACCAAGCGATGGCAATGGGTCAGCGAGATCTAGACCTACTAGAGCAAATTGCTGAGCTAGCCGCAGCGGCGAATGAACCCCAGCGCGCTGTACAAGCCTATCGCCGGATGATTTCCCTGAATCCAGAGCGCCTTCTCACCTATATCCAGTTAGGAGATCTGCTGATGCAGCAAAATAACCCTCTGGAGGCGGCTGCCACCTACCGCCAAATTACCCGCATTAGCCCCACCAACCCTGAAGGGTTCTATAAGCTCGGACGCGCCTTGGCAGTGCAAGGTCGTCGCTCAGAGGCGCGTAGTGCCTACCAAACGGCACTAAAACTCTACCGAGAACAAAACAATCCTCAGGGGGAGACCAAGGTCAAAGAGGCAATGCGCCAACGTAACTAAGGGCAGTTAGAGCGCCCCGGGGCGGGGACGCACAACTCCCACTCAGCATTAAAGGGTTCGTAGCCAATGGCCAGACCAGCACGCTCGACCTGTTCGCGTACCTGCTCAAAGCAGGGGAAGCCATCGGGACGCACGGCAATGATCACGTATTCGCGATCGCCCCGGTTGCGCAGGTTGGCAAGGTAAATCGCCAGCAATGACGTGTTGCTGGCTAACTGCGATTGGGGAACCAGTTGCCGTTGGGGATGGATGACGACCCCATCGCGGCGGCATTCTAAATAGCGGGGGGCGCGACCATCATTTTGGGCTGTTTCCCGCGCCAAAATTTGGACGGTAGTGCGCTCGCGGGTGAGGCTGCTGACGCTAATGACCACCACCAGTAGGATCAGGGTGCCAATCGTACAGGCCAAAATCGACAGAAAGGGAAACAGATCCAGTTGCAGGGGTTGACGGCGCACAAACAGGGTTAAATAATTTTGGGCACACGGAAAAAGTCATCTTCGCGATCAGGGGCGATCGCCAGCAGGTCTTCGCGGTTTGCGTCGGTGGTCAAGGTGTCGGGACGGGTTACATTACTCACTTCAATGGCACGGGTGGTGGGTGCCACAGTGCTAACCTCCAGTTCACTAAGCTGGTTCACGTAGTCAAGAATGCTATCTAGCTGAGCAGTGAGGGCGGCAATTTCGCTTTCCTCAATAGCTAAGCGCGCTAAGTGAGCCACCTTGCGCACATCCTCTGCGGTAATCACTTTAGTTCCCATGGGTTGCTACCTAGAAATACACATCCATGCTGGATCGCCCGGTGGTTTTCAGCCAGTTCTGTGCCTCAATGTAGTTATTAGGGGCAAGCTGAATCGCCCGTTTCCAGTAGTCCGCTGCCCGATCAAATAACTGCTCTGCCTCCTCGGAGTTCTGTTGCTCCTCAGCCAGCGTCCCGAGATAGTGATAGATAACCGCCACGTTATTGAGGGCTTGGGGCATCCGCGGATTTAGATCAAGGGCTTGGTGATAGTAGGCCAATGCCTTCTCGTGCTCACCGTTACTGGCGTGGATCAGGCCAATGTTGTACAGGATATAACTGCGATCGTTGGGGTCTTCTTCCAGTTCAAGAGCTGCTTCATAATTTTCCAGTGCCTCGGCGTACTCACCATCCGCCTGCGCTGACATCCCGTCGCGATAGTAGGCAAAGGCGGTTTTGGCCTGGGAGTTGGTGGGCAAAACCTTGAGAATGAGATCGGCCATGACCGTAAAGGTTTTGTCAATGAAGTTATCGTTCCGTTGCGATCGCGGCATAGTACGTAGGGAGTAGTCTTTTGCTTAGTGTATCAAAGGAACTACGACCCGCAGCAACTCGCCTCGCTAGGTTACAGCAAGGCAAACAGATCGCTATCTAGGTCGTAGCCAAAGATAGCGGCCATGGCCTTCACCTTTTCGGGGGCGGCGTAGCCGTGGGCTTGCAACCATTGCCACAGGGTAAAGACCTTGGCCATAACAAAAATATCAAGGGCTTGGGGGTTAAACACAATGCCCTGCTGCGGATGAAACTCGTGGGGAATCAGCATAGCGGCATAGCGAACCAGTTCCCCCTCTGACCAGTTGAGCAGGTAGGGCAGCCACGGATAGCAAACATCGGCACGAATAAACCAGAGACGCACCGGGGCAAGCTCTGATAACTCTAAATCGGGGTCCTCGTCAGGGCGAGGATACTCAATGGTAAAGCTTAGGGACTGATGGTGCTCAAGCAGGGTGCCTGCGGCCATCAGTGGCTCCAAGGCAGCACTGAGGGGCGTCAGATCAAGGCGATCAATCGTGTCTGGCTTAAGCGCAATGGCGATCGCCACAGGAACGCTCCCCCCGCATTTTTACCAATTTATACCAATTTACAAGCACCCTATAGCACTTGCTGCACTTCAGCAATTTCGGGAATCGACTCTTTTAACTTGCGTTCAATCCCCATACGCAGGGTCATCGTTGAACTGGGGCACGACCCACAGGCTCCCTGCAACCGCAGCCGCACCACTGGACCTTCAATTTCGACAAGCTCAACATTGCCGCCGTCCGCCATCAGGTAAGGGCGCAGTTCATCAAGAACTTTTTCAACATTTTCATTGCACAGTTCAAGGGTTGCTGCCATAGTTACTGTCCTTAGCCTGTCGTTAGCCGAAGTACATTACATCTAGGGTAATTCTATCACTGCACGGTGGTAAGCCAAACGTAACAATTCCTTGGGGTGCTAATGGATCCAAGTCTAGGGAAATCCTAGGGGCGATCGCCGGAATCGGAACCTCACAACGGTACAATGGTAGCTTGGTGAACTGCACGGTAGGACATGATTTCCAGTAATGATTTTCGCCCGGGTGTGAGTATTGAGCTAGATGGTTCCGTCTGGCGGGTTGTTGAGTTTTTACACGTCAAGCCCGGTAAAGGCTCGGCCTTTGTGCGCACCAAATTAAAAAACGTGCAGACGGGGAATGTAATTGAGCGCACCTTTCGTGCTGGGGAAACGGTTCCCCAAGCCACCCTAGAAAAACGCACCATGCAACATACCTATAAAGATGGCGAAGATTTCGTCTTTATGGATATGGAAAGCTACGAAGAGGCACGGCTGTCGCCGAGTCAGATGGGCGATCGCGCCAAGTACCTCAAAGAAGGCATGGAAGTGAATATTATCAAATGGGGCGAGCAAGTCCTTGAGGTTGAGTTGCCCAACTCCGTCGTCTTAGAAGTCACGCAGACCGATCCTGGGGTCAAAGGGGATACCGCCACCGGCGGCACAAAGCCAGCCATCGTCGAGACCGGCGCCCAAGTCATGGTGCCGTTATTTATCTCAGTGGGTGAGCGGATTCGCATTGATACCCGCACCGATTCTTACCTTGGCCGCGAATAGGAGTAACGGGTGTGGAGCTTGATCTCAACCAAGTACGCGAACTGTTGTTGATGTTTGATCAAACCAGTGTCACCGAACTCAACCTCAAAAGCGGTGAACTGGAACTGCAACTGCGCAAGGGTGAGCACCTCAGTAGCTCTAGCCCGCCAGTGGTTACAGCAGCCTCACCCCCGGCTCCGCCAGTCCTAGCGCCAGACTCAGACCCTACCCCACCCCCAGCCAACCGCAAAACCGTGGATATTGCTGCCCCCATGGTGGGTACGTTTTACCGCGCTCCGGCCCCCGATGAGCCGCCCTTTGTGGAAGTGGGCGATAGGGTCACCAAAGGACAGGTGGTCTGTATTATCGAAGCGATGAAGCTAATGAACGAGATTGAGTCAGAAGTCAACGGCCAAGTAGTTGAGATTCTGGTGCAGAACGCCGCCCCCATTGAATACGGCCAACCCTTAATGCGCATCTTGCCTAACTAAGACTTGTTACAAAACTTAAAAAAGTGCCATCCTAGGAACTAGGTAGGGTTTTTGAGGATGAGGCATGACCCGTCAAGTTGTGGTTGTCGGGGCTGGTATCGGTGGCCTAACGGCGGCAGCCTTGTTAGCACGGCACGGCTACGGGGTAACCGTTTTTGAGCAAGCACAGCAACTGGGAGGATGTGCGTCAACATTTTGGCGGCGTGGCTTTACCTTTGATGTCGGTGCCACCCAAGTCGCTGGCTTGGAACCAGGGGGAATTCACGAGCAAATTTTCTCTGAACTGGAGGTCTCCCTACCCACTGCAACCCCCTGCGATCCAGCCTGTGCGGTTTACTTGCCGAACGAGACAACGCCCATTCAGGTCTGGCGCGATCGCCAGCGCTGGCAACAGGAGCGACAACAGCATTTTCCAGGGAGTGAAGGCTTTTGGCAAAGCTTAGAACGGCTCTTTGCCATTAGTTGGCGGTTTCAACAGCGCCAGCCCATTTTGCCACCGCGCACCCCCTTTGATCTCTGGCAGTTGGTGCAGGCGCTGCGCCCCGATACCGTGCTGACACTGCCGCTGAGCCTGATGACAGTGACGGATTGGCTGAATTTGTGGGGCTTAGGGGGCGATCGCCGCCTGCGGCAGTTTTTAGATCTGCAACTGAAGCTCTACTCCCAAGTCGATGCCTCAGAAACCGCACTCCTGTATGCGGCTACAGCTCTGTGTTTGTCTCAGGCACCCCATGGGCTTTATCATCTGCACGGCAGTATGCAAGTCCTCAGTGATCGGCTGGCCACAGCTATCCGGCGCGATGGCGGCCAAATTCACACCCGCCATTGGGTCACGCAAATTCTGGTTGATCACGGCTGTGCCGTGGGGGTAGAGGTACAGAACTTAAAAACCAAAACCACCACTCGGGTTGACGCGGATCATGTTATTGCCAACGTCCCGGCCCAAAATTTGCCCCAGCTACTTGGGAAGGCAATTCCGAGGGGCTATCTGCACCGCCTGAAAACCCTGCCCCCTGCCTCTGGTGCGTTTGTGCTCTACTTAGGGGTGAAAGACGCCGCCATTCCTGAGAACTGCCCTCCCCACTTGCAATTTCTCTACGATGGCACCGGCCCCATTGGTGAAAATAATTCGCTGTTTGTCTCGGTGAGTCAACCGGCGGATGGCCGCGCCCCTGAGGGCTATCGCACCCTCATTGCCTCTAGTTTTACGGAGCCCAGCTTTTGGCGACAGCCCGATTTAGACTATGGGCGCACAAAAGCAGCCTATACCCAAGACGCACTGGCACGGCTGGGGCAGTTCTTTGATCTGCGGCCAGAGCACATCATCCACTGCGAAGCGGCCACCCCGCGCACCTTTGCGCGCTACACCGCCCGCCTAGATGGCATTGTCGGTGGCATTAGTCAGCGCCTGAGCACCTTTGGCCCTTTTAGTCTGGCGACCCGTACCCCTATTCCTCACCTTTGGCTGGTGGGCGACTCGGTGCATCCGGGGGAGGGCACCGCAGGGGTGAGCTATGGGGCGCGATCGCTGGTGCAGCAATTACTCGCAGGCGATCGCTAGATTTTGGTAAAAATCACTATAATAGAAAACACCCGTTTCATTCAGAGGACGTTGAGCGACTGTGTTTGCCACCCTTGCCCGCCCCCCCCTACCAACAGATTTAGTTGCAGCCATTCAGGCGCTCAAGCAAGAGCTGAACGCTGTTATTTTGGCGCATTACTACCAAGATCCGGTGATTCAAGATGTCGCTGATTATATTGGTGACTCCTTGGGGCTGTCGCGGCAAGCGGCGCAGACGACGGCGGATGTCATTGTCTTTGCTGGGGTTCACTTCATGGCGGAAACGGCCAAAATTCTCAACCCCACGAAGCTGGTGCTACTGCCGGATTTGGCTGCTGGCTGCTCCTTGGCCGATAGCTGCCCCCCAGATGCTTTTGCCGCCTTTAAGGCACGCCACCCCAACCATTGGGTGATCTCCTACATTAACTGCACAGCCGAGATTAAAGCTCTCAGCGATATTATTTGCACCAGTTCCAATGCGGTGAAGATTGTCCAGCAACTGCCAGCGGATCAACCCCTCATTTTTGCCCCCGATCGCAATTTGGGGCGCTACGTGATGGCGCAAACCGGACGGCAGATGGTGCTGTGGGAGGGCAGTTGTATTGTCCATGAAACGTTTTCAGAGCGGCGAATTCTCGAATTAAAAGCCCAGCACCCAACAGCACAGGTTATTGCCCATCCGGAGTGCGAAGAGGGGGTGCTGCGCCACGCCGATTTTATTGGCTCGACCACGGCGCTTCTGACGTACACCGACACCCACGACCAAGATACCTTTATCGTCGTTACCGAACCGGGGATTTTGCACCAAATGCAGCGACGGCATCCCCACAAAACCTTTATCCCTGCTCCGCCTCGCGATCAAACCTGTAACTGCAATGAGTGTCCCTTTATGCGGCTAAATACCCTCGAAAAGCTGTATCTATGTATGCGCGATCGCCAACCCCAGATCGACCTGCCCGAAGATATTCGCCGTGCGGCGCTTCAGCCCATTCAACGGATGCTAGACCTCTCCTAGGGGCAGCGGTTGGCCACGAATTGACCTCTCTAGTAACTGCATGGGGTGATAGACGGGAACCCGGCTCCCCTGATCCTGCAGGTGCCGCTTCAGTTGCACACTACAGCCCACATTGGCAGAGACAATGACATCGGGACGGGTGTTGAGGAGGTTGCGCACCTTTTGCCGCCCCAGTTCTGCGGCCACTTCAGGCTGAAAAATGTTATAGACCCCGGCACTGCCACAGCACAGTGCTGCATCAATGGGTTCGCGCAACTGCACTTGGGGAATCTGCCGCAGGAGTTGGCGCGGTTCTAGGCGAATTTTTTGGCCGTGGATCATGTGGCAGGCATCTTGATACACCAAGGTCAAGGGGCGATCGCTGAGGGGATGGAGGGGGGTCACCAGTCCCTTGGTTGCTAAAAAGACTTGGACATCGTCCACCTTGGCAACAAAGTGCCGGGCGCGATCGCCATAGTCGGGATCCTGAGCCAGCAGGTGATGATACTCCTTGAGGGTGTGTCCACACCCCGAGGCATTGATGAGGACGTTATCCACCGCTGCCGCTGCAAAACAATCAATCATGCGTCGGGCAAGGGCTTGGGCTTGCGCTTCTTCCCCTTGGTGGTGCGGCAGCGCCCCACAACAGCCCTGCTGCGGCGGCACGACCACGTCAAAGCCATTGGCACTCAGAACGGCGATCGTCGCATCGTTCACCTCTGGTAAAAAGAGTCGCTGCACACAGCCCAGAATCACCCCCACACGCCCCCGCCGTTTCCCTTGGGCAGGAATTACCGTCGGGTAAGTATCCCGAAAGCTCGCCGCTGAGAGCGGCGGTAGCATGGCATACATCGCCGCCAACGGCTTTGGTAACAGGCGCGTCAGTCCCCCCACTCGCCGCTCCAGTGCCGCTAATCCTAGGCGCTGGTAAAGCCATAGGGGCAGTAAAAGGGGGCGCAGCCGATTTGGATAGGGCAAGGTTTGGAAAATAAACTGCCGGAAGAGGCGAGCCACAGGCGCCCGGGGGTAATTGCGCTGCACTTGGGCGCGGGTGGCGCTAATCAGCTTGTCGTACTGCACCCCCGACGGGCATGTAGTTACACAGGCGAGGCACCCCAAGCAGGTGTCAAAGTGGTTGGCCACCGCTGCCAAGGGGGCTTCACCGTTATTAATGGCATCCATGAGATAGATGCGCCCACGGGGGGAGTCGGCTTCCGTGCCAAGGATGCGATAGCTGGGGCAGGTTGCGAGGCAAAACCCACAGTGCACACAGGCATCAATAAGGGTTGGATCGGGCGGAGAATGGCGGTCAAACCCCGCAACGGGATCAATGGCTGTCATGCAAACCTCCGTAAGACCCTTGCCCTTCGGACAGGGGGATGTCGATACAACGTTGCTTAGAGACCACCAACAAAAGCGCCAGCACCAAAGACACCCGTTGCATCCAATTGTTGCTTAAGAGTCCGCATCAATTCAAGGGCATTGCCGCGATAGTCCCAAGGGTCAAGCTGCTGCTTTAAGGACAGCGGCGCGGCCAAAAGGGTGACATAGCCCCGCTGCACCCACTGGCGCAGACTGCGAATGAGTTGCTCTAAGGCTGGGGTATCACCATGGAGATAGGCATAGCCGATCCCTTGGGCGATCGCCACCGTGGCGCGACACTCACAATGCAAGCGGCTGGCCTCTTGGTGGAGATAGATCAGCCCCTTGAGGGCATCCCTAGGGCACAGGCCTACCTTGAGGATCACCTGCTCTGGGGTTGGGTTGAGAAGAATTCCAGCTGGTTCTTGTAGGTGTAGGCTCAGTTGGCTGGCAGTGGCAATGTCAGCGAGGCGATCGCCCAAGGTGCCGCTGGCTATAACCTCCCGCAGGGTATGGAATTCTAGATCCAGCAGTAGCTGACCACTGCGCTCCAAAACTAGATCAAATCGCACCGGGGTCAGCGAACTTGCCAAGAGGGTGTCTAGCCCAGTGGCCAATGCGGCAGGATCCCCGTGTAACTGCCACCGCTGAACCGCATCTGGCAATGGATAGACCCGTAAGGTTACCTCTGTGAGAATACCTAAGCTGCCATAGCTACCCACCAGCAACTTCATCAGGTCATAGCCCGCCACATTTTTAACCACCCGCCCGCCCGCTTTCACCAGTTGACCATCACTACGAATAAACTGCACCCCAAGACATTGATCGCGCCAAGAACCATAGCGGTGGCGCAGCGTCCCGTTAGCTTGGGTGGCCAAACMCCCGCCAAGGGTTGCAGTGTCTTGGTAAAGCGGATCCGCCGCAATCCATTGACCGGCTCTGGCTAACTGGTGCTGAAGGTGCTGAAAGCGAATTCCCACTTGGGTGGTAACCGTCATGTCGGCAGCAGCATGATCAATGACCTGTTGCCACGCCGTTGTCCGCAAAAAAAGATCAACCTTGGGGTGTCCCCCTAGCCAATTGAGTTTCGTGCCGGCTCCGAGGGCTAACATCCGCCAGCCCTCGCGATGGGCGCAGGCCACTACCGCTGCCCCTTGCTCAGGGGTAGGAGGGGTGACAATGAGGGCTGCTTCCGGGAGGTAACCGCGTAAGTGGGGATGGCGATCGCCTAGGTCGCTCACCGCTGTAATCGCTGCCTCCCCCAGCAGTGCTATCAGTGTCTGTTTCATCGCTACCTCCGAGAAACCCTACCGTTTTAGGGCAGGGAGGGACAGGAGCGGCAACTGAGCGAGGCTCGACGCCTCCGAAGTTGCCGTACAGGGGTACTAGTCTCACAGAATTTACAATGTTTTACAATACAATGTTAAGACAGCGAATTGATTATGTTCAAAGCTCTGCTTTGTTGACGGCGTGGAAAAAGCAGGATGACCTGCAATTTCTCAACGAGGTCAGTAGCGTTCCTTTGCAGCAAGGATTGAGGCATCTGCAATCCGCTTTCAGTAACTTCTGTCGTTACCATCCGATTGAATGCTGCGGGGCAGTGGTACACCAGCCTGCCGTTTGACGATCCGCGCGATTTGACCTTGCCACCTTCCACCAACGCTGTAGGCTTGGATGCAGGGATTAGCAGCCTCATCACCCTGAGTACAGGCGAAAAGGTTGCCAATCCCAAGCATCTTGACCAGCGAGACAAACAACTGCGACGGGCACAAAAGGCATTGAGTCGCAAGCAAAAGGGGTCTCGCAATCGAGAAAAAGCACGACTTAA
>NZ_JAKLTU010000031.1:0-12457 GCF_022570815.1 Synechococcus sp. PCC 6716
CCGGTCAAGAGGTTATTCAGGCCTGGGTCAAGCGCTAAAACGTTCTCAGGACACAATTTGCAGCATTGAGCAGTCTTGTCCATCGTGAAGTGAACATACTCAACAACCCACTGCCCATTCGTCGGAATGAATCGCAGTTCTCGGATCTGCACATCCTTTAATCGTTCTGGTAGCGGGATGTAGAACGCATCTCTTCCAAATGCAGTTTTTCCACCGTTGCCCAAAGGAACTCGAATCAAGCCTTTCTCTACTTTCAGGGATTGCCCCGTGAATACGACCTGATACAACCCGCCTTTGGTGCGGTATCGCGGCAATTTTGGTTCATGTTCGAACTGCCCCAGTTTGCACAGTTTTGAGAGAGATTTGAAGCTTTTGAACGCCTCATTCACAGATTTCTCACTTGCTGTGCAGCCTGAGAATGTAACAGCTTCCCGTTTTCACTCTCCTTCAGTTTTGCGTAGAGGTTGACGTACTTCAGAACCTTGAACGGTTTCCGTCCTTGCYCAAAGGAACTCGAATCAAGCCTTTCTCTACTTTCAGGGATTGCCCCGTGAATACGACCTGATACAACCCGCCTTTGGTGCGGTATCGCGGCAATTTTGGTTCATGGTCGAACTGCTCCAGTTTGAACAGTTTTGAGAGTGATTTGAAGCTTTTGAACGCCTCATTCACAGATTTCAACACTTGCTGTGCAGCCTGAGAATGTAACAGCTTCCCGTTTTCACTCTCCTTCAGTTTTGCGTAGAGGTTGGCATACTTCAGAACCTTGAACGGTTTCCGTCCTTGTTCAAAGAAGTATTGCCGAGACTCATACACGCCTTGGTTGTAGAGATTGTTGGCAAGACGCGCTAACTCAGTAAGCAACTGAGCAAGCTGCTTGTCAGGTTGAAAAACATCTTTTTGGACGGCTAAAAACATCATTGGGTTAAGATGGCATGCAGTTATTATAGATGCCGATTTACGTGAATAGCAACCGTATGAGAGAAGATGGCATACAGCTAAAATCGACTCGTCATTGCAAGTATCAGTCAGGACATCACTTTGTCTGGAGAAGAATGTCAAGACTGATTCTGCTTACTGCTGTAGGCGCGGGAACCGTTCTGTATTCCCGTCGGGAACGAGCGAGGTTTTATCCGGTTCCCGAACCCTCCGGTTTCTATAAGCATGGATCAAATTCCACATTTGGAACTGCTGTCACACCCCTTTGCTGATCTACGTCACAGGGGATCTGTGTGTTCTGTGGCACACTAAGCAGTAAGGTTTCTGATAGACCCTCATGTTCAACCCTCTCACCGTTCGTTTTTGGGGGGTGCGCGGCAGCATCCCCTCTCCGGGTTCTCACACCGTTCGCTATGGCGGGAATACCCCCTGTGTGGAAATCCAAGCCAACGGTCAGCGCATTATTTTTGATGGCGGTACAGGGTTACGGGTTTTAGGCGAGCACCTGATGGCGCAATTGCCCGTTTCTGCCCACCTCTTTTTTACCCATACCCACTGGGATCACATTCAAGGGTTTCCCTTTTTTCAGCCCGCCTTCGTTCCGGGGAACCAATTTCACATCTACGCCGTTCCGGGTCAAAATGGTCAGGGTATTGAGCGCCGTCTCAACGATCAGATGCTACATCCTAACTTTCCGGTTCCCTTACAGATTATGGGGGGCGACCTTCACTTTCGCGATCTAGAGATTGGCGAGCAGGTGCCCCTAGGGGACGGGGTCACAGTCAGCAATCAAGCGTTGCACCATCCGGGGGGTGGCGTGGGCTACCGTGTGAGTTGGCAGGGGATCCATGTGGCCTACATCACCGACACAGAGCATTTACCCGATCAACTCCATCCCGGCGCCTTAGCCTTGGCCGATCACGCCGATGTCATGATCTACGATGCTACCTACACCGACGAGGAATATTACCATCCCCGTCAAAGCAAAGTTGGTTGGGGGCACTCCACATGGCAAGAAGCCATTAAATTAGCGGCAGCGGCTAGCGTCAAGCAGCTCATCCTATTCCATCACGATCCCAGCCACGATGATGATTTCCTTGATGTCATTGGTGACCTAGCGCGAGAGCGGTTCCCCCAAACCCTCTTGGCACGGGAAGGCTTAGTCATCTCCGTCTATCCAAATGTGATACACTTCCCAGCGACGGCTCAAGCAAGCTAAACTCACCGTGTTACCTGTCGTTATTCTGCCGGGATATCTAGCCCCTGCTTCGGATTACTATCCTCTCCGGGATGAGTTGCGACGGCTGGGGTGGATAGTCGAAGTGGTGCCGCTAAAGGTGCGCTCATGGCTGCCTACCTTGGGTGGCCGACCTGTGACACCTATTTTGCGAGTCTTAGAAGCAACTGTTCAATCTGTCTTAACTACCAGTGGTGCAAGTCATGTCACACTGATTGGCCATTCCGCAGGGGGCTGGATTAGTCGGATTTACCTTGGCGATCAGCCCTATGAGGGGCAGGTATGGGCAGGGCAGCAGCGGGTGCGTACCCTCATTACCTTAGGCACCCCCCACACCAGTCAAGAACGCTGGACGCGCCGTAATCTCGAGTTTGTCAATACAACCTATCCAGGGGCGTACTACTCCCACATTCGCTATGTTTGTTTGGCGGGCAAAGCCATTTATGGTACACCCTACGGCTCCTTTGCCAATTGGTTTACCTATCAAAGCTATAAACTCACTTCTGGGGAGGGCGCCTGCTGGGGGGATGGGGTTACCCCCGTAGCCGCTTCGCACTTGGCAGGGGCACACAACCTGACCTATGACGGTGTATTGCACGCCCCTCGCAGTCGGCTGCGCGATCGCCCCGATGCCCCGTGGTACGGCTCCCCTGAAATCATCGCCTCATGGCAGTCTTATTTAGACATTTAGCTTGAGCAAAAACCGCAAGACCCCTCCGCTTCAAATCTTTGATTGATGACCCAGCCTAAAATTCCTTTTCTAAAGTGGTCAACGGCTCTCCACAGCCAGATTTTGTTTTTTTGAGCCGACATAAGGTGTCCAACTCATCGAGTTCTGCTACCTCAGGACTTGGTTCAGGGTCATTAGCATTCGGCAACCGTGTTCCCACAGATTTTACCCAATGAATGAAATGAATGATAGTTGTGTGATGGACTCCCTTTAATCGCTCTATCGCTCTAAATCCCATCCCATTCACATAAGGGGTCAGGCATTCCTATTTTGTCTGTTCATCATAGCCGTTTGGTCTGTCATAGTTTTTAATGAATTGCCTTTAATGAATTGCCGCCCACAGGTAACACAAATATGATGTTGTTTCCCTTGTCTGTTGTCCATTCTTACCGATGTGGGTAGATTGACATTTGGGACATTACATTCGTTTCTCCTCTAATTCATATCTATCTAATTCATATCTATATTATGCAATGCCGCTGTTTCCATACCACCATCCGTAATAAACGATGCACCGGAAAGTTGATATAACTGCTCACGGTAGCGAGGTATGGTTCTGTTCTCCGAGGTAAACGACCCCGCCCGATAGAGGACGGGGTTTTCAGCAGCCCTCAAGACAACATCCTGCAATGAGCAAGACAGTATCTCGGAGCCTCCAAGGGTGTTTACAACACCCCCCAAAGTAGCGATATTTTTTGCTCCATTCACATCAGCATCACCTATTCAGCCGCAGGACACGTTCAGGCACGCAAACCTTTTGCCCTGCTGATGACCTATTTTGCGTTGCAGCCAAGCTCGAACCCGACTGTATTTGTTTCTCGTCTGCGTCAGTTCCTTTCCACTATATTTCTCCCCTTCCGAATTTCTCCCCTTCCGACGTGCAGGCACTATCTGTCCGCCCCAAGTCCACACCCAGAACCTTGTCGGTATCGGGGATAGCAGGGGGGGCAGACGCCAACTGGATGTGCAGGTAGAAACTGCCATCGTTGCGCTTGACTAGGGTTGCCGATTTAGGCTTTTGCCCCGCCAATAGAGGCTTCTGGTAGTTGCCGATGTGCAACCTAAACCGCTCCCTGCCTTTCAGCATGGTCAGCGTTACCGACCCATCCGACTCCCGGAACGTGAAAGTACGGACATCATAAGACGCAGACATTGGGGCAACCCCTTTAACGATTCGATCTGTCTGCTTGGCTGTCTTTCGGCTCGCACAAACACGCCGAATAGCGTGGATCGTCATCTGAGCAGACACCCCGGAATAAGACCGCGCTTCCTTATAGACCAAGGACTGCACCGCAATCTGATGGGTCAGCTTCTGTGGGGTGTGGGCGTTGACATACTTACAGCATTTTGCAGCGGCAGTCAGCACCGCATCCAGTGTTTCAGCCTGCTGCGGCGACTATACGCTAATTGGCCGCTTTTCGGGGTGTCGTAGGCAAAGCCCACCGAAGGTGTACCCCTCAGCCGCCGCTCCTATCCCTCCGCAGCTTGTCGAAGCGCAGGGATTCTCGGAGGTTTTGTTGAGGCGATCGCCCGCACTGCTCGAATCCGGGCAGCCCATGGTGCGGGTTCTAACATCAATGCTCGAAGCGCTATGCTCTCAAAGCCAAACTCAACGTGCCACGTCCGGTGGCTGAGACGCACACACCTGGGGCTGGTGAGTCCTTTCAGCAAACCTTGCAAACGGGTTAAACCAAGCAATGACATCAACATAAAGGCAACACGATAAGGGGCGACTCCGCTATTGGTGTTGCGATGAGAGTCGCGTCGGGCTGTTGACAGTCCAACATCGCAAGTTAACAGGCTTTGGGGGGCAACCGTTAAGTTCAGAGCTGCATCAAGACCGACCGATTTTAATTTGAGATTTATGAATTTTTGGTCAAGCCACATATCTGAACGTGCTTCGTCGTCAGTTTTATTGTATGGATTGTCAGAGATAGTTTGCTGAATCATTTTTCACACCCCCTGATAAAAGAAAGACCACATTTTGAAGTTTGTTTACGGATTGTCAATTTTTTACTAGCTTTATTTCCAATTTTCAAACAATTGGTACAATAAAAGTGTTGGAACATAAAAAGTATATTTTCGTATTTTCTAGTGACAAATGCTCCAACACTTAGAACAATACCAAACTACTTGGTGTAGCGTAGCTTTATTCAATCGTTTCAGACAATAACTCTCATGAGACTGTATGCTCCAGGAGTGCTGCCATGAGCCTTTAAGCTACGGCAACAAGGTAGGGCGGTTCATTGGTTCCCGAATTGGGAAAAAGGGGGATATTATGTTGTGTTCTACGCTGCGGAAATGTTTGCTGGCGGGGGTTTCGCTGACTGCGCTTGCAGGGGCTGGCTTTTTAATGACTCCAATGGCACAAGCGACAGAGGCAGGTACGGGKACCTTCTCCGTTCAAGCGAATGTTATTCAAACCTGTACTGTTAGCGGGTCTATTGATTTTGGTAACTATGACGGAACCACTAAGGATACAACGGGGACGATCAACATCACGTGCTCTAGCCCAACTCCTGTAACCATTGCCTTAGATCAAGGCTCCGGCACCTGTGCTGCACCAGTGCGCGCCATGTCTGATGGATCATCAAACAGCCTCAGCTATGGGTTATACCGTAGTGCCGCCGATCGCACCAGTAACACGCCATGGGGATGCGATGCGACAAATACTCAATCTCTGACCCCAACCCAAGGGGGAGATAATGTCACTGTTTATGGTCGTATTCCTAGCGGTCAATTCAAGCCAGTAGGTAACTATAGCCAAAACGTTACTATCACTGTGACGTACTAGGTTAACTTGGGGTAGCGATGTCTATCACTGGCAACAGGTGTTGTTGGCGGGTGGTTCACTTTGCAGTCAATCGCTGAGTGACTGTGGTACTAGCTTGACAAGAACGATAGCGTTGAAGCGTGTGACAGAGATTGATCGTGTCTAAGGTACATTAATGGCTGGCGAGCGGTCAATCTCTTTTTTTTACAGCAATTCCCATGCTACTCAACCCAGTAGAATTGGGGGGATATACAGCGCTCTTCTGCCGAGGATCGTCAGGAATAGTTCATGAAACAAACCTGTGGTTTATTGCTAGTGAGTGTCTCACTGTTAGCGATGGGGGTGAGTACGCTGCCACTACTGGCACAGTCGGCTCGCTATCAGCTGAGTGGCACACGAGTTTTTCTTTCTCCACGTCAACGTTCAGCAACCATCACGATTACTAATACGGGGGAGGTGCCTGTTGATTTTGAGGTGAGCTTACAGCAATGGCGGCAGATGGCAGATGGTCGGGATGAACTGACCCCAGCGCCACCGAACAGCCCTGAACTCATTGTTTTTCCGCTAATTCTAAACATCCCCCCCCGCGAGGCACGTAGCATCCGCCTTAGTCGTCGTGTTCCCCCCACTGCGACTGAGGCTTCCTATCGGCTGTTGATTGCGGAGTTACCCCCGCCAAATGTACAGCAAACCCAGCAGTTGCAAATTCGCTTTATTACCCAGCACAGCTTACCGGTTTTTGTTGAACCCATTACTGTACAGCGTCGGGGGGAGTTTGTGGAGCCACAGGTGAAGCAGGGGCAGTTAGCGTTTGGTTTGCGTAACACCGGTAATGTTCATTTGCAAACCCTAAGTATTCTGGTTTCTGGGTTGAATAGCGAAGGGCGTTCCATTTTTGAAAAAAAGCTGGACTCGGTCTATATATTACCGGGGGTGACCCGCTCGTTTAGTGCTGTTGCGTTGCCACAAGAGAACTGTGGGGCTGTTCAACGTCTTGAGATTCGCCTCGAAAATCCAGCTAATCCTCTCTCCACCTCTGTCCCTACGTCAGGGGGTGTTTGCCGTTAGTGGTGCCTTGTTATCTGCACTGTGGGGTGCTCCTGCCTTGGCTGAGGCTCCATCTGTACCTACGACACCTGAACCAGTACCAGCTTTCGAGGTTCCTACTGATCCAGCGGCCATTTACGATCTGGAAGTGAACCAAGCGCATCGGGGAGAAGTGGTGGTTTATCTGCGGGGGGAGGATGTGTGGATTCCATGGCAAGATTTGGTCAATGCTGGGCTGCGCAATCTTGGGGGCGATCGCGAAATTATTGCTGGGGTTGAGCACGTTTCTCTCCGGTCCCTTGCGCCGGACATTACCTTTGAGCGGGATGATGCAGCACTGATATTGCGGCTGCAAACACCTGCAGCAGCCCTAGAAACGGGCGTGGTCAACTTTAACCCCAGTAACGCACCTAGCGGCATTCTCTACAGTCAGCCGTTGAGTGCCTATCTGAACTATGGGGTTAACTGGCAAGATTTTGAAACTTTGGAGGTAGGCGGAGAACTGGTCATTAGCTTTGGTGGCAATGCCTTTACTAGTGGTTGGTTTATTGATGCCAATAATGGGTTTCAACGCGGTCTGACCAACCTTGTGTTTGATCATCCTAAACACTTAACCAGCCTTGTCATTGGCGATGCGTTTGTGAATACCGATACGCTGGGGGGGAGTGGCCTACTGGGGGGGATTAGCTGGGGGCGCAATTTTGAGCTGAGTCCTTACCTCATTCGCCAGCCTAGTTTTAATGCATCGGGAGTAGTGGATAGCCCTGCTAAGGCAGAGATATATCTAAACAACCGTTTATTGAGTACCCTTGAGTTACCGCCGGGGCCGTTTCGGCTGGAGAATCTACCCTACAAGGCTGGGTTTAACCATATCCGTGTGGTCGTTACGGATGCTGAGGGCAAGACTCAGGTATTTGACTCTCGCTATGTGCAGTTTTCGCGCCTGCTGAAGCCGGGGCTGTCTGAGTTTTTGATTACTGCTGGTTCAGAGCGGCAAAACTTCGGCACCGATAACTTTCGCTACGATGATACGCTGCGTATTCTTGGCTTTTATCGCCAAGGGGTGCTCACAAACCTCACTCTTGGGGGGCGCATCGAAGCCACCGATCAGCTCATTAGCACGGGTGTGTCTGTGAGTACGGCGTTGCCGTTGGGCACTGTGGATGTGGCGGCGGCGGTGAGTAGCAACGCAGGGGTGATGGGTCATGCGGTTGCTGTGTCCTATTTTTATCCGGGGCAGTGGCTCGGATTTGGCGGCGGGGKGCGCCTCAGTAGTGACTTTTACACGAATACTAGCCTTGCCCTTGCGGGCGATCGCCCCCGTCTAGAAGCCTTTTTTACTGCATCAATGCCCCTTGGCTCTCGCATTAACCTCAGTGGCCAGTACAATTACACAGACCAGCGAGATGCGATCGCCCGCGATCAAATTAGTCTATCGGCTCAAGTTCGCCTCAGTCGTCAACTCAATCTTTTTATCCAAGCTGCACAGTCACAGACAGCGACTCAATCCCCTGACAACCGTTTTTCTGTGAACCTTAACTATTTCCTAGGGGGGAGCACAAACCTGAACGCAGGCTGGCGGCAACAGGGCGACCAAGGGGGGCCCTCCTTCTCGGTACAACGGTATCTGCCGCAAGGGGAGGGCTATGGCTATCAGGTGCAACTGGAGCAGCAAAATGAACAGGGGCGCGCGTTCAATACCCTTCTGTATAATGCCCCTTGGGCAAGCTATCAGCTGGGCTACAGCTGCAATGGCGAGACGGATAGTACCCTAATGACTATGGAAGGGGCGATCGTGGCGATCGGGAGTGGCCTGCACCTGACTCGGCCTATTCGCAATAGCTTTGTCCTTGTCGATCTTGACAATGTGCCAGGAGTCTCAACCTTCCTCAGTAACCAACTCATTGGGCGCACCAACCGCCAAGGCAAGATCATTATTCCCAACCTCATTCCCTACTACGGCAACCAAGTGAGTATTGATCCTGACAGCGTTCCTGAAAATTACCTTGCGGAGGGAGATTCTTTGTTAATTGCTCCACCGTTTCGGGGTGGCGGCATTGCCCGCTTTACAGTACAGCGCATCCAAAACTTTATTGGCACTGTGGTATTGCAGCGCTCAGGTACCCCAATCATTCCAGCGCTAGGGCAGTTGACCCTACAGCGGGGACAAGAAACCGTGGCCTCTCCCTTAAACCGCAATGGCCAATTTTATTTCGACACCTTGGCTGCCGGCGACTACAGCGCTCAAGTTCGCTTTGAGCAGGAGGTGTGTACTTTTAGCCTCACTATCCCCGAAAGTGAAGAACTGTTTGTGGAGTTGGGTACCCTCACCTGTGTGCTCCCCTAGGATCGGCGCTGTCAACCTAAATGGGGAGCTTGAGGCGCGCTCTACCCATAAGAAGCGTCGGGAGGATCCTACTCAGGCAGTTGCCGTCTTCGTTTTTTACGGCGCGTTGTTGCCGGATCAATGGGGAAGCCCGCTAGGGGCACAATTTGATCAAGGCGTTCTTTTTCCAAACGCTTCAGCTCTGTATAATCCACCCAGTGAATACAGTCCACCGGGCACGTGTCAATCGCCTCTTGAATCAGCTCTAGGGGATCGCCATCTTGACGCACCACTCGCGATCGCCCGTAGTTTGGCTCGATATAAAACGTATTACGGGCAACATGGGCACAATGCTTACAGCCAATGCAGGTAATTTCATCCACGTAAACACCCTGCTGACGGTGGACTCCCCCCAATTCTGGCTCATAGCCGCTGCGCTCCTCCCCTTGGCGGAGTTGGCCGCCCAGTTCTGGTTCAAAACCAAGGGGTTGCCCGTCTGTCACTGACTGACCCTATCCTTGCAGGACTCTTTAGGACTGCCTTAAGAACGCCAGCGCTGTAAGACTAGCTTGACGCTACCATCGGCCTGCTGCTCTTCGGTTTGTACCTGAAACCCTTGTTCGCTGGCAGACTGCAAAACTGCATGGTAGGCGTAGCGTTGGCTGACTTTATTTAGGAATCGTTCCACCGACCATGCCTGCCGCCAAAACTCTAAATCCGCCACTAACTCATACTCTGTACCGTTCCAGCGAAAGCCAATATCGTAGCCATTCTCTTGGGGTATCACCACTTGAGCCGTCTGGGTTTGGCCACGAAAGCCGCGCACTTCCTGAGATCCGGATTGCCATGGCAACCCCAAGTCGGTCAAGGCAGACTGTAACGCTGGCAAACTACGAATCTGGGTTTTAATTTGACTGAAGTGCGACATTGTTCATCAATCCTCAACGATTACCACTGGGACGGCATAGACTGTAGGAGGAATTGACCCTCTTCCACCTTTTGGCTAGCATAATACTCGGATGTGGGCTGCTGGCTAACTACACACCCAAGTTGGTCTTCAATGGCAGCAGTAACTTCGGCACAGGATGTCCCGGAAATCCCCGTGACGGTTTCGACAACACGACCATCGGGATAAATGATAAACTCTAGGGTCTCTATCATTGCTGCTACCAAAAACCGCCGCTACCAACAACCTCGCAATTGACTATTGAAGTTACAACTCAGGAGCTAGGGTCAGAAGTCTCTCCATGCAAATCATTGTGACTAAGGGCAACCAAAAGAGTCAAGGTCTTCAATAAACTTAAATAAACTTAACAATTTGCAGCAATTGTCCCAGCGATCGCCGCCGGTGGTTACCTTGCCCTAGGAGTCTGCTGCTAGTGCGTGACCACTTGAAGCAGGGGGTATGATATAGAGCAACTCATCTTTAGTAGGAGTCGTTCTATGGGTCAACCCACCCATCGGCTATGGTTAGTTCGTTGCGTGCTAGCTCTTTTATGGAGCGTGCCATTGCCCTTCCTAGGGGCGATCGCGGAGACAATGCCCCCAGCCACACCCCAAATGAGCGTTGGCAGCCTCAGTACCCTACAGACGGCAGAGCAGTTCATCGATGCGCTATTTGGTAATGACTTTCAGCGGGCGTGGACTTACCTAAACCCAATTCTGCAAGAGGAAATTACGCCACAGGGATTACAGCAGCGACAACAGGCATTTTTGAAACGGGTTGGTGCCTATCAAAATCGTGTCGATGCAGAACTTGACGGTAACATTGTCAGCATTAAGGTTGCGTTTTCTAACATTACTGATACATTAATTTTAATTTTTGACGAAAATGGTAAGATTACGGGAGTTGACTTTCCCGCCAATCCCAACAGTCTATCAATTCAATCTCCCCGTTAACCATCTTGTCTTTGACTGCTATGCAAGAACGGCGTGGCTCCACTACCCCTGATCGGTCTCTTTACGACACTCCCTTTTTCCGGGACTTGCCGCAGTCAACAGTCGAGACCGCGTTGGCACACGTGGTTACACGCCAGCATCCAGCGAATCGGGTCATTTTACTGGAGAACGATTGGGGCAGCTCCGTTTACTTTATCCTGAACGGCTGGGTCAAAATTCGCACCTACAATATCGACGGCAAAGAAGTGACCCTTAATATTCTAGGGCCAGGGGAACTGTTTGGGGAGATGGCTCCTCTTGAAGAAGTACCCCGCTCTACCGACGTGATTACGCTTACGCCAACGGTCGTTGCCAATATGCCAGCTACAGATTTTGTCAACCTAGTCAATACGGAGCCGCAGGCGGGTATTCGCTTAGCAAAGTTGATGGCACGACGGCTGCGGCAGTTAAACCGGCGACTACGGTTACGGGAATCGGATAGTACCTCGCGAGTAGCAGATATTCTCTTATTTCTGGCAGATGGTCAAGGGCGACAAAGTGCCGACGGCCTCGAAATTCCTAACTTGCCTCACCGGGAGTTGAGCAGCCTCAGTGGGATGGCTCGCGAAACGGTCACCCGTGTTCTCGGTAAACTAGAGCGCAAGGGCATTATTCGCCGTAGCCAAGACGGCCTTTGTATTACCAATCTGCGTGCTCTTGAGAGCTTACTGTTGTAGATGGGTTGCAACGGCTGCAGAATTCAACAAAACCTCCGAGAATCCCCGCGCTTCGACAAGCCGCGCAGGGATAGGAGCGGCGGCTGAGGGGCACACCTTCGGTGGGCTTTGCCTACGACACCCCGAGAAGCCGCCAATAGCGTATAGTCCTAGCAGTGAATCATACCATCAGTTATCGACTCATCCAGCAGGCTAAGGCGACAAATCAGGCCATCGCGATTGACGATCTCACCGGCATCAGAGAACGCACCAACGAATTGCCCCGTTCCAAGACTGAACGGCGATGCAGTAATAGCTGGGCGCTCTATCAGCTTCGCCAATTCCTCGCCTACAAGGGCGTGAAGGTTGGCGTAGCCGTGAAGCGTGTAGCTCCTCGCTACACCTCGAAAACCTGTCATTGTTGCAACGCAAAATAGGTCATCAGCAGGGCAAAAGGTTTGCGTGCCTGAACGTGTCCTGCGGCTGAATAGGTGATGCTGATGTGAATGGAGCGAAAAATATCGCTACTTTGGGGGGGCTTGTAAACCCCCCTAGAGGCTCCGAAATACTGTCTTGCTCATTGCAGGATGGTGTCTTTAGGGCTGCTGAAAGCCCCGTCCTCTATAGGGCGGGGTAGTTTACAGAAACCGGAGGGTTCGGGAACCGGATAAAACCTCGCTCGTTCACGACGGGGATACAGAACGGTTCCCGCGCCTACGGCAGTAGGGAGAGTCAGCCTTGACATTCTTCGATATACCGTTTCACTGTCTGGGCTGAAACGTTCCCGGTAGTACCCCAATAATAACTGTGT
>NZ_JAKLTU010000032.1:0-89595 GCF_022570815.1 Synechococcus sp. PCC 6716
CTCTTCCGATCTTATAAAAGTTTGGTTCATAAACTTCTACCTAATGCTACGGTGGTTGCCGACCGATTTCATGTTATAAAAATTGTGAATCAGGAATTGGATAAGGCTCGACAAAGTATTTGTAAAGCGAATCAGCAGACGGTAAATGAAGTCCAGAAAGCCCAGATTGCAGCTGCGCTCAAACAAAGTAAATATGCGTTACTCAAGCCGGAGGAAAATCTAACTCAGAAGCAAAAAGCAAAACTAGAAGAAATTCGAGAAATAGTGCCAAGTCTGGCTCGAATGCATCAGGAGAAGGAATCGTTTAGAGCCATCTTTGAGCCAGCAAAAGATTGGAAAGATGGAACCTTTCAATTGCTCGATTGGTTAGCTCAAGCTCAGGATTCTTTTCAAGAGAGCGTAAGAACAATTTGTCGGTGGTTTGGTGAAGTCACCGCCTATTTTGATAATCACACAAATAGTGGTGTTGTTGAAGGTATTAACAATAAATTGAAGCTGATCAAGCGGTCAGGTTATGGGTTCAGGAACTTTGACAATTTTCAGTTACGTTGCTTAATTTGCTGGCATTTAGCTATTGATTAAGCATAACTCGGACGATAGAGCCCATACTTCAGAACCTTGAACGGTTTCCGTCCTTGCTCAAAGAAGTATTGCCGAGACTCATACACGCCTTGGTTGTAGAGATTGTTGGCAAGACGCGCTAACTCAGTAAGCAACTGAGCAAGCTGCTTGTCAGGTTGAAAAACATCTTTTTGGACGGCTAAAAACATCATTGGGTTAAGATGGTATGCAGTTATTATAGATGCCGATTTACGGGAATAGCAACCGTATGAGAGAAGATGGCATACAGCTAAAATCGACTCGTCATTGCACGTATCAGTCAGGACATCACTTTGTCTGGAGAAGAATGTCAAGACTGATTCTGCCTACTGCCGTAGGCGCGGGAACCGTTCTGTATCCCCGTCGGGAACGAGCGAGGTTTTATCCGGTTCCCGAACCCTCCGGTTTCTATAAAAACAGGGGTGCAACACCGCTACACCCCCATTGTCCACCCATTGCTCTGTGTCAACGACAGTGACCTATGGGCGCAAGTTCCCCAGCATTCCCATTAAGCCATCTTGCTGTTTGAGCATCCGGTTCAGCTTCTTGAGGTCAAGACTAATGGTTTCGGCGGGGTAGTTCTTCAGAAAGGACATTATACTCAGACCTTCGGGAGAGGCTGCCGCTGTTAGCATGGCTCCGCGCAGTGCCACTTCCCCCGCCTTATCGCGACGGATGGTTACCTGAGAGAACTGTTTGAGAACATCCTTGCCAATGGGGCTATTGAGAATGCCATTGACTTGCACAACATTGAAGGGGAGTTTCATGCCCAAAAATTCCAAGAGTTTTGCTTGGTCATCTTTGGGGACTAATCGCATCAAAGAGCCCAGTTCCCCCGTTGCCTGTTGGGTGGAGACGTACTCTTCTAGCTCCGACATGGGGAATGAACGCTGAAATGGACCGTAGGTCAATGAAACATAGTTGGCCGCTTTGGCAGGAGTCACAAACATTGCCCCAACAGGCAGTGCCAGAGCTACTAACCAAGGCGAAAGACGCTTAAGCATGACGGATCAACTCCAAAAATTAAGGCAAAATGGGCACTGACAGCCTGTTTTGTTGCATGGACATCAAGACACCACATCCTCATTTCCCATAGAGGTTGACAGATGCAAAACAAGCCGTAGATTGCACCGCTTGCAGTATAGCAGGCAAGATAGAGGTTGCCTTGGCTTCTTAAACTAGGTGTAACGTTCTAATGGGTGTATGAGTGTTTGGCAACCGGGTGCAGTGCTTGACCTGAAGATTGATACCCTTAATCATAGGGGTGACGGTGTGGCGCGGTGGCAGGGCAGGGTGGTATTTGTGCCCGATGCGGTGCCGGGCGATCGCCTGCGGGTGCGCCTTCAGCACGTTAAGCCGCAGTATGCCAATGGCGTGCTCCTCGAGGTTCTTGAGCGATCGCCACAGCGGGTTCGGCCTGCTTGCATTGTGGCTGACAAGTGTGGTGGCTGTCAGTGGCAGTGCATCGATTATCATGCCCAGTTAGCGGCTAAGGAACAACTGGTGAAAGAGGCGATCGCCCGCATTGGGCA
The DNA here is from genome assembly GCF_022570815.1 of Synechococcus sp. PCC 6716. Lineage (NCBI taxonomy): Bacteria > Bacillati > Cyanobacteriota > Cyanophyceae > Synechococcales > Synechococcaceae > Synechococcus > Synechococcus sp. PCC 6716. The sequence continues at coordinate 2,133 of NZ_JAKLTU010000032.1, forward strand.
GTTGCAGCCCCAAGCCTTTTTACCTATATTGGCTGCTCCATCTCCTTTAGGCTACCGCAACAAGGTCACCTACCCCCTTGCCCGCCGCCATGGTCAGGTGGTTGCAGGCTATTATCAAAAAGGCTCGCACCGCATTGTCAACCTGAACCAATGTCCAGTGCAGGATCCGCGCCTCAATCCTCTGCTAGCCACCCTTAAAGCCGACCTACAGCCTTGGCCTATCTATGACGAGTCAACCGGATCTCCGGGGGTTCGCCACCTAGGGCTGCGCATTGGCCAGCGTACGGGCGAGCAATTGATCACCCTAGTGCTAGCAGGGGATCTCCCCCCTCACCTCGAAGGGCAAGCGCAACGATGGTACGACCAGTTTGCCGCGGTTGTGGGGGTCTGTGTGAACATTAATTCGCAGCGGGGGAATCGCATCTTTGGCTCTCAAACCCGGGTGCTAGCGGGTCAGCTGTACCTACGGGAGGTTTTGGCTGGCATTGAGTTCCACGTTGGCGCGACAACGTTTTTCCAAGTCAATACGGCTCAAGCAGAGCAACTTATCCAAACCCTTGAGGCTTGGTTGGCGCTCTCAGGAACCGAGCATCTACTAGACCTATATTGTGGCATTGGCACCCTTAGTTTACCGTTGGCGCGCTCAGCGGCTCGGGTCACTGGGGTTGAGTGTCATCCAGACTCGGTTACCCAAGCGATCGCCACAGCTCGTCACAATGGGTTGACCAATACGGAATTTATCTGTGCGGTTGCCGAAGAGTGGCTCCCCCATTGGTGCAACACTGTTGATGTCCTGCTGCTGGATCCGCCCCGTAAAGGGTGCGATCGCGCCGTCCTCGATGCAATTTTGGGGCAGCGCCCACCCCGAATTGTCTATGTCAGTTGCCATCCAGCCACCCTAGCGCGGGATTTAGGGTATCTGTGTCAGGCGGGTGCCTATCAATTGGCCAAAGTACAGCCCCTAGACATGTTTCCCCAAACCGCCCACGTCGAAACCATTGCATTACTCACCGCGACCTAGTCCCTGAGTTGCCCCTCAGTCGTCTTGGAAAAATTGTGAGGACTAGCGCAGAATTGCATTGGCAATAATGGTGATGACCGCAGTCACAATCAAGCCAAAGGCAAGATTGACAACTTGTCCCGAGGCTTTCTGGTACGTATCCACCCGTACGTTAAGAATGGCTAGCTCATTGCCAAATGCTCCCATACCGTTTTTGACCTTATCCACCTCCCCCTTTAGCCCCTCAACGTCCTGTTTCAGATCGTCAACATCCTGTTTGAGGCCTTCAACATCGTGTTTGAGTCCTTCGACATCCTGCTTAAGCCCTTCAACATCATGCTTCAGACCCTCAACGTCCTGCTTAAGCCCTTCGACATCGTGGCGCAGCAGCTCAACATCGCCGCGAATACCACGTAACTCTGTAATCACAAGGGTTTGAAATTCTTGTTCGCTCATAGGGCGGCTGCATCAAGGACGCCAATGGTTTGGGTATAAATGGCCTGAGCTTCTTCAGGAGTATTACCAATACTCACTAGTCCTAGTTTACCAAACTCGGAGAGGGCACCCATCAAGTGAAAGACCGTGCCTGTTTCGGTACTGGAGTCAAAGTGGAGATGGTAGCGGGCAATCATATCCAAGAGATCGTTGGGTAGGAGGCCGCGATACTGCGGTTGGCAGAGGTTATCGGAGGCAATATAAAATTTGGGACGGCGGTGCTTACTATAAAAAAGACCGGACTCCAACTCATAATGACCATCGGTCAGGAATTGCAGCGTCATAAAGGGATGGGTGGTTCCTCCCTTACGGAGGTTAATTTCAATGGCAGCTAGCTCCCACGCTTGCTGATCGGCATCGAACGTGGCAACAAAATCCAGCCCATAATAGCCAATGACCCCCTGTTGCGCCAGATAGGTTCCAGCGGTGCGTCCGAGGTCTTGCAATTGATGCCGATAGTCCGCGTGGGCAGGAAATTCACACCCAATGAAAATTTGCCCTTCCGGTCCATTCAAGAGCTGTTCGTGGGTGGAGATGATTTCCACCCGACCGTCAGGGGTGATGCGACCTTGGACACTGGGCGATCGCTTCTGGGAGCCGTCGATGAAGGCTTCAACAATGCCTCCGAGGGTTATAAATCGCTGCCGGTAGGAGTCCCATGCTTCATTAGGGGCTTGGAACCTCATGTCGGCAAGGCTATTCTCTAGCCGTTGGAGATGGGCGGGATCTGTGGGGGAGGTGGTGGGGCGCACCTGTGTTAGGTCAAGGAGGGCATTCCCTTCGCCAGAAAATGCTTCGTTTAGTTTCACCACTAAGCGGTGTAAGTGGGGGTATTTGGCTTGCAGGTGGGCGATCGCCTGCACTAACTCAGAGACTGTGGCTAAAAAGCCGCTGCCGACAGGGTGGGGGATGCCTGCTGCTGCAAAGAGTTCGCGGCTGCCTGCCTTAGTTCCCCAATAGAGTAAATCCGGATCCGTTGAGTACAGAGGAATCCCCAACGTCACGGCCAGTTCCCGTTCGAGGGGGGTAGAGTTAAAACAGACCATATAGGCCTGATTCGGCCGTAGGGCTTGACGGATACGTTCCACCAAGCGGGGGCGCTCCAAGATTTTAGCGGTCAAGGGTTTATCGGAGCGATCGTAGGTGGCCAACAGCAGGAGGCGATCGCGGGCATGGGAGCTGGGTACCCCCGGCAGTAAGTCAAGGTAGTAGTCAATAATACTGGGGTGCAGTGGCTGTGAAGTGATATAGATCATGCGCGTGCGGGGGTTGCGCAGTTGAATCAGTGTATAGAGTTGGCGCTCTTCATAGTGGGTGTAGCCCGTAATTTTGGCAAGTTCCGGTTGGGGAAAACTCAGAGAAGGCACAACCACAATATCCCGCTCAATTCCCCCTGGCCCCTTTGGCAGTTCTGGTACAAAGGTTTCTGTACCCTCCCAACACTCCTGCAGACGGGTTTGTAGGTGGTGGAATTGCTGGGCAATGGACATCTGCCAGTCCCCCAAAGGTTTGTCCCCTAGTGTAGCAGTGTCCTCTGCTCAGCACGTTAAGAGTGTCGATGGTTTTAAGGCACGCAGTATCTTAGAATCAGTACGTTGTTTTGCAAGCGGCTCAATGCTTAGACATCCAGCACTACGCGCCCTAGGTAAAATTTGGCGATTACTCGATCGCGGCGATCGCTGGCAACTGGTGGGCATTGGCGTTGTAATGCTCATGGGCAGCATTTGGGAAGCAGTAGGCGTAGGCTTGGTTCTGCCCTTTATTGCCATTATTGAAAAGCCGGAACGCTTAAATGAGATTCTATTTTGGCGGCAAAACAACACCCCTCTGACCCAAGGTGAAGAATATGAGTGGTTGTTAACCCTCAGTTTGGCCTTTGGTGCTCTATATATTTTCAAAAATTTATTTATTGCTGGCAGTAACTACATTCAATTTAAGTTCTTAAATGAAAAGCAGCGGAAGTTTTCCGTATTACTACTTCGGAGTTATTTGTTTAAGCCTTATAATTTTCATCTGCAAAATAATACTGCGAAGCTCATCCAAAATGCAAAAACAGAAATCAACAATGTCTTCAACCAATATCTATTACCTCTTTTAGTTATTATCTCAGAATTATTAATCGTTTTAGCAATCTTTAGCGTAATCATACTTGCAAATCCCTTTGTTGCCATCATTGTCATTGCTTCTTTGGCTCTGTTAACCTATCTATTTTTCAAGGTCTTTCAAAAAACTTTGAGGACTATAGGAGCTAAACGGGTTCACTACGAACAACATGTGGTTCAAGCCATTAGCCAAGCCTTAGGTGGCATTAAGGAAGTGAAAATTCTTGGACGAGAGAAATTATTTCTTGATGTTTATGAAGAGAATCTCATTGAAGATCGCAACGCTAATTTCTTCTTCAACTTTATTAGCCAATTGCCTCGTTCTTACTTTGAAACCCTCGCTGTAATTACTATTATTCTGATTATCGTCTTGACCTTGGTGCAGCACGGATCAATGGCTCAAGTGTTGCCGCTGATTTCTCTCTTTGCGGCGGCGGCATTTCGGCTGATGCCTTCGGCAACTCGCCTGATGAACAGCTTGAACACGGCTATTTTTTACGCTGCTGCGGTGGATGTTGTCTATGACGATATTCTGGAGGCGCGTACGTTTAGCACACCAGCTCTAGCGTCTAGTCATAGTCCTCCTCAGCCTTTTCACGATCGCCTCGAACTTCTTGATATTTACTATTCTTACCCCAATACTCAACGACCTGCTTTAGAGGGAGTCTCCTTAACGATTAAACAGGGAGAGATGATTGGCTTTGTGGGGTCTTCTGGTGCCGGTAAGACAACGATTGTTGATGTTATTTTAGGACTCCTAACCCCCTCCCACGGGGATATTCGCGTTGATGGGGTGAGTATCTATACCAACCTTAGTCAGTGGCAGCGGCAGATTGGCTATATTCCCCAAAGTATTTACCTTTCGGATGATACGCTACGCCGCAATATTGCCTTTGGTCTGCCGGATACTGCGATTGACGAGGAGGCGCTCCTAGCAGCGGTTCACGCCGCACAGCTATCGACCTTTGTCGCGGGTTTGCCAGAGGGGTTGGATACGATTGTTGGGGAGCGCGGGGTGCGGCTTTCAGGGGGGCAACGCCAGCGCATTGGCATTGCGCGGGCACTGTATCACAATCCAGGCGTGTTGATTATGGATGAAGCAACCGCAGCGCTGGATAACCAAACCGAAGCGGGGGTGATGGATGCGATTCAAGCCCTCAGTGGTGAAAAAACGATTATTATGATTGCCCACCGCCTCAGTACGGTAATGAATTGCGATCGCCTCTACTTGATGGCAAATGGCAAAGTAGCAGCCACAGGAACCTACACAGAATTAATAGAGCATAGTCCTGAGTTCCGCGCTATGGCAAAAGGGTATGAAACGCCCCCGTCTGCTTAAGGCCGATGGCAATCATTCGCTTGCAGTTCCTTTAAGGTACGCGCCATCAACACGGCGTGCGTGCCTCGTTCTGGCTCCCCGTCTTTGGGGCGGCGTTGCCGGTAGCTGCCATCGGGTTGCAGCTCCCAAGCTTGGCGATTATCAGCAAGCATAATTTCCAGTAGCTCTTGCAGTTCCTGCTGAATACGTGGCTCTATAATCGGTGCGATCGCCTCCACTCGCCGATCTAAGTTGCGCGATCGCCAGTCAGCACTGCCGATAAAGTACTCTGGCTGACCGTTGTTGCCAAAATAGAAAATTCGCGAGTGCTCGAGAAAGCGACCAATAATACTAATCACCCGCAGGCGATCGCTCACTCCCGGCACCCTAGGGCGCAAGCAGCACATCCCCCGAATAATCAAATCAATTTCTACTCCCGCTTGCGAAGCTTCGTACAGCGCACGGATGAGTTGGGTATCTGTAATCGCATTCATTTTGGCAATAATCCGCCCTGGGCGGCCATTACGGCAGTGCTCCGTTTCGCGGTGGATGAGTGCTAGCATCCGTTCTCGCATGGTCACCGGTGCCACCAATAGTTTCCGATAGTGCCGCTGCCGCGAGTAGCCCGTCAAGACGTTAAACAATTCCGTGAGGTCTGCGCCCAATTCTGGGCGACAGGAAAATAACCCTAAATCCTCATAAAGACCAGCGGTTTTGGGGTTGTAATTGCCCGTACCAATGTGAACGTAACGGCGAATTTGCCCTGCTTCTTGACGCACCACCAACACCGTCTTGGTATGGGTCTTTAGGCCGGGTACCCCATACACCACATGCACACCCACTTTTTCTAGCTTTCGCGCCCAGAGAATATTGTTCTCCTCGTCAAAGCGAGCTTTAAGTTCCACCAGTACCGCCACCTGTTTACCATTTTCCGCCGCTTTAATCAGGGCACTGACAATGGGAGAATCGCCGGACGTGCGGTAGAGGGTCATCTTAATGGCTAACACTTGCGGGTCGTGAGCGGCTAGGGTAATAAACCGCTGCACTGTTGCCGTAAACGAGTGGTAGGGGTGGTGCACCATCAAATCGCGCTCGCGGATTAAGCCAAATAACTCATTTGCCGTTGCTTCCCAATAATCGGTGCCCAAGGTCGTAATTTCACTGGTGGTGTCAAATAAAGACTCCCGCTCATCCACCCGCTGAAAACTAGGCGGCACTTGAGGATGCCACTCCACATCCTTACATTGCGGCAATGGCAGTGCCATAAAGGCAAACAGATCGTTGAGGCACAACAGCCCATCTAATTCATAAACATCAATCTCTTCGAGATCCATTTCCTCCATCAGGGTTTGCTTTAGCAGTGGCGGAATCCCCCGCTGGACTTCAAGGCGAACCACAGAACCAAACCGGCGTTTGCGAATTTCCTGCTCGATCGCAATCAGCAGATCATCGGCCTTATCTGTTTCCAGTTCAAGGTCAGCACTGCGGGTAATGCGAAAGACAAAGTACGACTGAATGTCCATGCCGGGAAATAGCGCATTCAGGTTGTGCGCAATGATGTCTTCAAGGGGCACCCCAACCCAATGGGTGGCTTCGGAGCTGTGCAGGTGTTGCGGCAAGGGAATAAAGCGAGGAAAACGGTTGGGCACCTTAACCCGGGCTAATCGCTCTTGGCCAGAATCAGGGTCTCGAATCAAGACGGCCAAGTTAAGGCTCAAGCTGGAAATATAGGGGAACGGATGAGCCGGATCCACGGCTAGGGGAGTGAGCACTGGAAACACTTGCGCCTGAAAGTAATGGTTGAGGTAGCTTTGCTGCTCCGGCTCTAGCTCCTGAAAACGATTGAGAAAAATTGCTTCCTTGGCAAGGAGCGATCGCAATTCTTGGTCGAAATAGCGGTGCTGCTCAGTCACAATGGGGATAAGATATTGCCGCACAGCCTGTAACTGCTCTGCGGGCGGCATGCCATCGGCACCACCTTGGAGGATGCCACTTTCTACCTGTTGTTGCAGACCGGCCACCCGCACCATAAAAAATTCATCGAGGTTGGTACTAAAAATCGCCATGAACTTCAGCCGCTCTAGGAGCGGTGTTCGCGGATCGTAGGCCTCATGCAGCACTCGCTTGTTAAACTCCAACCAACTGAGGGAACGGTTGAAATAGTACTGTGGGTCATTTAGATCAATGGGTTCCGAAGCTTTGCGGCGACTGGACTTAGCCGAGGTCATAATAGTCTGTTCCAGTTCTTCTGTTGCACTAGCATCCACTGTACTCGATCCCCTGTGCTGACCGGTTCTGATTTTTCTCAGAGCGTACAATGATAAGGTTAAGGTTTGCTAATCGTGGAGAATCGTTAAAGGTATGGCTGAGGTAGGGGCAACGGGGGCAGAAATTCGGGCAACGCGAATTGAAAAAGCTGCCACACTCCAGCAGCGGGGGATGAACCCCTACGCCTATCGCTGGGAGCGCACCCATACGGCAGCTATGCTCCAAAAAAAATACGCCAATCTCACCGCAGGGGATGCCGTGGGCGATCGCGTCAGTGTGGCAGGCCGCATCATGGCACGGCGGGKGTTTGGTAAGCTGGCGTTTTTTACCCTCCAAGATGAGAGTGGCACCATTCAGCTTTACCTCGACAAGCAGACCATCAGTACTGCTATGGGAGAGACCGCCTTCTCAGATCTTAAACAGCTCACCGACGTTGGCGACATTCTCGGTGCGGTGGGCACCCTCAAACGCACAGAAAAAGGGGAGCTATCGGTGGTGGTTGAGGACTACAGCCTCCTGACCAAAGCATTGTTGCCCCTGCCTGACAAATGGCATGGCCTCACGGATGTTGAGAAACGCTATCGGCAGCGCTATGTCGATTTAATTGTCAATCCCCATGTGCGAGACACCTTTCGCAAACGCGCCCTGATCACGGCTGCCATCCGCCAGTATCTGAACGAGCAAGGGTTTATTGAAATTGAAACCCCTGTCCTCCAAGCAGAGGCAGGAGGGGCCGAAGCCCGCCCTTTCATCACCTATCACAACACCTTAGAGATGCCGCTGTACCTGCGGATTGCCACAGAGCTTCATCTTAAGCGGTTGATCGTGGGAGGGTTTGAAAAGGTCTTTGAACTAGGGCGCATCTTTCGCAATGAAGGGATTTCCACAAAGCATAATCCTGAATTTACCTCGATTGAGGTATATCAAGCCTACGCCGACTACACCGACATGATGGCCTTAACTGAAGCCATTATTACTACTGCGGCTCAGCAGGTTCTTGGCACCCTCATCCTAAACTATCAAGGGGAGACCATTGACCTGACCCCTCCTTGGCAGCGGGTGACGATGCACGAGATCGTGGCAAAGGTTACAGGGGTAGATTTTCAGCAGTTTGGCGAACTGGAGCAGGCCAAAGCCGCCGCCCAGCAGGTGGGAGTCAGCGATCTTGACAGGTGCGATACCATTGGCCGTGTGCTGAACGAAGTGTTTGAGCAAGCTGTTGAACCCACCTTAATTCAGCCCACCTTTGTCCTTGACTATCCCGTGGAAATTTCCCCCTTAGCCAAACCCCATCGCCATAAACCGGGGCTAGTGGAGCGGTTTGAACTGTTTATTGTGGGACGTGAGCACGCCAACAGCTTTTCTGAGCTGACGGATCCGCTAGAGCAACGGCAACGGCTGGAGGCGCAAGCGGCACGGAAAGCGGCAGGGGATCTCGAAGCCCACAGCGTGGATGACGACTTTTTAACGGCTTTAGAGCACGGTATGCCACCCACCGGTGGGTTAGGGATTGGCATTGATCGATTGGTGATGCTGCTAACCGACTCCCCCAGTATCCGCGATGTGATTGCCTTTCCGTTATTGCGCCCTGAATAGACGGCTGGGCAAGATTTGCTAAAATCTTAAGCATATTTACCGATTGATGCCCACCCAGAATGGAGGCATGGCGAACAATGTCAGTGCAAACCATTGAAAAACCAGCAACCGTTCGTAAGTTGGCACCCCGCTATCGTGTGCTGCTGCACAATGATGATGTGAACTCGATGGAGTACGTTGTCGAGGTGTTGCTGAAAACGGTGCCCAGTTTGACACAACCACAGGCGGTGGACATTATGATGGAGGCTCACATGACTGGGGTTGCTTTGGTCATTACCTGTGCCCTTGAGCACGCTGAATTCTATTGTGAAGGCCTGAAAATGGCAGGATTGACGAGCACCATTGAACCGACTGAATAATGCTTGGCGGCAGATGATCCGCCGCCCGCTCTGGGTTCGTCTGTTGAGTTTTGCCGTAACGCTGGTTTTGCTTTGGCTACCCATTGGCCTGAGCATTTTTTTTCTGTGGGGGGACGGTGGCACTGCTAGCTTTGTCAATATGGGGCTGCTGTACCTCATTTTTATCGCTTTGCTGCGGGTTTGGGGGCAGCGAGTTCACCAGCAGCGATCGCCCCTAGGGTTCTATGGGTTGCAGGGGGGTTGGCTATTTGGCCGCGATGCCCTTGTAGGATGGCTGTTGGCTGTGGGGTTGGTAGTGCTGTTGTTCTTCGTTGAAGGGCAGTTGGGCTGGGTGCAGTGGCACGGCACGCCGGATCGCTTTGGGCTATTGCTAGTGGAGGGCTTGGCTACCGGAATTGGTGTGGGTTTTGCCGAAGAGTTGCTGTTTCGAGGGTGGCTCTTACAGGAGCTAGAGCTAGAGTATCAGCCCTGGTTTGCCCTCGGCCTCAATGGTTTGATGTTTGCGGTGCTGCACTATCTTCACCCACCGGAGGTGATTCGCGCCACTTGGCCACGCTTTTTTGGTTTAGTGATATTGGGCTTAAGTTTAGGTTTGGGGAAATGGGTCTTTGGCCGCCGCTTGGGCTTTCCCATGGGGTTCCACGGCGGGTTGGTCTGGGCCTATTTTGGGGTCAAGGTGGGGGAGTTGGTCACCTATACTGGGGTTGCGCCAGAGTGGCTGACGGGTATTGGTGGTAATCCGATCGCCGGTGTTATGGGGGTGAGCCTATTAGGGATTGTCACACTTCTCCTTGGTTATCGCGCCGCAACCGCACCATAAAAAAACCATCCATGTCTTGACGCTGCGGCCAGACGGTGATCCACCCTTGGGGAGCCGCCCATTGATCTAGGGGGGCAAAGGGAGGATCGATGCGCCACTGGGGGTGCAGGCGCAGGAAGTGCTGAATCTGGGCTTCATTTTCCGCCGGCTCTAAGCTACAGGTGGCATACACCAGCACACCGTTCGGTTTGACCCACTGGCAGACATTGCTGAGGAGTTGGGCTTGCAGGGGAACAAGGCTGGCTAATCGTTGGCCTAAGGGGTGCCAGCGGGCATCGGCATGGCGGTGCAGCGTTCCGGTGCCAGAGCAGGGAACGTCCAGCAGCACGCGATCGCCTACGCCCCTGAAGTCTGGAGCCGTGGCACTATCGACGGTGTGAATCTCAATACAGCTTAAACCAAGGCGATCGCGATTTTGACGCAGTCTGCGCAGGCGGCTGGGGGTGCGATCGCAGGCAATCACCCGGCCTTGATTGCGCATTAGCTCAGCGATATGGGTTGTTTTACCCCCCGGAGCAGCACAGGCATCAATGACAACCTCCCCAGGCTGGGGATCCAACAAATGTGCCACCCACTGCGCTGCGCGATCTTGAACCGACCAATACCCCGCCTCAAAGTAGGGCAATGTCGCCATGGGTGCGCCACAGTGGTTCAGCGTCAGCCCTTGGGGTAGCGTGGGAATAGCCCTCAGGTCATAGCCCGCCTCAGCAAATAACTGGATTAAATGCTGGCGATCGCCCCGTAGGGGATTGAGCCGTAAATCGAGGCGGGGCGCGCGGTTAAACCAGTCGCAGAGCGCTTGGCACTCCTCAAGTCCCACTAGGTCTAACCAGCCTTCAATCAGCTCATCGGGGAAACTATAGTAACAGCCCAGTTGTGAGACGTGGGGCAACCCTGCAATCATCGACGTGAGCGGATCACCCTCAGCACGCAGATAGCGGCGCAGCACCCCATTCACCAGCGCGGCCAACCCGCCCAAGCCCACCGCCTTTGCCAGACGCACACTGGTATCCACCGCTGCGTGGGCTGGAATGTGATCGAGGTAGCGCAGTTGATAGAGGCCTAGGCGCAGAATTAATTGCAGGCGCAGGGGAGGCGCTTGACGACAAAAGCCCGCAATGAGGGTATCTAAGGTGCGCTGCCGCCGTACCGTTCCATAGACTAACTCGGTGACAAGGGCGCGATCGCTGGCCTGCAGATCGCAGGTATGCAATACCCTGTCTAAGGCCACATCGGCATAGGCTCCCTTGGCAATGGCATCGAGTGCGTTGAAGGCAAGATGACGGGCAATTAGTTCCACGCCGACTGTTGGATCGCCTCTCGCTGTTCACTACTGGCGATCGGCCATTCTGGATGATCACCACCAATCACTAAATTGGCAATGGCCACATAGTCCTCACTAAACTGGCTCAGGGCATTAATGAGAATATCTAGGGCTAGGGCATCACTGGTGCCCAGATCAAACCAGCAGCGCGCCCAACGCCCATTGTACTCAAACTCTCCCATATTGTGCATTACCGCCATGAGAGAGCTATCCGCTTGCAGAGGATTGTACTCAAGGTAGCTGAGGTCTAACCCTGTTTCCTGGACTTGCAGGTTCTCGGCATTGAAGCCGCCCAACTTTCCTAAAAAAAACCATGAATTAAAGACTTCTTCAAGGTATTGCTGCTCAATGGTGGTGGGAGGGTCAACAAACTCGACCCAGATCCACAGATCAAAGGGATCAATTTCCCGAAAGATCACATTCATGCATTTGCCCCCAAGAGGCCTTTCTGAAACGCAGGGCGGCTGCGTAAGCGCTCTGTGTAGCCCTCAACCGCAGGATAAGGACTCAAATCAACCTGAAAGAGCATTTGTAAGTAGGCCAAGACGGATCCTAGGGCAACATCGGCAACGGAAAAGTCAGCTCCCAAAATATAAGGGTTCCCCTGCAATGCTGCCTCTAACCCAGCCAGTAGGCCAGGGAGTTGGCGATCGCGATTTTCCGGCGGAAACATGGCCTGAGAGAGGGTAGAGTTGGCAAACAGAACCCACTGATAGACCTTAGCCGCCGTTGCGGCATCCGACGGCAGTTGACCGTGGGTTTGGGCGAGGTATAGCAAAATAGCTCCCGATTCCCACAGCACCAGATCCCCATCCACAATGACGGGCACTTTACCCATTGGGTTTAGTTTCAGGAATTCAGGCTGGCGATGCTCCCCTGCTTGCAGATCCAGCAGCACAAATTCATAGGGGAGGCCAATTTCTTCTAGATACCAGCGCACAATTGAAGCGCGGGACTTAGCACCACCATAGAGCTTTAGCATAGGCGATTGGTGTGAACTCATTGCAACGGAAGCAGCTGATTGCTATTATCGGCGATCTGCATCCCTATTGATGAGAGCGCGAAGGACTCAGCGAACTATTGGGTCTGCAGCTAACCTCTAGGTACCAGTGGTCCAAGAGTTCATATACTCAATCTGCTCAGGGGTCAGCGTATCCATCGTAATTCCCATGGCCTGCAGTTTAAGGCGGGCAATTTCTTGATCCACTTCCGTAGGAATGGCGTGAATCCCAGCCGCAAGCTGCCCTTTATGTTTTACTAAGTACTCACAGCCAAGGGCTTGGTTGGCAAAGCTCATATCCATGACACTGGCGGGGKGGCCTTCTGCCGCCGCTAGGTTAATAAGCCGCCCTTCCCCCAAAACAATGATGGATTTGCCACTGGGGAGCACGTACTCTTCGGTAAAATTGCGGACAACCCGCACCTCTTTAGCCAAGGTTTTGAGGGTTGCCAGATCAATTTCAATATCGAAGTGACCGGAGTTGGCCACCATCGCCCCATCCTTCATTACCGCAAAGTGCTCAGCGCGGATCACATGTTTATTCCCCGTCACGGTGATGAAAATATCCCCTTGGGAAGCGGCTTCCAGCATGGGCATCACCCGGAATCCATCCATGACCGCTTCAATGGCACGAACCGGATCAATTTCGGTCACGATCACATTGGCACCCATCCCCCGTGCCCGCAGTGCAGTTCCCTTGCCACMCCAGCCGTAACCGGCGACGACGATGGTTTTGCCAGCCAGCAGAATATTGGTTGCCCGAATAATGCCATCGAGGGTGGACTGGCCGGTGCCATAGCGGTTGTCAAAGAAGTGCTTGGTGTCGGCATCGTTGACGTTAATGGCGGGAAAGGTCAGTACCCCATCGCGAAACATGGCTTTGAGGCGGACAATACCAGTGGTGGTTTCTTCGGTGGTGCCAATAATATCCGCTAGCTGCGACTGCCGTTCTTTGACAAGGGTTGCGACCACATCACAGCCATCATCAATAATGATGTTGGGTTTGTGATCCAAGGCAATGTTGACGTGGCGTCGGTAGGTGTCTGTGTCTTCCCCCTTTTTGGCAAATACGGGAATGCCGTAGTGAGTCACTAAACTAGCAGCGACATCATCCTGGGTGGACAGGGGGTTGCTGGCAATCAGGACTGCGTCGGCACCACCGGCTTTGAGGGCGATCGCCAAGTTAGCGGTTTCTGTGGTGACGTGGCAACAAGCGGCCAAGCGAATGCCAGCGAGGGGCTGCTCTTGGGCAAAGCGATCGCGAATTTGCCGCAGCACTGGCATCTCCCGTCCAGCCCACTCAATCCGTTGTTGCCCCAAGGGGGCTAAGCTCAAATCTTTAACGTCGTGACGAACGGTAGTGTCAGGATTGACCGCGGAAGAGACCATGCTGCAATGCCTTAAGACAGGTTACGGCTACTCATTATACGCAACAGTTGTGCATCATAGGTGGATAGTCCCTCAACCGAGCCTCAACCTAGAATGTCTATGGCTAAGCGTCTGCTGTCCCTGAATTTTTTGCTGTGTCTGTGTCTTGCCCTTGTCCTAGTGGTCGCTCAGGCACAGTTACCAAGTATTGCCCAACCCACTGCAACGACCACGGCACCATCTCCTGAGGCGGAAGGCTATCCGGTGACGATTGATGGCGAGGTCATTGTTGAGGTTCGCCATGGTCTGGGGTCTTTTAGTGCCCAAGAGCGGGCAGAAGCAATCCGCAGGCGAATTTTGCAGGTGGCAGAGCAGGATGAGATTCCCCTAGAGAGCATCACGATTAAAAAAATTGGCGATCGCCGCGAGGTGGCCGTTGTCCAAGGCGATCGCCCGCTGTTAACGGTAACGGCTGACGATGCTGGCGAGCGCTTAATTAGCCAAGAGGCGGCGGCGGCAGAGCTGGCCCAGCGCATCCGGAAGGTCATTGGGCAGTACCGTCAGGATCGAGCGCCGCAACGCCTGCTGCAAAACATCGTGTATGCCGTGCTCTCAACCCTTCTCACACTGATTGTGTGCTCAGTGATTATTCGCGTATCGGCAAAGATATTTCAGCCCATCACTCGCTGGGGGGCGCAGCGCATCCCGACCCTGCGGCTGCAAAATTTTGAAATTATTTCTACAGAAGCTATTCAAACATGGCTGCTGCGCGCTCTCCAATTTGCACGGCTTTTTTTGTTATTGTTTATTCTCTACCTTTACCTAACGTTTGTTTTTAACTTATTTCCGTGGACCCGTGCCTTTGGCCAAAATTTTCTCAATCATTTTCTGTTTTCTCTGGAACTGGTATTCACCGGGATTGGTAACTATTTGCCAAATTTGGTAGCGATCGCCGTCATTATTACCATTACCTATTACATCCTCAAGGGCGTTCGCGCCATTTTCTACGCCATTGAAACAGACCGCTTGGTCATTCCTGGGTTTTATACCGACTGGGCGAAACCTACCTATAACCTGCTGCTGATTTTAATTGTGGCCATGGCGGCGGTGGTGGTGTTCCCCTACTTGCCGGGGTTCGACTCTCCGGCATTTCGGGGCATTTCTGTCTTCTTAGGGATTCTATTTTCGTTGGGTTCCACCTCGGCGATCGCCAACGTGGTCGGGGGCGTGATCCTCATTTACACTCGCGCTTTCCAGCAGGGAGACCTGATTCAAATTGGCGATGTTCAAGGAATTGTTATCCAAAAAACCTTGCTCGTGACCCGTGTCTGTCGCCCCAACAACCAAGTTGTTACGATTCCCAACTCCTCGCTGCTCAATAGCAACGTCACCAACCTATCCGTAGCCATTCGCGAGCTAGACCGCCCCTTGATTTTGCAAACCACTATTACCCTTGGCTATGATGTTCCCTGGCGCGATGTCTATGCGGCGATGATTGAGGCGGGGCGGCGCACCACTGGTATTTTGGCTGATCCGGCTCCCTTTGTCTGGCAAACCGCCCTCAACGACTTTCACATCAGCTATCAACTCAATGTCTATACCCAAGATTGGCCGCGGGTGCCGTGGATCCTCTCAGAACTCCACGAACACTTGCAAGATGCCTGTAACGAAGCGGGAATCGAGATTATGTCCCCCAGCTATTTAGCCCTACGGGATGGCAACACCAGTACCATGCCCAGCAATTACCTTGGGGATGACTACCAGCCCCCGGGCTTTCGGGTCACCCTGCCAAAGTAGGTGAGAGGTCGAATCGCTCTTGTGCCTCTCTCACCCGTGCTTGGAGATCGGGTGAAAGCCAAGGAATATATTGGGGGTAAATCGGTAAGCGCGGAACTAGCTGCCAGCCCCATCCCCGAAGCTGTGCTTTGAGCGCCCCTAAATCCCTGTGGGGATAGTCTGGATTCACATGATCAAGGGGGACAATCCCCCCTAAATCCCGTGCGCCAAATGCTAAACAGGCTCGCAACACATCAGGATGGGTGACTAAGTTGGCAGGAATTTGCAGGGTGATGTCCTCAGGCAGGAGCGATCGCGCCCATTGAACCACCTGCGGTAGTTGAGCGACATCAAAGGAGGGCAAGGCCTCCTGCTGCTGCTGGCCAGGGCGATGGGGTTGCAAAATCACCTCTTGAATGTGACCCCAGCGCTGATGACACTTAGCAATCGCAGCAAGGGAGTCCTGCCAATCCTCAGGATCTTCACCAATGCCCAGCAGTACGCCTGTTGTAAAGGGAATGCCAAGCTCCCCCGCCTGCTCTAGTTGGGCGTAGCGCAATTCAGGAACCTTACTAGGAGCGTGGCGATGCACCGTTTGTAGCAGTTTGGGGGTGAGTTGCTCCAACATTAACCCCATGGAGACATTCACTTGCTTTAGATAGCCCATTTCCGCACGAGTTAAAGGCCCGGCATTGGTATGGGGCAAAAAGCCATAGTCTAGGGCCAGCGCAGCTAAATCGTAAAGATGCTGCACCCACTTGCTGCGCTGTGGACTATTGGGGGCAACTTCGCCACTGAGAATGAGGATTTCACAGACGTGATGCGGACTCAAGCGCGCCAACTGATCCGCCGCTGCCGCCAGACTCAACGAGCCGCTCGTACCAATATCATGGCGAAAGTTGCAGTAGGTGCAACGATTAAAACATTCATAGGTAGGCACAAGGGTAAACGCAGGACTATAGGTAATCCAGGAGTAGGGCATAGCACCAGTTCACTGGTTTGGACGTGACTGTAGCTTAACGAGTAGAGTAATCTCCACGATAATGAAATCTTCGTTAAACGGGTTGTCGTTGAGCAAGGTGATCAATATACTGAGAAAAATAATCAATAAGTTCCTCGCACACATCTCACAAATGCAAGATGTCAGCATCAAATTGGCAACCTTTTATCTACATCGGCGATGCGCCCTGCAAAAGAAGACTAATGGCTAGCAAGATGACGCTGGCAGACGCACAGGTGGGCGATCGCTACCGCATTGTCGAATTGACCTGTGACAATCCGCAGCAACTTTTTGGTATGGGCTTAACACCGGGAGCTATCGTCTCTGTTGTACAGCGAACACCCCAAGGCTCAGCAATCATTTCTTTAGATCAGCAGCGGTTCTGCTTGAACTGCGAACTGGCTCAATCTGTCGTTGTTTCACCGCTTCGGGGTGAATCGGGGCACATCAGTTTACGCACTGCCCCTGTGGGTGCACGCCTGCGGGTGGTGGGCTATGCCCCAACCGCCACATTTTACAAACGCAAATTACTCTCAATGGGCTTAACGCCGGGCACTGAGCTTGAGATTGTTCGCCATGCACCTTTGGGAGACCCAACCGATATTCGGGTGCGGCAATTTCATCTGAGCCTCCGTAAAGAGGAAGCCGATGCACTCCAAGTGTGTGAGATTTAGGATAGAGACAGTGCTATGAAAATCACCATTGCTCTGATCGGTAACCCTAACTGCGGCAAGACAACGGTTTTTAACGGCCTGACGGGCGCAAACCAACGGGTGGGGAACTGGCCAGGGGTGACGGTAGAGCGTAAAGATGGGCAATATTGCGATGGGGATTTGATCGTTGCGGTGGTTGACTTGCCGGGGATCTATACCCTAGATGCCTCTGAGGGCGGCAGTAGTCTCGACGAGCGGGTGGCACGGGATTTCCTGCTTCAGGATCACTACACCTTGGTGGTGAATATCTTAGATGCAAGCAACTTAGAGCGGAATTTGTACCTCACTAGCCAACTTCTGGATATGGGGGTACCCCTGATTTTGGTGCTCAATATGATGGATGTGGCGACGGCGCAGGGGGGAATTATTGATCCTGCTGCTCTTGCAGAGCGCTTGGGGGTGCCTGTTTTGCCGTTTTGTGCCAAGGAGAAACGCCAGTTTGCCACATTGCGCACAGCCATTCGCTCAGCAGCCTGTCAGCCTCCTAGGCCACAGGCCTATCCACCTCACCCTGCGGTCATTGAGGAGGCGATCGCCGATTTATTGGCACAGGGAATTAGCCATCGTGGCCAAGCCTTAGCGTGGCTCCAATACACGGAGGCAGTTCCTGAAGATCAGGTACCACGCTTACGGGAGTGGCGGCGTAACATCCACCAAACCCTTGGGGAAGATATTGATTTACTCATTGCCGACAGTCGCTACAGATGGATTGAACAGCTGCTAACGAGCGTTTACACAAAAAGCAAGCGCTCTTACACCAGCGTTTCCGATCGCATCGATCAAATTGTGCTCAATCGCTGGCTGGGAATTCCCATCTTTTTGGTTGTGATGTATCTCGTCTTTCTGGTAGCGATCAATGTCGGCGGTGCATTCATTGACTTTTTTGATACTGCTGTCGGCACCTTAGTTGTCGGCTGGCCAGCCCAAATCCTGCAAGATCTACGTGCCCCTGGGTGGCTCATTGGGCTAATTGCCGATGGGATTGGTGGCGGCATTCAGACAACTTCTACCTTTATTCCCCAAATTGGCTTGCTGTTTATTTTCCTCACCTTTTTGGAAGACTCCGGCTATCTCGCGCGGGCTGCTTTTGTGATGGATCGGCTGATGCGCATTTTGGGGTTGCCAGGGAAGTCCTTTGTACCCATGATGGTCTCCTTTGGCTGCAATATCCCTGGGATTATGGCCACCCGTACCCTAGAAAACCGACGCGATCGCCTCATGACCATTGTGATGAATCCGTTTATGTCCTGTGGGGCGCGCTTGCCAGTTTATGCCCTTTTTGTGGCTGCTTTCTTTCCCCGTAACGGCCAGAATCTCGTCTTTCTACTTTACGTGCTTGGTATTGCTGCCGCCATCTTTACTGGCTTTGTTATGAAGCACACCCTTTTCCAAGGAGACATTGCCCCGTTTGTGATGGAGCTACCCCCTTACCACTTGCCGACCCTCAAAGGTGTACTACTGCGGGCGTGGGATCGCCTGAAAGCCTTTCTTACTCGGGCGGGCAAGATGATTGTGGCGCTAGTTGTAATTTTGGGGCTGCTCAACTCCGTGGGCATCGATGGCAGTTTTGGTCAGCAAGATAGCAGCAATTCGATTCTGAGTGCCTTTAGTCGGCAAATTACGCCAGTTTTTAGCCCCATGGGCATCCAACAAGAGAACTGGCCAGCAACGGTAGGACTCTTTACCGGTGTTTTTGCCAAAGAAGTGATGGTAGGCACCATGGATGCCCTCTACACCGATCTAGCCCGGCAAGAGGCCATAGTTAATGCCACTGAACTAGAGCCAGAGCCACCCTTTTCCCTGTTAGGTGGCCTCAAAGAAGCGGTTGCCAGCATCCCCAAAAACCTAGCAGAGCTACCGGGGCAAATTTTTGACCCCTTGCAATTCAATGTCTTAGAAGAGGCAGACAACCCAGAAGCTGCCGCAGACGTCCAAGGCGTAAACTACACCGTCTTTGGTCAAATGGCAAAGCGCTTTGACAGCCCCACCGCTGCCATTGCCTTCCTCTTGTTTGTATTGCTCTACTTCCCCTGCGTTTCTGCAACTGCGGCGGTTTATCGCGAAACCAACTTGGGCTGGACTGTCTTTGTTGCTGGTTGGACAACCGGCTTAGCCTACTGGGTGGCCACCGCCTACTACCAGCTGATGACATTGTCTAAGCATCCATATTTTTCTGTGTCATGGCTGGTGGGGCTGGCACTGGTGATGACGGGGGTGCTCTGGATGCTCAAACGCAAGGGCGATGCCCAGCCTTGGCGGCGACAGCCCTCAACAGAGGTTTGACTACTTCAGCGGAGGCTTAATTGTGTTGTTGCAAGTACAGTCCTACATCAAAGAGCATCACGTGGTTTCCATGGCGCAGTTGGCCACCCACTTTGACAAGTCTCCCGCTGTCCTAGAGCCTCTCCTGGTTCAGTTAATTCGCAAAGGACGGCTGGAAAAACTAGCGGCTCCCCGTTGTGGTGGCTGTCACCAGTGCCACTCTACAGACCTTGACCTATACCAGTGGAGAAGTACCAATGCTATCAACTGCAATGATCAATCGCCTGAACGAGCAAATTAACCTAGAAATTGCTTCGGCACATCTATACCTGCAAATGAGTTCCTGGTGCGCTTACAAAAGCCTTGAGGGCTGCGCTACCTTTTTAAGTGCCCATGCTGACGAAGAAATGGCACATATGCGGCGGTTGCTCAACTACATGCATGAAACGGGTGCCCTTGCCATTTTGGGCGGCATGGAAGCCCCACCACACGAATTCAATTCGCTTAAGGAAATGTTCACAAAGGTTTATGCGCACGAACAATTTGTGACCCATAAAATCAATGAGCTAGTTCATCTTGCAAACACAGAACCTGACTATGCCACTTTGCAATTTTTGCAGTGGTATGTAGCGGAGCAACATCAGGAAGAGTTCCTCTTTAAGAGTATTCTCGACAAAATTGAGCTGATCGGCACCGAAGGCCAAGGGTTATTCTTCATTGATAAAGAAATTAGCCAACTCTCTCAATCAAAAATCGCTTCCTCAGCCCAACCGTGAGGCAAAGCAACGTGCCGCTTGCAAAAGTGTCATGTGCTGCTTATCCCTCTACAAAAGTGTGGGTTAGTCTTTACTTAGTGAGGAGTGATTCGCAAACAAAAGTCTCGGGGTCGAAACACGGCAAGACTCCCGAGACTTTTTATTTTGCCGTTGAATGCTTGCCGTTGGTTTTATGCCCCTACGTATCTCCGGTCAGCGATCGCTCAAAACGATTACCGGTCACACCACTCGCCCCACCAGTGCTAAGGTACGCCAAGCGGTTTTTAATATTTGGCAGGGGCGCATTCAACGTTGTCGGTGGCTAGATTTGTGTGCCGGAACCGGAGCGATGGGGGCAGAGGCACTAATTCGCGGTGCACAGTGGGTAGTGGCCATTGAACAGTCAGCCGCAGCGTGCCAAGTGATCCGCCAGAATTGGAGCGCCGTTGCGCAGCCAGAACAACAAACCTTGATTCTGCGTGGGGATGTTCGCCAAAAACTTCAGCACCTCCCCCTCCCCGAGTTTGACTTCATTTACTTTGACCCTCCCTACAACAGCAACCTCTATTTACCAGTGCTGGAGCTCCTTTGGCAGCAACAGCGCTTAGCTGTGGGGGGCGAAATAGCGGTAGAATGCCGCACCAAAGACCCACCAGATTTGGGGGCGATCGCCCAGATTGGCTGGCAGCAGCACCGACTGAAAACCTACGGCAGCACGATGCTGATCTTACTGCAGGCAGGCAACCCTCAACAGTCCTGTCCACAGCGCCATTAGCTACAAACCGCCGAGAAGCCCCGCTCTCTATGCGCTAGCATGAGTTCGGGAGTATGTCACGGTGAGAGCCTTTTCATGCGCGTAATTTTAATGACGGGTAAAGGTGGCGTTGGTAAGACCTCAGTCGCAGCAGCGACGGGGTTACGCTGTGCTGAGTTGGGGTACAAAACCCTTGTTCTCAGTACGGATCCGGCTCACTCCCTAGCCGATAGCTTTGACCTAGAGTTGGGGCATGTGCCTGCTCCTGTGGCCGAGAACCTCTGGGGAGCAGAGTTAGATGCCTTGATGGAGCTGGAGGATAACTGGGGAGCGGTGAAGCGCTACATTACCCAAGTGTTGCAGGCACGGGGGCTAGAGGGGATACAGGCCGAAGAACTCGCCATCTTGCCGGGGATGGATGAAATTTTTGCCCTCGTACGGATGAAGCGGCACTATGACGAGGGTCAGTACGATGTCCTGATTATTGATTCGGCACCCACGGGAACGGCACTGCGGCTGTTGAGTTTGCCTGAGGTGAGCGGCTGGTATATGCGCCGCTTTTATAAACCCTTGCAGCGGATGTCGGTGGCCTTGCGCCCCATTGTGGAGCCAATTTTCAAGCCCTTGGTGGGCTTTTCGCTACCGGATCAGGCGGTGATGGATGCACCTTACGAGTTCTATGAACAAATTGAAGCCCTCGAAAAAGTCCTCACCGACAACACCCAAACCTCGGTACGGCTGGTCACAAATCCTGAAAAAATGGTTCTTAAGGAGTCCCTACGCGCTCATGCTTACTTGAGCTTGTACAATGTGGCCACAGATTTGGTGGTCGCTAACCGCATCTTACCAGAAACAGTCAGCGATCCCTTTTTTAGCCGCTGGAAAGAGACGCAGCAGCAGTACCGCCAAGAAATTCACGACAATTTCCGACCCCTACCGGTCAAAGAAGTGCCCCTGTTTGCCGAGGAACTCTGTGGTCTGGCTGCCCTGAAGCGTCTTAAGGAAACGCTCTACGCCGATGAAGACCCTGCCCAAGTCTATTACCAAGAGCAAACAATTCGGGTGGTGCCCAGTGATGGCCAGTACAGCCTCGAACTCTATTTACCCGGGATCCCTAAGGAAAAAATCGAACTGAATAAAACTGCTGACGAGTTAAGTATTCGCATTGGTAACCATCGGCGTAATATGGTGCTACCGCAGGGATTAGCCGCCATGCAGCCAGTTGGCGCCAAAATGGAGGCAGACTACTTGAAAATTCGCTTTGCTACTGCGGCGGTCAGTGGATAATCTACTGCTGTTTTGAGATGTGCTGAGATTACACTTGTGACCTCCTCTGTGCCTTCGTTGGCGATCGCCACGACTGATTTAACGATGGTGTACCAGTCGGGGCATCAATTGACCCCAGTGTTACACGGCATTAATCTCAGTATTCAGACAGGCCATATCCATTTGCTGATGGGGCCTTCCGGCTCCGGTAAAACAACGCTGCTCTCGATTTTAGCCGGAATTTTGACCCCCACTAGCGGCAAAGTATTTGTTCTAGGGCAAGACATTACCCAGATGAAAAAGAACGAATTAGCGAGGTTTCGCCTCAACAACATTGGGTTTGTCTTCCAGAGTTTTAATCTTTTTCCAGCCTTAACCGCTTTAGAAAATGTAGAGATTGCCTTCAACCTGAAGGGGGTTGCCACGAAGGATGCGAAGGTGCGTGCTGCCAAGCTTTTAGACGAAGTGGGCTTAGGCGATCGCCTCAACTTCTTACCGCAAAACCTCTCAGGCGGGCAAAAGCAGCGAGTTGCGATCGCCCGGGCACTGGCCGGCGATCCAAAAATTATTTTTGCCGATGAACCGACTGCGTCTCTTGACTCCCAAAGTGGCCAGCAAGTCATTAAAATTCTCTACAAGCTAGCAAAGCAAAAGGGATGTACGGTAATGATTGTCACCCACGATCCGCGAATCATCCCCATTGCCGATCGCATTACCAAAATTGAAGATGGTCGTATTCAGACCGATTAGGGTCACTCAGCCTGAATCACCCTTGATTATGGCTGTGCAACCGACGGGGATTGGGTTGGAGCAGGTTGCTGAGGTGCGGGTGAGCGCAGGTAGGCTCCCACAAAAATAGCTGCGACCACGGTGGCGATCGCCCCTAGGCCAATCATCCACCTCAGCCCATGATGGGACTGGGGTTCGTGCACCGTGGCTTTATTCGCTTGGGAAGAGGTGTCACCACCCTCACTGGCCAAGGTATCCTTGGCAGCGGGCTTGACCGGTTCCGTTTCAATACTGAGAGCCGTTTTGGCCGCCCCCACCAATTCACGGCTGGGTGGACGGCGCAACTCCCCACTGAACTCCATTCCCACCAACGTTTCCTTGGCACCGCGCAAATCCGACTTAATACTTTGAAAGGCGATGGACTGGAGGTATTGGCTAAACTCCGTCTCCGCCATTGACACCATCATGTAAGAAGCCTTGGCTTTGCGGCCAAAGAGAATCACGTCCCCATGGTGAAGTTCATGGCTGGAAATCCGTTTGCCATTGACAAACGTACCGTTCGTGCTGGGCTTGCCATTGGCATTGCCATCCACCAAGCGGTAACGATAGTTCGTGGTACCCGGCACAGGCACCCGCAACAGAATCGCGTGCTGTCGTGATACGGTCTCAAAGTCTAAGACAATCGCGTTGCTTTCGTCGCGCCCTAAGGAGTAAGCAGCCGCCTCAAGGGCGATCGCGCGTCGCCCACCCACCATATTCAAAATCAAAACATGACGCTCTTGTGCCAAGCTGTTCATTTTAATCTATCCCCCGTGAGTCCATAAACAACCACGGCCAATGGCAGGATGATGAGAAGAGGTCATCCTGAGCGTTCTGAGGCGCTCAGTCACGCACCGCTGCAAATATTGATGACGCTTGCAAAAGTGGCCTAGGCTGTCAATCTACTTTTACCTTTGCGTGATCTGACGGAGAACTGCTGTGATGCTGATCACAAACATGTCAAGAATTGTCAAATCTTAAGGTTTGGCTAGATAAGACTTGGCCAGATTTGGCACAGATTCTGTGTTAACACAGCCACGCATAACGAATCGTAACAAGTCACCCCTGCTACCACTGAAGACCCCAAAAGCTGCCTAGAATTGATGTAGATTAAACCGTGCTTGGAGTGTCTTCCTATGGCCACAGATTTTAATCGCGGCATTATGAAGTTTGAAGGGGCAGATAGCCCTGTGATGATCGCAGCTTCAGCGGTACTGATTCTTGGCTTTATTGCTGTGTTGATTTGGTGGGCGCTGCATACGGCTTACGCTTAGGGAGCTTGTCGCTCCAGATGGATAATATGTTCGGTCAGGGCAGCAAAGGTTTCATCATGGCTAATGACAAATAGCTGTCTAAAACTTCTCAGATTAGCTAGGTTTTCTGCTAGCTGCTGACGGCGCTCGTGATCCATATTGGTCGTGGGTTCATCAAAGAAGGCCACGTCTGTGGCGGCTAAAATTCGCAGCAGGGCAAGGCGTACCGCAAGGGCAGCGCACATCTGCTCACCCCCAGAAAGGCTCCTAAAACTACGCCAGTGCCCGCCCTCGTTCACGTGAATGTCGTAGTCCGACAGCCACCGAAGGGCAACGTCAGGACGGTTGAGTAACTCGCGAAAGAGACGGTCGGCTTCGTGCGAAATGCTGTGCAGGTACGCCTCGCTAACGCGGGGGCCACTGGTTCGGTAAATTTCCCGCGCCGTCACGATAAAATGGTGTCGCTGTTGGTACTCAGCGAGGGTTTGGCGGCTACGGGCAAGCTGTTGCGCCACCGCCTCAAGATGCTGGAGGGCGTCTGCATAATGCTGATATTGTCTCTCCTTTTCGGGAATTGCCCCTAGGAGGGTTTGATACTCGCGGCTGAGTTGCTCATGGCGAGCTGTGACCTCCCTTAAGCGATCCACATCTATGCGCTGGGCTTGGGTCTGGTAGTCCTGCGCTAGGGTGACACAGGTGTTTTGGAGGGCGGCATAGGTGGCTTGTGCCTCTGCAAGCGCCGCTTGGTAGGCGGCCACTTGGCTAGCTTGGTGTTGGTGCTGGAGATAGGTTTGGTAGGCGTGCTCTAGGGTCGCCAATTCCTCTGTGAGGGCTTGGCGCTTCTGCTCTAAGGCTTGATAGTACTGGCGTTGACGGTATAGGGGCGCAAGCTCGCTGTTCAATTGCGCTTGGTGTTGTACTAGCTCTTGGACTGCTGTTTCAATGTCCGGTGCTGACTGCTGTTGCTCTAGGAGAACCTGTTGTTGGGCGCGGGGTTGCCCCAGTGCCTCTAGCTCTGTGCTCAGCTTGGCGTGCTGACGCTGCAACTGGGCGAGTTGGCTGTAGCGGGGGATCAACTGCCGTTGGCGATCGCCAAGGGCACTCAGGTGTTCGTGTAATCGCGCTTTTTCAGCGGCAAGGGGGTGCCATTGCAGGAGTGAGCGTTCGGCAGCGGCAGCGGCAGCAATGTCCGCGTCGAGTTGCGCGAGGAGAGGGGTCAGCAGGTCTTGCTCAGAGGGATCAAGGCGCTTGAGGAGTGCTTCAAGGTCGTTGAGCAACTGCTGATGGTTGGCTTGCAGGTGTTGCAGCGCTTGCAGGCCTAAGGTCACAGCTGGGGTGAGCAAGGCAAAGTCTTGGGCGGCGGTCAGTTCGTGCATGGCTTGGCGAGTTAGAGGAGCGATGGCGGCGGCTTGGGTTGTGGCGCTTGCAACGATGGGGGCAAGGGTGGCGGCAAAGGCTTGGGCGGCGCTGAGGTGGCTTATCTGGGCTGCGAGGCGATCGCGCTCCTGCTGTTTCTGGTTTAGGGTGGCAGCAAGGGGGCGTTGAGCATCAAGGGCAGCCAATTGCTGCTCCAGTTCAACAAGGCGGAGTTGGGCGCGTTGAATTTGCTCCTCAAGATGGGTGGCCTCTTGAGCTGCCTGCTCCGCCGCTCGCAGTTGGGCGTGGACTAGGGCTAATTCCTGCTCAAGGGCATCCGCCGCCGCAATCTGGGGGGCAAGGGCAGCCAGTTGGGACTCAATCGTAGCGATCGCTTGGCGTTGGGCTTCAAGGCGTGCCAGTTTGGTTGCGGCTCGCTGCTGTCGCTGCTCGCGCTCAGCAATCTGCTGCTCAAGGGTACCCTGCTCCTTTAACTGCCGCTCGAGGCTCCGCAGTGTTTGTTGCAGTTCGCAATAGCGATCGTAGGTTGCCTGAGAGTCTTGGCAGCGCGCTTGACTCAATTGCGCGGCGGCTAGCTGTTGGTGGCGATCGCGGCAAAGCTGCTCCTGCTGTTCAAGTTGGTGTTGCAGCCGCTGCTGTTGCTGCGCTAAGTGCTCAAGAGCTGCCACTTCTGCCTCAAGCTGCGCCCGTTCCTGGGCCAAGGCGTGACACACCTGAGCGAGGCGATCGCGCTGTTGGTAGTCCTGCGCCAATTCTGCGGCTAGAGCTTGCGCCTTGGTGGTATAGTCGTCGCGGCTGGCTAGCGCCTGCTCATGGCGGGCAATAGTTTCCCGGAGGTGCTGCAGGCGGGTTTCGGAGTGTTTTTCTAGCGCCAAGGCGGCATCGTAGGCGCGGCGATAGTCATCCACCTGCAAGATAGGCTCAAAAATTGCGCGGCGCTGAGCGGCTGTACCGAAAAAGTCGGCGGTCATCATCCCTTGGGGAATGCCGATCACCTGCTCAAAGAGGTCTTTAAGGGGCAAGGCACTGTTGATCCCCAAATGTTCCTTGAGCCATTGCTGTACCTCGTCCCGCCGCGACAACACCAGCGCCTGTAACTGGGGGTCAAAAATGCTATAGCCGCTACGGGTACTGCGTTTAACCACGTAGGAGCGACCATCCGCCGCCGAAATAAACTGAACCGTTGCCTCAGCATGGGTTGCGCCCTTGCGAATAATTGCTTTGTTAAAGCCAGACCCATAACCGGAGGTGGCATCAAATAGAACCCAAGCAATGGCTTCTAAAAGGCTTGTTTTGCCCGCCCCATTTTCGCCACAGATAACATTCACCCCGCGGCAAAAGTTAACAGTGCGATCGCGATGGGTTTTGAAATTAGTTAAGGTCAGCCGCTGAATTTCCACTCCGGCCTCCTAGGCGTGGCTCGGTACCGGCAATGAGGCGCTGGATATTACTCTGGTGCCGCCAAATAACAAAGGCACTAGCTAAAATACTAAAACCAACAAAGGGCAGCGATCCTGTAAACCACCAAAACCAAAGGGGTAGAGACAGCGCCGCTAGAATCGAGCCAAGAGAGACAATGCGACTCAGGGCAAGTACCACAAGGAAGACACCAAAGGTGACCAATCCTGTCGGCCAGTTCAGCGCCAAGAGCACCCCCAAGCTGGTGGCAACGGATTTGCCGCCCCGCCATCCCAGCCAAATAGGTTTACTGTGCCCCACCACCGCCACTAGGGCGATCGCCAACAGGCAGTAGTCTCCCCACGCTGGCGGCACCGTACTCCAGGGTTGAGCGAGGCTCCAGCGAGCCGCAACAACGGCAACCGTTCCCTTGAGCACATCAACAACAAAGGTGAACAGCCCCGCGCCTTTGCCCACCACCCGCAGGACATTGGTGGCGCCTGTGGAGCCAGAGCCATGATCGCGAATGTCAATACCGCGTAGGTGCTTGGCCACCCAATAGCCCGTCGGAATTGAGCCGAGTAGATAGCTTGTCAGCACCATAACCCCAAGGATGACTGCGGTGCTCACCTGTGCCTCCTATTCAAACAACTCATTCGTGCGACGCAACTGGGGTTCGGGAGCAAACCCCAACAGGAGTGGATACTGAAGCAGCGATAAACTCACCTTCTCTTGGGAGTCGTCAATTAAAATCAGGGGGAGATAGTCCTCCTGTTCAAGGCGATCGGCGCGGAAGGCCAATGCATCCGCAGACTCAAATAGCGCCACCCCCCGCTCAGGGCCAAAGTCCTGGCGATTGATGCCTAAACAGTCTTGCAGCCCCCGCCGCCAGTCTCCCAAACGCTCGGGAGAGTCTGCCAAGACCAGCACCCGCAGCATGTCACCGTAAAAATCCCGCAAAATCGAGATAATTGCCGAGGCCACAAGGATATTTTGCAGCCGACTTGGGAGCGATCGCAGGGCACCCCGTCCCCCTAAATCAAAAAACCAACTTTCCACTCGCTGCGCGTGTAACGGCTCAAAGGTGCGCCGTAGCTGCCAAGGCGGGCCATAGTAATTGGGGTTCGTTTGGTACTGCTCTAGGAGGTGCTTAATGCGGCTAGTTTCCTCCTGAAACCCCTCATCCAACACCAATTTCGGGGGGGAAGTTGCAGCGGGCGGTGTTTCATGCTCTGCTGCTGGGGCAGGGGCTGGCAGCAGTTGTAGTTCCTCCACCGTTGCAGCTAAATCCTGCATACTGTTCACGAGGAACTCCTTAAACCCTTGCACCCGGATAGCCATTTCCTGAGATGCACCAACAAAATTTTGGCGCAGTTCCTGCTCAATACGCTCCTTGCGTCGCTCCAACTGTTCGATAGTGAGTTGCAGGGCTTGTTGCTTCTCTTCAAGATCCTGGCAACAACGGTGAGCAAGACGATGGAATGCTGCTTCAAGCGCTTGAATTTCCTCTTTGAGTGCATCCCGCCGTGCCGCAAGCGTAGCCAGTTCCGCCTCCTGTGCCTCAGCAGCGGACTCAGTTAGGTCTGGGGTCAAGGTGGGTTCATCAGTCATTGCGAGCAGGGGGAATAAAGGCCGTACGTGGGCAGCGTTCTTGCAGGCATTGTACTAAAGTTTTGGCATCAAACAGAATCGGCAAGAAGTGGATACTCTTGACCTCACGGAAATAAAACAGGATGGGCAGCCGTGGCCAAAAAACCTCCCAGTGCTGCCACTGCTGGTAGGGAAACTGCCGAATTTGCTGGCTGCCGCGATACACTTCAAGGGCTGTCGCTGTAAAGTCCAGCCGTAGGGTAGCCGCTTGCACGGCCAAAAACAGACTGAACAGCGATACCGGCAACCCTAACCACCACTTCAGGTACCAAAGGGGCACACTCAGCAGCAGTACGCCCACCGGTACAGCAAAGGTCGGAGCCAAACGAACTGTCGTGGTTGTTGCTTGCATTGGGGATGTCCTCCCTTCTGTTGGGTCATACTTACTTACATTGTCAAGCATTGGCAAACCAACGCCTGCCAGCACCTACGGTATTGGACACGAACGGCACAGCCCCAAGGCTAGAAAGGGCAACAGTTGGTAGTGTAAACTACGGTGATGTCCGTGGTCTGGTTACGGTGCCGTACCACTGCTGAGCTGATCGCTGCACTTTGATGTCATTCTTTGGATGGGATTCACCTTGGCTGAGCATATCCCCACCTGCCTCAACGGTAAAACCTTAGCCCAGTCTATTGAGGCGAAGCTGGCGGCACACGTACAAACCCTAAAGCCACAGTTGGGGCGGGCACCGGGGTTAGCGGTTCTCAGGGTTGGCGATGACCCCGCTAGTGCTGTTTACGTTCGCGCCAAGGAGCAGGCCTGTGAACGGGTTGGGATTCGCTCCTTTGGTGCTCACTTGCCCGCCCGGACATCCGAAGCTGACCTCTTGGCTAAGATCACCGATCTCAACCATGATGAGCGGGTAGATGGTATTTTGCTACAATTGCCGCTGCCGCCTCACTTGGATGCGCGCCCTCTGCTCTACGCCATTCACCCCGATAAGGATGTCGATGGCCTCCACCCTGACAATTTAGGTCGTCTTGTGCGCGATGAGCCGGGGTTGCGCAGTTGTACCCCTGCTGGGGTGATGCAATTGCTAGCGGCCTACGGGATTGAGGTGGCGGGTCGGCAAGCGGTGGTGGTGGGGCGCAGTATTTTGGTGGGCAAGCCTCTTGCCCTAATGCTCTTAAATGCCGATGCAACAGTGGCGATCGCCCACTCGCGCACCCGTAACCTAGCTGAGGTAACTCGCAGTGCCGAAATTTTAGTGACGGCGATCGGTCGTCCCCGCTGCATTACCGCAGACATGATTCGCCACGGTGCCATTGTTATTGATGTTGGCATTAATCGTATTCAACGCCCAGATGGTAAATTTAGCCTGTGGGGCGATGTGGACTATGATGCTGCCTGTCAAGTGGCTAGTTACATTACCCCTGTTCCCGGCGGGGTTGGTCCGATGACCGTGGCCATGTTGTTGCACAATACAGTATGGAGCTATTGTCGCCGGCACAATCAGCCAGCGCAGTTACTCCAGTTGTCCCCTACAGACCAGCCTGCACGATGAGGAGACCCCAATGATTTCCGCCGACCCCCCCCACGTTCGCAACGCTGCTAGCAACTTTGACCTTAAGGCCTACCTGAAAGAACGGCAAGCCCTAGTGGAAGCGGCGTTGGAGTCTTCCCTGCCTGTGACGTACCCCGAAAAAATATACAATGCCATGCGCTATTCCCTCATGGCGGGTGGCAAGCGCTTGCGCCCCATCCTCTGCTTGGCAACCTGTGAGTTACTGGGGGGGACGATCGCCATGGCCATGCCCACGGCCTGTGCCTTGGAGATGATTCACACCATGTCCCTCATCCATGATGATCTGCCAGCAATGGACAATGATGACTATCGGCGGGGCAAACTCACGAACCATAAGGTGTACGGCGAAGACATTGCGATTTTGGCTGGGGATGGGCTGCTTGCTTACGCCTTTGAGTATGTGGTTGAGCAGACCAAAAATGTGCCTGCGGAATATTTGCTAAAAATTGTTGCCCGCTTGGGTCACGCGGTGGCAGCGACGGGGTTAGTGGGTGGGCAAGTTGTCGATCTAGAGTGTGAAGGGAAAACAAATATTGGTGTTGAGACCCTGCACTTTATCCACTCCCATAAAACGGGGGCACTGCTAGAGGCTGCGGTGCTCTCAGGCGCACTCTTGACTGGGGCGGATGAAGCAACGCTCAAGCGGCTGTCTCGCTATGCCGCCAACATTGGTCTGGCCTTTCAAATCATTGACGATATTCTCGACATTACCTCGACCCGGGATGTGCTGGGTAAAACCGCTGGCAAGGATGTGACGGCGCAGAAAATGACCTATCCTCGGCTATGGGGGCTAGACAAATCCCGCCAAGAAGCTGAGCGCTTGGTGGCGGAGGCGAAGGCAGAGTTGGCACTTTACGGTGAGGCTGCGGTGCCCTTGCAGGCGATCGCCGACTATATTACTGCCCGTAGCCATTAACGGGTGTCACAGAACACCCAATCCGTAGGGTGGGGTAGTTCATAGAGGCACAACACGGTAGGATGGGCGCAGACCTTTGTCCGCAACGATGATGGATACTCTCCGCGAGCTGTTGTCTAACCATGTTCTCTGGGTGGCCTTGGCGGCTAGTGCGATCGCCCAAACCCTCAAGCTGCTGTTGGATATTGCCAAGCATCGTAAGCTGAACTTCCGGGTGTTGGTGGAAACTGGCGGCATGCCCAGTTCTCACTCTGCCTTAGTGACGGCCTTAGCCACGAGCGTAGGGTTGCAGCGAGGCTGGAGTAGTGTTGAATTTGCCATTGCCCTGGTCTTTGCCTTTATTGTGATGTACGATGCAGCCGGTGTGCGCCAAGCCGCCGGCAAGCAAGCGCGCATCCTCAACCAGATTGTCGAAGAATTTTTCCAAGAAGGGCACGAATTAGCAGAAGCCCGACTCAAGGAACTTCTTGGCCATACCCCCATTCAAGTGATTGCTGGCTCTGCGCTGGGGGTGGCGATCGCCTGGGTGGCAACCTAGAGGCTCAACTCTTCAGGCTTTGGGCTAGCTCAGTGTAGTATCGTGAGCGCTCAGTCTCCTGCAAGGCTTGGTAAGCCAGCGCCAACTGCTGGGCAGCACGTTCGCCCACGTAGTCCAAGGGAAAAGGCATCTGCTTGCTATAGCGATTGGTGCGCCCCATCTCGAGGCAGTACTCAAAATAGGCAGTGGCACCAAGGGGAAAGCCTAAGGCCATTAGCCAGCACCCTGCTAAGTGGTTGAGGGGAGGATAGGTAGGGAACCAGATCAGGCTTTGCTGACAGAGCAATTGCAGCGCCTCGTGTTCTTCCGCCGCCAGTAAGCGTCGCCCCAGTTGATGGAGAATTTCTGGCAGGGAGCCGGGCACCTCTGGCGGGAGTTGGCCACTCAGGAGGTGGGGAAATAGGCGCTCAAAGAGTTCATTAAAGCAATCTTCCGCAGCACTAGGGTTATTGACGGCGTTGTACATGTCCGCCAAGGCAAACAGTAGGCTCAGGCTCAGCCCTTCGCTGGCACGGATGCGCTCCAAAATGGGGATATTGCGATCGCGCATCTTTGCCTGAATCTGAGCCGGCTGATAGCCGTAGTGATCAATTCTGAAAGTTGTGAGGGTTCCGATAGTGATGGGGGCAGATCCTGAAGAGACCAATTGCTCATGAAAACGCCCCTGATAGCGGAGGGTGGGCAGGTTGCGAAAGAGGCGCACAATGGCAAAATCTGAAAACTGCTCCCCTGTGCCAACTTCACGGCGCAACAGTTGGTACGCCTGTACGCTGGGCGCTGCGGCTAACTGCTCCCTCAAGGAGGTATCACTGAGGCACACAAGGACTTCGTCGGCATCCAGTACCAGAATCCACTCACCGCTGGCTTGGTCTAGGGAATAGTTACGCGCCGCTGCAAAATCATCGCGCCACGGTAGGGTGTAGAGCTTCTCTGTAAACTGACGGGCGATCGCCACCGTATCATCCGTTGAGCCGGTATCCACCACCACGATTTCATCCACAACAGGCTGCACACTCGCCAAGCACCGCTGAAGATTTGTGGCTTCATTTTTGACGATCAAACAGGCGGAGACCTGCGGCATGGCCACCTACAGTAACTTTTCAAGTTGTTGACGCAGACGGTTTAGCTCTTTTTCCGAAAATTCACTCTCCGCGGCGGGCGGTACTCGGTTTTCAACCTCCCAGTCGGTTTCAGCCACATTGCGCTCCGGTGGAGTCAAGAATAACCGCTCAGCATCGTTCGTTGGCACAAACCCCCTAGGCACTAAATGGCATTCGTAACCTGAGGCTTGACAAAACTCTTCCACTTCCTTGGCATCAATTCCAACCACACTGGGACGTTGAAAATCCTGTGCTTCTAAGAGCAACCCATAGCGCTCAGCATCATCGGCGCACTCAAACATGAGAATTAGGTTGCGATCGCCCAGTTGCAGCGAATGAATACCCTCATTTGCGGTACCGGGATTGTAGAGCAAGACATAAACTTGCATAACGATTCGCCCCTGAAATCTCAACAGCGATTATACCGATTTTGGCTCCCTTACATCAGTTTCATCCACTAAGTTCTGAATGGTTAATCGCCGATGTTAGCTTAACAGGTTGTAACGTCTTGCAAATAATATCCACAAAAGCCCATCGCTGTTGGCCATAGAATCCCCCCCTAACATCAACTAAGCTAGAGGTAGGGGGCGATCGCTAACGCCAAAGGAGCGTGATCCATCATGTACAAAAAAATTTTGGTTGCGGTGGACGACACTGAATTAGGAGAATCAGTCTTTCAAACGGCTTTAGATTTGGCTTTACACTATCAAGCCCAAATGATGCTCATTCATGTTTTGTCCCCCACCAGCGAGTCCTATCCGGATCCAATTTTCACAACGCCGCTGGCGTCGGGGGTTTATGTGGGGCTGCATGAGGAAGTGATGCGTGCCTACGCCGAACAGTGGGAGAGCTTTGAGCAAAAAGGGTTAGATATGCTGCGGCATTTGACCCAAGTGGCCACAGACAAAGGGGTTGCCACTGAATTCACGCAAGCCTTGGGGGATGCTGGCCGCGCCATTTGTGATTTGGCTAAAGACTGGCAAAGCGATCTCATTGTTGTGGGACGACGGGGACTCAAAGGGCTGAGTGAGTTCTTCTTGGGGAGCGTCAGTAACTACGTTTTGCACAATGCCCACTGCTCAGTGCTCGCGATTCAACGTCCGAATCCCTAAGCAGGTTACTCAGCATGGGACAAAGCTGGCAAGTTGGCAACGTCTTCGGAATTCCACTGCGCATTGATCGCTCGTGGTTTATTGTCATCCTTTTATTTGCGTTTCTCAATGGAAGTGACTGGCAGGCCACCTACCCTGAGTGGGGAGCCTTGGCGTGGGGTATGGGGTTCCTCATTTCACTGCTATTGTTTGGCTCGGTGCTGCTACACGAGTTGGGGCACAGTTTGGCGGCTCGCTCGCAAGGCATTACTGTTCGTTCAATTACCCTCTTTTTGTTTGGGGGGATGGCTGCGATTGAGCGAGAATCGGCAACGCCTGCCCAAGCATTTCAGGTGGCGATCGCTGGCCCACTGGTGAGTTTTGGGCTGTTCGTGGTGCTGCGGCTCGCAGCAGTGCCATTGCCTGCGGGGAGTCCCCTTCAGGAACTAC
This sequence comes from Synechococcus sp. PCC 6716, assembly GCF_022570815.1. Taxonomy (NCBI): domain Bacteria; kingdom Bacillati; phylum Cyanobacteriota; class Cyanophyceae; order Synechococcales; family Synechococcaceae; genus Synechococcus; species Synechococcus sp. PCC 6716. The sequence continues at coordinate 36,376 of NZ_JAKLTU010000032.1, forward strand.
TGCTGTACCTTGCCAGAATTAATTTTGTGTTGGCGCTGTTTAACCTCTTGCCCGGGCTCCCCCTTGATGGGGGGCAAATTCTCAAGGCGGGGGTTTGGAAACTCACCGGCAGCCGCTTTCAGGGGATTCGCTGGGCGGCGCGCTCCGGTCAGGTGCTGGGCTGGCTCGCCATGAGTCTGGGGCTGGCGGGGGKGCTCTTAGGCAGTGGCAACGGTTTGTGGATTGGTCTATTGGGGTGGTTTGCGCTGCAAAATGCTACGATTTACCATCGTCTCAGTCGCCTCCAAGAAGGCTTGCTGAAGCTAACGGCGGCGGCGGCCATGTCTCGGGACTATCGGGTTGTGGATGGCACCCTGTCCCTGCGGGAATTTGCCGATCGCTACCTCCTGTTAGCGGATCGCCAACCGACCGCCTATTTTGTGGCCACTGATGGCCGCTACCGTGGGCTGTTGGCTCCCCAAGCCCTGAACCACATTGAGCGCAGTATGTGGGAGCAAACCCCCATCGAACAATTAGCCGTACCCTTGGCAGCGATCGCCACCGTGCGGGAATCTGACTCCTTGGCCACCGTAGTCTGTACCCTTGAAGAGAAAGAGCAGCAATTTTTAACGGTGCTCTCCCCAGCAGCAGCGGTGGCGGGAGTGATTGATCGTGCCGATGTGATGGCGGCACTGGCCAGTCAGCTGGGCTGGCAGCTCAGCAAACAGGAACTACAACTCCTGAGGAAGCAAACCCACTATCCACCAGAGCTACAGCTCCTCGAAGTGGCGCGCACCGCCCTACAATTGCAAAGTATGCAAAGTAGTGATCCGCTGCCCCCTGCCGATTGAAACCCGACCAGCGGGGTAGTTCATCAAAAAAGGCGGTATGATCGTGTTCCAGTGCTTCCCGTAGCGACGAACACGGTTAGTTGAGGCGACGCCATGATTCAGGTTGAGCACCTGACCAAAGTGTACGGAACAACGGTTGCCTTGCGCGATGTCAGCTTTACGGCAGCCACGGGGGAAATTTTGGGACTTCTCGGCCCCAACGGTGCTGGTAAAACCACGACGATGCGCATTTTGGCAGGGTATTTGCCCGCAACCAGTGGCACTGCAGCCATTGCTGGGCATGAGGTTCACACTGACCCGATGGCCGTGCGGCAGCGCATTGGCTATCTGCCGGAACATCCGCCCCTTTACACCGAAATGACGGTTGCCGGATATTTGCATTTTGTCGCTCGTATTAAGGGGGTCAGTGCCGGCGATCGCCCCCAGCGGGTCAACTTCGCCCTCAAAAGCTGTGGCCTTCTTGATTGCCAACATACGATTATTCGCAAGCTCTCAAAAGGATATCGGCAGCGGGTAGGGATTGCCCAAGCCATTGTTCACGATCCTCCGGCCATTATTCTGGATGAACCCACCGTAGGACTCGATCCCCGACAAATTATTGAAGTGCGCCATCTTATCCAAACCCTTGCCGGACAGCATACGGTCATTCTCTCGACCCATATTTTGGCAGAGGTGAGTATGACCTGCGATCGCGCCGTCATTATCAACAAAGGCGAGGTAGCCGGCATCGGCAAACTGGATGAGTTAATGCAGCAGCTCAGCAGCAGCTACACCTACGATCTCGAACTCGTGGGCGATCGCCAGCACATCCAAACCCTGCTAACTCAGATGCCCCAGCTGCAAAACGTCAACTGGCTTGGCACTCCAGACCAGCCGCGGCAGCAACTCCACATCAGCAGTCCTGAGGAAATTGGAGCCGATTTGGCCACCCTCCTCGTCCAAAATGGTATTCAACTCTACGAGATGCGCCGCTCCCACGCCAACCTTGAAGACGTATTCCTCAAACTCACGACCGACGATATTACTCCTGCTGCCGCAGCCCTTACCCCAACTGAGCAACCCATTGTGGAGGATGCCGATGCCTAGCCACTTACTCCACCGTGGCCGTATGATCATCGCCAACATTTTGGCCATCTATCGCCGTGAGTTGCAAAGCTACTTCACCGCTCCCTTTTACTATGTGATTGCTGGAGTCTTCTGGCTGCTCAGCGGCCTCTTTTTCATTGTGGTAATGACTACCATCATTGACCAAGTGGCGCAGCAGGACTTACTGCAACAACAATTTGGCTCACCCTCCCAAGCAGTGGATGTACCAAAATTAATTCTAGAAAGTTTTTTAGGGCTACTTGGCTCCATTTCCCAAGTGATTTTGCCGATGCTCTCGATGGGACTTTACACCGAAGAGCGTAAGCGCGGCACCCTTGAGCTATTGGCTACGTCCCCCATTACCAACTGGAGTGTAGCCACGGGCAAGCTCTTGGCGGTATTGACCTTTTATGCCACCCTGTTGCTTCCCCTTGTGGTCTATCAGTTTGTGACCCTGCAAAGTAGTACTCCCCCCCTCTCGCCGTGGCTAATTTTTGCCGGGAATGGTGGCTTGCTCCTGTTGGCAGCGGCCATTTTAGCCTTGGGAATGTTTTTATCCTCCCTCACCGACAGCACCATTTTGGCCGCTATTCTTGGCTTTGCTGTGTTACTGATCCTCTGGACTCTAGATATTTTGGCGAAGAATACCGGCGGCACCCTCAGTGAGGTGCTTACCTACCTCTCCCCCATCGAACATTTCTCAACCCTAACCCGCGGGGTTTTTCGCACCAGCAGCCTAGTAGTCTTTGGCAGCTATATCTTTTTAGGGATCTTCCTAACGGCACAGTCCATTGATGCATTTCGCTACCAACGGAATTAGGGGGTCAATCTTATGAAGCGCTTTGCCCTTGGTTCCTCAGCAGCAGTGTCCACTGCCCTTCTGTGGGTGGCACCCCTATGTCTTATCGCGGGAGCAACAGCGGGAATCGTCAGCGATCGCTGGGACTGGGTGCCCCTCACCCTATTAAGTGTAGGGGCGGGCGCACTACTGTTGTGGCTCATTTTGCAAAGCCGTGTCTCAGGAGGGTTTTGGGGACGGCGCTCTACCCAGATGAGTACCAACGCCATCCTCACCGTGGTGGCCGTCATCGCCCTGTTGGGGGTCGTGAATGTTCTCGGTAATCGCTATAGTGTTGACATTGATCTCACTGAAAACCAATCCTTTACCCTTGCGGTTGAAACCCGCGATGTCTTGCAAAACCTCAAAGAGCCCGTACAGGTCTTGGTTTTTGATACCAATGCCGCCAGTCGCGATCGCCTCTTGCTAGAGCAATACCGTCGCCACGCCAACAACCAGTTTTCCTTTGAATTCGTTGACCCCCAAGCTCAACCCAGCCTTGCGCGCGAGTACAACGTCACTCAGGTGGGGCAGGTGATTGTTAAAGCTGGCACAAAAACCCAGCGCATTGACGAAGACCTCTCCGAAAGTAACCTCACTCCGGCACTGATTCGCGTCACGAGCGATCGCACCGTTACCGCCTACTTTACAACCGGGCACAATGAACTCCCCCTCACGGGTGGCTCCGCCAGTCTATCAGAAGTCGCTAAGCTCCTTGAGCAGCGGGATGTTGAACTTCTACCCCTCAATCTTTTGGAAAAAGGCAAGGTTCCTGAGGATGCCAACGTAATTGTGGTGGCAGGCCCACGGCAGCCCTTTTTGCGCCTTGAGGAAGACCTGCTCAAGAACTATTTGAATCGCGGCGGCAGCCTGCTGCTGATGCTGGATGTAGATATCAATGTGGGACTGGCAGACCTGCTTAAGGACTGGGGGCTAACCCTCGATAACCGCTGGGTTATTGATGGCTCTGGAGTTGGTCAGCAGGTCGGCCTAGGGCCTGACACGATTATTGTTACCACCTATGGCAATCACCCGATTACCCAACGATTTGCCCAAGGCCCTAGCGTCTTTCCTCGGGCTCAGGCCATTCGCATTGAGCCAGTCAAGGATGACGATATTGTTGAGCTTGCCCTCTCCGGCTCGCAAACCTGGGCGGAAACCGACTGGCAGTCTGGAAATCTCGAATTTACAGAAGGGGTGGATACCCTCGGACCGCTGCCGTTGGCCGTGGCCATTACTCGCACCCTCAGTGAAGAGCCAGCCAAACAGGCACGTTTGGTTGTCTTTGGGGATTCCGAATTTGCCACCGATGGCGTGATTGCCTACCAAGGGATTAACAGCGACCTATTCGTTAATTCCGTGCTTTGGTTGGGCGATCGCGACCAGCAGGCACTGTCTTTGCGCCCCCGGCAAACCACCAATCGTCGCCTGCAACTCAACGTGGCTACCAGCCGCTGGATCGAAATTAGTGCTGTCTTGTTATTACCGCTGCTGGGGTTTGGCCTAGCGGTGTTCCTGTGGTGGCGACGACGCTAACCGTGAATTTTTATGGCAAGAACCTCCTTCTCCTATGCACGCCTGCTGCTCTATGCACTACTGGTGGGGATCCTTGGTGGCCTAGTCTCCACCGCCTTTTATCAGGTTCTGACAGGGGGGTTTGCCCTCCTATGGGACACCGCACCAAACCTAGTCAGCATTAGAACCTGGGAGCATCTCTACCCCTACATTCCCCTGATTACTGCCACGGGCGGCCTCTTGGTGGGGTTGTCTGTCAAATTTTTCGGAGCCACGGGGGGTCTCACCGATGCTGTTGCTGAGTTACATCGGGATGGCAAGCTCAGCTATCGCTACATTCCGGGGATGGCCTTAGCCTCATGGCTCTCCTTACTGTTTGGCAGTAGTGCTGGGCCTGAAAGTCCAATCATTGATATTAATGGGGGTCTTGGCAGTTGGTTAGCAACTCGCTTACAGGTGTCAGCAGCTGTGGGGCGCATCCTCACCCTCTGTGGAATGGCGGCTGGAATGGGGGTGTTTTTTAACACTCCTCTAGGGGCAACCCTTTTTGTTCTGGAGGTACCCCATCGGCGTAGTTTAGAGTTTTATGAGGCGATTATTCCCGCACTCATTTCCGCCTTTTGTGGTTTTACCCTGTTTCGGGTGATCACTGGCACCACCATCGGTAGTATTTATCGCTTTCCTCCTTACGATGCCTTACGCCCTCAGGATATTGGCACATCGATCTCCCTTGGCATCATCGGCGCAGCCGTGGGGGTACTCTTTATCCTGATCCATCAGCTCTTGGGGCGGTGGATCACCCCTTACCAACGCTACCCTTTGATCTTAATTGTGGTGGTTGGGGGCCTCATTGGCCTGATTGCTCTGCTCTACCCCATTACTCTGTTTTATGGCGAGCGGCAAATTGAGCAAATTCTACAAATGGGGACGCGCTATAGTGCCCAAACTCTCTTAGGGGCTGCCTTTTTCAAAATTGTGGCACTAAGTCTGTGTCTCCATGGTGGGTTCCGTGGCGGTGTCGTCTTTCCCTTACTCTTTGTTGGCTCCTGTGTTGGTATGGCCATCCATCAAGTATTTCCGGCGATCCCTGTCAGTGTGGCTCTAGTTGACACCATGGCGGCAGTGACCGTCGCGGTGACGAAAACCCCTCTAAGCTTAGCCGTGATTCTCTCGGTGATTTCTCACACCGCCATGCTGCCCCTGATCACCACCGCAACCCTGACGAGCTATCTGTGTACCCTCCCGATCGCCTGGATCGCCAGTCAGCAGTCCCGCAGCGATGCTCCCTTAAACGATCCCTGAGAGAAACATTAATAAAATACAAAATTCAGATACAACCCTTTACAATCTGGTCAGGATCTGATTAATATAAAGTTACATTCCGGCTCATAAAGCTGAGATGCAGCCCTGAGACCCTCTCTTAGTGCGCATTTTAGTCCTGAGACGGACTTGTAACATTCATTCATTTTGTTCAACAGGACTTATCATTATGACGACTGTTTTACAACGTCGCGAGCAACTGAACCTGTGGGAGCAATTCTGCAGCTGGGTCACCAGCACCAACAACCGCCTCTACGTGGGTTGGTTCGGCGTGTTGATGATCCCCACTCTGCTCGCTGCTACTGCTTGCTTTGTGATTGCCTTTATCGCTGCTCCGCCGGTGGACATCGATGGCATCCGTGAACCCGTTGCTGGATCGTTGATCTACGGCAACAACATCATCACGGGTGCTGTGGTGCCCTCCAGCAACGCCATTGGCTTGCACTTCTACCCCATCTGGGAAGCCGCCTCTCTTGATGAGTGGCTTTACAACGGTGGCCCTTACCAGCTAATCATCTTCCACTTCTTGATTGGCGTCTTCTGCTACATGGGTCGTGAGTGGGAACTCAGCTACCGTCTGGGGATGCGTCCTTGGATTTGTGTTGCCTACTCTGCGCCTGTAGCTGCTGCTACCGCTGTGTTCTTGATCTACCCCATTGGTCAAGGCAGCTTTTCCGATGGCATGCCCCTCGGCATTTCCGGTACCTTCAACTTCATGTTGGTGTTCCAAGCTGAGCACAACATCCTGATGCACCCCTTCCACCAGTTGGGTGTGGCCGGTGTCTTTGGTGGCGCTCTGTTCTCCGCCATGCACGGGTCCTTGGTGACCTCCAGCCTGATTCGTGAAACCACCGAAACCGAGTCGCAAAACTACGGTTACAAATTTGGTCAAGAAGAAGAGACCTACAACATTGTGGCTGCCCACGGTTACTTTGGTCGCTTGATCTTCCAATACGCCAGCTTTAACAACAGCCGTGCACTGCACTTCTTCTTAGCTGCTTGGCCGGTTATCGGTATCTGGTTCACCGCTCTGGGGATCAGCACCATGGCCTTCAACCTGAACGGGTTCAACTTCAACCACTCTGTGGTGGATGCTCAAGGGAATGTGATCAACACTTGGGCTGACGTGATCAACCGTGCCAACTTGGGGATGGAAGTGATGCACGAGCGCAATGCTCACAACTTCCCCCTTGACTTGGCCAGTGCTGAGTCTGCTCCTGTGGCCATGATTGCCCCGAGCATCAACGGCTAATTCACAACATTTGCCTAGTTAGCTAGCAAACCGTCTCTCTCTGGAGGGGCGGTTTTTTTTTKGCAATTTGGCCTATCTCTGATTTCTGACAACTATCGTTATGATCGAGGGAATACTAGCTATCAAGTCCCTTCGGCATACTCCAGCCAGAGTGGCAGGGRATGTTTGCGGCAGTAAGCTGAGCACCAACCGTGAGGTCATCATTGCGGCTGCAAGGGGGCAAGCTATGTATATCAACGATTCAGTGGAGGGCGGTTCGATGCGAATCAAAGATTTCATCCTTCCGGTTATTCTTGTTGGGTTGGTGTTTGTTGGCTTTGGCGATCGCTTTTTGCCAGCACCGCTGAGTACGGCCAGTGCTTCCAGTCGCGAGCAACTTGATACCCTCTTTAAGGAGCTGTTTACGGGCTTTTCTACCTATAACCGCTACCATAAAACCGAGCAAATGATTCGTGAGGCTGAAAGAGCTGAAGGAAAGTAAAGGATGCGCCGTCTGCTGCTTTTTTTGCTGTTTATGGTGACGACTGGGGCGATCGCCGTGTTTTCGGTGCAAAATGCAACCGCTGTATCCCTACGGTTTTTGGCGTGGCAATCGATTCAGTTACCCTTAGGGGTGCTATTGGTTCTGGTGGCTCTTCTGGCGCTGTGGATTCCCTACATCGCTAGTGCCGGCCGGTAATGCGGTGGCACCCTACCTGCTGGGCACTTCTTTTGGGGCTAGTGGCGACACTCTTTCCCTTGGTGAGCGTCGCTAATACACCACTGCGATTGGAGGTCAATCCTAGGCATCCTACGGCCAATGATGGTTCCTTGCATACCGCCGCTCAGCCCTTTGGGACGATTACGGCGGCTCTGGTATGGGCGCACAACCATGGCGATCGCCCCGTAGAGATTTACATTCACAACGGCACCTACCGTGAAGCCCTTGGCACCCTAGAGAACCATCGTACCCCCCTGCGTCTAGTGGCTCAGACCCCCGATCGCGTCCGTCTGCGGGGAAGTATGCAATGGCCAGACTGGCAATGGGTGAGTACAAATGGAGCCATCCAAGTGTATCGCCATCCATGGCAGCAGCGGTGGGGGGCTGCCGGTAATCCGTGGACGGCCTACAACATTCAGCTGCCGGCCTTGGCTCAGCGGGGGGAGATGGTGTGGTTAGCAGGGGCACCACTACGGCAGCGACTGGCCTTGGCAGAGCTAATGGGTCATGATTTTTACGTGGATGAAGCACAGGGCGTTGTGTACGTGGCATTGCCAGAGGGGGTTGACCCTGCGGTGTTAGAGGTGGCGATTCACCGTGAGGCGCTGCGGTTACTCAACAGTGCCCATATTGCTTTGGTGGGGCTGCGCTTTGAGCATTATGGTGGTGCCTTTAGCCAAGCATTGCGAATTGAGGGCAGCCAAGACATTGAGGTGCACAACTGTACGTTTTGGGGCAATAACTGGGGCGGTCTTGAGATGCACAATAGCGATCGCATCCACATTCGGCAGAGCCGTTTTTTAGAGAATGGCTGGCGGGGGATGGCCGCAGGCGGCATTCGCGATCTGGCGGTGCACGATGTACTGGTCAGTGGCAATAACTGGCGGGGGGGATGGGCTGGCTTTTACGACTGGGATGCTGGTGAAAAGTATTTTCATCTGCGGCGGGCGACCTTTGATCGCTACCGGGCGATCGCCAACCAAGCAGCGGGGTTATGGCTGGATACCGATAATCAGGCGGTAGCAATTCGGCGCTCGCAGCTCATCGGCAATGCCGTTGTTGGTCTGTTCATCGAGGCGGGAACTGGGCCAGTGACGGTTGAAAACTCTGTGATTGCCTACAACTATGCGGTTGCTCCCAACTATTTGCAAACGCCGGGCGTCTTTGGCTGGGCGGCACAGGCCGTGACCCTACGCAACAACTGGATTATAGAAAATGAAGGGGCACAAATTGGCGTGCGCGATCCCTACCCCCGCAGGATCACCCTGCCGGACACAGGCGAGTCAGTCACCATTACGTCCAAGGATTGGCGGCTAGAGAACAACTACATCGGTGCCCAGCAGCAGCTCCTATTAACCACCCTACGGGGGCACCCCTTTCTCGAGACCCTCACCCTAGGGCACAATCAGTGGTGGAGCGATCGCCCCCAACCATTTCACCTTGAGGGCACCCCCTTAAGCTGGCAGGCATGGCAGCAGCAGTACGGTAGCGCCAGCGATCGCTTTCGCAGCAGTGAGTGAGGAGGGCTGTCCATGACTCAGGAGCAGGTCGTTTTGATTACGGGTGCCAGCAGTGGCATTGGTGCGGCCTGTGCCGAAGTGTTTGCCGCAGCAGGCGCACGCCTTATTCTGTGGGCGCGGCGGCAGGAGCGCCTAGATACCCTAGCAAAGCGCCTGCCACAGGAGTGCACCGTCTTAACCCAAGCCGTGGATGTGCGCGATCGCCCTCAAGTCTTGGCAGCCCTAGCGTCTCTGCCCCCGGACATGGCCAACATTCAAATTCTGATTAACAATGCTGGCCTCAGCCGCGGCCTTGAACCCTTTGCCGAAGCGCAGATCAGCGACTGGGAGGAAATGATTGACACCAACTTGAAGGGGCTGCTCTACGTGACCCGCGCCATTTTACCCGACATGATTGCTCGACAGCAGGGGCATATTATTAACGTTGGCTCCATTGCCGGGCACCAAGTCTATGCCGGTGGCCATGTCTATTGCGCCACCAAAGCAGGGGTACAGGCGCTGAGCCAAGGGCTGCGGCTGGATCTCCTCGGCACCCCCATTCGTGTCACTGAAATTGACCCCGGGATGGTGGCCACCGAATTTAGTGAGGTTCGCTTCCATGGCGATCGCCAGCGTGCTGCCGCCGTCTATCGCGGCATGACACCCCTAAGTGCCCACGATGTTGCGGAAGTCATCCTTTTTGCAGCAACCCGACCTGCCCACGTCAACCTGAACCAGATTGTCCTGATGCCCGTGGATCAAGCTAGCACCACCATGGTTTACCGGCGCAACTCAGAATAAGGACTCTCGCCTAAGGAAGTAGGCATTGAACCAATAATTTTAACTACCTACAGGACTGCCGTTGTGTCCTAGCCCGTGCTCATTATGCCTTCCACAGCCAAAACCAGCGGTCGTTGCCAACGTTGCTGCTCACTTAACTGTTTAAGCAGTTTAGCCATAGCTACGACGATCGCTATCGGCACACTGGTCAGGAACTCTTTCGCATTGCCGAGCGCCTCTTCGCAGAGTGTCGTGTTGTCCGCTAGACTTAAAAAACAAAGGCTGCGCCCACCCTAGCGGCACTAAGTATGCACTATAGGGTGATTGTGCTTAATCCCTCCCCAGAATGCAAGCAACATAAAATGAAACATACACTGTCGGTACTAGTAGAAGATGAAGCGGGAGTGCTGACCCGCATTGCTGGCCTATTTGCACGGCGCGGCTTCAATATCGAGAGTCTTGCCGTTGGACCTGCAGAGCAGTTGGGGATCTCTCGGATCACGATGGTAGTGCCCGGCGATGATGCCATCATTGAGCAGCTGACTAAGCAGCTTTATAAACTCATTAACGTCCTTAAAGTACAGGACATCACAACTACTCCCTGCGTTGAGCGCGAACTAATGCTGCTCAAAGTCAATGCAACGGCCAGTACTCGCTCGGAAATTTTAGAACTGGTGCAAATTTTCCGTGCCAAGGTGGTGGATGTGGCCGATGAGTCATTGACCATTGAAGTCTCTGGTGACCCCGGTAAGATGGTGGCCATTGTCCAAATGCTCAATAAGTTCGGCATTCGTGAAATTGCCCGCACGGGTAAGATTGCCCTTGTGCGCGAGTCAGGGGTGAATACAGAGTATCTGAAATCGCTGGAGGCACGGGTTTAATTGCGCTGGAGGCAACGGTGGCTAGGGTGGAGCATCGGGGCGATCGCCCTTGGGTTAAGTAGTTGTACAACTGCGGAACCCCCCACCTTAAGTGACAATACGATTCCTTTAGGGGCTGCCTTTGCCCAGACGGGGAATGCGTCCCTCTACGGTCAGGAGTCAGCTCAGGGAGCGCAGGTCGCGGTGGCCTTTTTTAACGCCCAAGGTGAGCTTAAGGATTATACCCTCCGCCTTGTGCTACAGGATACCGGTAGTGATGAAGCAGGGGCAGTCAATGCCTTTCAAACCCTGATCAACCGCGATCGCGTTGTTGGCATTATTGGGCCAACGCTATCTCAGCAAGCCTTTAGTGCGGATCCCATTGCTGAACAGGCAGGGGTACCAGTGGTGGCCGCCTCGAATACCGCGCGGGGGATTCCCCAATTGGGCGCCTTCATTAGCCGTGTTTCCGCTGGGGTTGAAGTGGTTGCACCAACAGCCATTGACGCCGCCTTGGCCATCAATCCGAACATCCGTCGCGTCGCCGTCTTTTTCGCTCAGGATGATGCCTTTAGCCGCTCGGAAACAGACATTTTTCAGCAGGCTATCCGCAGCAAGCCCAACCTTGAATTGATCACCGTTCAACAAACCCAGACGACCGATACTAATTTTCAAGCTCAGATTAACGCCACCCTCAGCCTCAACCCAGACTTGATCGTAATCTCTGGCCTTGCTGCCGATGGGGGAAACCTCATTCGCCAGTTGCGCGAACTGGGCTATCAAGGGGTAATTTTAGGGGGCAATGGTGTCAACACGGTGAATGTCTTTCCTGTCTGTCGCCGCCTCTGCAATGGGGTACTGGTGGCTCAAGCCTACAACCCTGAAAATCCAGCCCCTATGAACCTTAAGTTTCGTGACGCTTTTGAGGCGCAGTATCGCCAACTGCCCTCCCAATTTAGTGCCCAAGCCTTTACCGCTGTGCAGGTCTTTGCGCAATCCCTCAGCAAACTCTCGCAGCAGCAAGAGTTAGGGCAGTTATCCTTGGCAGAGCTACGCCAAGCCTTGAATCAACAGCTCCTGCAAGATACCTATGACACTCCCTTGGGCGAACTGCGCTTTACCCCAGAGGGGGAAGTAGTGCAACGGTACTTTTACGTGGGGCAAATCGAGATGAGTGAGGATGGCCAAACGGGTCAGTTCCGTCTTGTGCGTCAAGTAGAGCGTCAGCCGTGATCAGGCCAAGGATCGGTACGTTAGCGTCATCGGCGGAAAGCACCGCACTGTCCCTTTGGGGCAGTGTTGGGAGTATGTCATGGATTGATAACTTTGATGAAGTTCTAGCAGCTCATTTGCAATCTTAATAGGTTCTTAATTTTCCCCTAACTTTCCCCAAGAATTCCCCAAGTTTTGCGAGGTTTTCCACAGGCTTCCTAGGGGTTTTCCACAGGGGAGAACCGTCTGGCAAGTGTTTAGGCGGTTTCTGGGGATAACTCCTTGGAGTGCCGCTGAGGATGGCGCTGTTTCCGCAAAGCCGCATTCTGCCGTGGATTGCCCGTCTCAGAATAGGCCTAAGAGAGGATTGACAGACTCAGAGCCAACCCAGACAATGGAGTTCCACAGATAGATATTTGCTTGCCAAAAACCTTAACCATCCCGTGCCAAACCCCCTTGATAGCTAGGTTATGGGGATTTGGAGCGGTGCTGCTTGGAATGTTTTCCACAGGTTTCCACAGGGCGAGTAGGATTGGCCTGCAATGATGTTTTGGTTTTACCGAGGTAACTCACTGTATGAACGCTCAAGCCACTATTAGTATTCTGGCCGAGATTCCTGAGGAGCTGCACGAATCGTTGAAACGTTATCTGGAGCGGCATCCTGACTGGGATCAGGATCGGGTGTTTGTTGCCGCGCTGTCCCTCTTTTTGCTGCAAAATGGAGACTGCGATCGCCGTACCGCGCGGGTTTATTTAGACTCGTTATTTAAGCGGTTTTAGGCATTGCAGACCGGTGATTGGTAGGAATCAAGCTAGGTGAGTGAACCTATTGTCGTAGATGTTGCTGTTGTTGGTGCGGGGTTAAGCGGCCTGAGTGTTGCATGGCGGTTGCAACAGGTGGCACCGCAGTACAAGGTTGTGGTGCTGGAGGCCAGCGATCGCCTAGGCGGGAACATCACGACCGAAGCGCGGGACGGCTTTGTGTGGGAATTGGGCCCCAATAGTTTTGCGCCCACCCCTGCCCTGCTGCACCTTATTGCCGAGGTGGGGCTTCAGGATCAACTGCTGCGGGGCGATCGCCGCCTGCCCCGTTACATTTATTGGCGCGGCAAGCTCCACCCTTTAGAGCCTACCCGCCCCCTCGCCCTCGCCACGAGCGGGTTACTTAGCCCTTGGGGAAAACTGCGAGCGGCCTTAGGTGCCTTTGGCTTTGTCCCGCCCTACTTCGGGGATACCGATGAGTCCGTTAGCTCGTTTTTTCAGCGCCACTTAGGGAAAGAGGTAGCCGAGCGATTGGTTGCGCCCTTTGTGTCTGGGGTTTATGCTGGCGATCCACAACAACTGAGTGCAGCGGCGGCCTTTCGGCGCATTGTCCAACTGGAACAGCTCGGCGGCGCTCTCATACCGGGTGCCCTACGGCTACGGCGGCAGCAGCCCCCCAAACCCAAGCCCCCCAAAGGACTTGAGATGCGTCCAGGGGAATTGGGGTCGTTTCAGGCGGGATTAAGTGCCCTCCCGCGGGCGATCGCCCACCACTTAGCAGCACCCATTCACTTACAAACGGCACTGCATCAGCTTACCCCCGAACTCAGCGGTGGCTATACCCTAAGCGCTACCACCCCTGATGGCGAGCACTCATGGCGTGCCCGTAGTGTGGTGCTGGCCMCCCCCGCCTATGTCACCGCAGACCTCCTGCGGCCATGGCAACCTACAATTGCTGCCGGTCTAGAGGGCATTCCCTACCCAGCGGTAGCCTGTGTGGTGTTGGCCTATCCCACGGGGATGGGGGTAATCGCTCGCCCGGGCTTTGGTGTACTGATTCCCCGCACTCAAGGATTACGCACCCTTGGCACAATTTGGTCATCTTGCTTGTTTCCCGAGCGCACGCCGTCTGGCTGGCAAGTGTTTACCAGCTTTATTGGTGGGGCAACGGATCCTGAATTGGCGACGCTTGAACCCGAGGCCATTGTCCAGCAGGTGCAGCAGGATTTAGAGCACATGCTTGCCTTACCCCCAGCCAAAGCCCGCTTATTGGGGATGAAACTGTGGCGGCGAGCCATTCCCCAATACACCCTTGGCTATCCGCAGCAGTGGCAGCAGATCACCCACGCCCTGAAGCACCTGCCCGGCCTATTCCTGTGTAGTAATTACGCGGCTGGCGTTGCCCTAGGCGATCGCGTCGAACATGGGTATAACATCGCTGCTGCGGTGGATGCCTACTTAGGAGGGACGTATGGCTCTGTCTAACTATATGAATGCAGCACTGGATCGAGCTGTCTATCGTATCGACCCCGAAGATGGCTTGATCTACGGTGAAATTCCCGGCTTTGATGGCGTCAGCGCCAAGGGGAAAACCCTCATTGACTGCCGCGAGCACCTGTCGGAATTACTGGAAGATTGGATATATTTCCATGCCTCCCGCGGCATCCCTGTACCAATCATTGATGGGATTGAAATCCCGATTCGGGACGTATTTTAGGGGAGATGGGTAACGGCGGAATGGGTGGCCTCGCTTTTTTCCCTTAAAAAGGTATCGCAGGGGGACCTCACCCCTGTAATATCAGTAAAAGAATACTGAACTGAACCGCCCCGTAAGGGAATGTCCACTTCTACGAGCAAAGGGAATCGTCAGCTATGAGCAGTAAGCCAGACCGTGTGGTTCTCATCGGCGTTGCTGGAGACTCCGGCTGTGGTAAATCAACATTCTTGCGCCGACTGGCCGATCTGTTTGGCGAAGAATTTTTGACTGTGATTTGCCTAGATGATTATCACAGTCTGGATCGCAAGCAGCGAAAAGAAACGGGGATTACGGCTCTTGACCCCCGCGCCAATAATTTTGATTTGATGTACGAGCAGATTAAGGCGCTCAAAAGTGGCGAGTCGATTATGAAGCCCATCTACAACCATGAAACGGGCACCATTGATCCGCCAGAAAGAATTGATCCTAACCATGTCGTTGTGATTGAGGGGTTACACCCCCTTTATGATGAGCGGGTACGCTCCCTGATTGACTTTAGCGTCTATCTCGATATTAGCGATGATGTCAAAATCGCTTGGAAAATCAAACGGGATATGGCGGAGCGGGGGCACACTTACGATGATGTGATTGCCTCCATCAATGCCCGTCGCCCTGACTTTATGGCCTACATTGACCCCCAAAAGCAGTACGCCGATGTGGTGCTACAAATTCTGCCAACGCAGCTAGTGAAAGAAGAAAAAGTAGGGAATATTCTACGGGTGCGGATGTTGCAGCGGGATGGCGTTCCGGGCTTTGATCCGGTTTACCTCTTTGACGAAGGCTCAACTATTTCTTGGGTGCCCTGCGGTCGTAAGCTTACCTGTTCCTACCCCGGCATTCGCCTCAGCTATGGTCCTGACGAATACTATGGTCACTCGGTTTCGGTGCTTGAAGTGGATGGCCGCTTTGAAAAGCTGGATGAGGTGATCTACATCGAAAGCCACCTCAGCAATACATCGACAAAGTACTATGGTGAAATGACAGAGCTACTGCTGAAGCACCGTGACTACCCAGGCTCTGATAATGGCTCTGGCTTGTTCCAAGTGTTGACGGGGTTAAAAATGCGCGCCACTTACGAACGACTGACCTCCCGAACGGTGGCCACGGTAAGTAATCGTTAGCCCATCTGCTGGCGATCGCCCCTTGGGGTCATCACGAGGAGCACCCATGCAATCGCGCCATCGATCCAACTGGTTCATTGTTTTGCTCGTTAGTCTGTGCTGGTTCATGCTTGTTTGTGAGCCAGCCCAGGCGGCAGTTGTGGATGATATGGTACTTGTGCCGCGCTACGCCCTGAGCGCCCTCAGGTTCCATAAGCGTCCGACCGTCGAGCCACTGCGCAGGCTGTGGGACACGGCACTCACGCCCCAATTGGCTACGTGGGGCTGGCAGTGGTCTGATATGGCAACGTGGGTACAGGACGAGGGAGTACTGGTACAGTTGCCCTGTGCAACTCAGTGTGATGCGCCACGGTTGCTATGGATTTGGCACTTGAAGCGACCAGACGCTGCCACTGCCTTCTTGAACCAGTATTGGCAAGATCATGCGTTTGATACCCAGACCTACCAAGGGGTTCCGGTGCAGGTGGGCGAGCGGGTCGCCACAGCAACCTTGGGCGATCGCCTGTTAGTGGCCACTGATCCCGCCGCGATCCTCGCTAGCTTGGGCAGCCGTAGGGCGAAGGATGCCAACCTTGGGGGGGTAGCCTTCTATCAAGAGGCACTGGCGCAATTTAATGATCAAGACAGCCTCCTTTTCTATGCCAACCTGCACCCCTTCACCCCAGAGAACCAGTTTGCCCCAGCCTACGATCGCCTCCTAGTGGGGGTTCGTAGCCACAATAATGAGATTCACCTAGAAATTGCTCTCCATGCCACTGCTGCACCGGCGGTAGCTTCCGTACCATTGTCCTTGGATGACCTGCGCACCCTTGGCGATCGCCCCACATTGGTCTTAGCCGGACGGCAGTTGCCCACCACCTACCGTGACCTGCTGGCCAACCTAGAGACATTCAGTGTGGCCACGACCCCTAAGGGTACCCCTATTGTCCCTGAACTGCTGCGGGATTTCACGCTGGGGGTAGATCTAGAAGAGATAATTTTCCCCTTGGCCACAGATCGCTACACCCTTGCACTGTGGCGGCAACCAGCGGGTTGGCAATGGTGGTGGCAAACCCGCCAAACCCCTGAAACCGCTGCACTATTGAAAAAACTGGATGAGCAAGCGCGCTCCGCTGGCTATGACGTGAATCGCCTAGTGCTGGATAAGCAAGCAGTGACTGCATGGGTCAAGCTTGCCCTTGCTGCCGACACCAGCGAAGGTTTAGCCGCAGAGGTAGCAGCGGTCTATCAGCAAGACAACGACACCCTAACCCTTGCTTCGGCACTCCCCTACCTGATGCCTGCCAAGCAACGGGCACCATGGCTGAACGACGAACTGACCCGCCAACGGCGTGCTATTGTTGGCCTAGCCTATGCCCAATGGTCAGATCTCTACCCTTACCTAGCGGAGCGGGTGCCCCTGTTGGCCTACCTGAATGGTCTAACGGCTGGTTGGCTAGGGCGGCTGCAAAGCATTACATGGGTGAACTATGGTGCTAGCGATCGCCTCCAGCGCAGTGAAATAATTGTTACCACCAATTGATATTAACGAAACGTTAAGTCTGGGGAGGCTAGTTGCTGTAGCCCCTTGCCCCCAGTATTGGTTAAAGTAGGGAGTATTATGTTTGCTGACTGGGGTAATTATGGCATCAGTCCTCGATGTAACCAATCGCGATCGCTCCGTAGAAAGTGAAAGTTTAGCAGCACAAACGTTACGCGATCGCTTGCGGCTAGTTGAAGAGGTCTTGGTGGATGTCCTTGCTGCCGAATCGGGGCAAGAGCTTGTGGATCTGTTGCGGCGCTTGGGTGCCTTGTCATCGCCGGAAGGCCATGCTCTGCATCCACCGGAAGGCGAATTACTCAAAGTGATTGAGTCATTGGAACTGAGCCAATCCATCCGTGCAGCGCGTGCCTTTAACCTTTACTTTCAAATCATCAATATTCTTGAGCAGCATTACGAACAGCAGTACAACCGTGAGCGAGTGCTGCAAGAGGGGTTGCGGCGGCGCAGCGTCATGAGTGAACCCATCTCCGGCGTGAGTGGCGAGGGCTTTCCCTTAGCCCATAATGCGGCCAATGCGACGGATATTCGCAGCGGGCCAAGCGAGCGCCTAGAGCATAGTTTGTACGAAGCTACCCCCGCCACGCAGCAGCACGGCTCCTTTTCGTGGCTGTTTCCTCGCCTGCGCACCCTGAATGTGCCCCCTAAGTATATTCAAAAACTACTGGATCAGCTTGACATTAAGCTTGTTTTTACGGCGCATCCAACGGAAATTGTGCGCCAGACCATCCGTGATAAGCAGCGGCGGGTGGCACGGCTGCTGGAGCAAATGGATACCGTTGAGGGAGCCTCGCCCCACCTCACCGATTGGACGGCTCACACCCTACGCGCCCAACTGATGGAGGAAATCCGCCTGTGGTGGCGCACCGATGAGCTGCACCAGTTCAAGCCGGAAGTGCTTGATGAAGTGGAATATACGCTTCACTATTTCAAAGAGGTGATTTTTGCAGCGATTCCCCAGTTGTATCGCCGCCTCCAGCAATCCCTCAAAGAGAGCTTTCCCTATCTCACTCCCCCCCGCTACAACTTCTGCCGTTTTGGTTCGTGGGTCGGGGGCGATCGCGACGGTAACCCCTCCGTTAAACCGGAAGTCACATGGCAAACCGCTTGCTATCAGCGCAACTTAGTTCTGGAAGAGTACCTAAAATCTGTTGAGCGGCTGATTAACCTGCTTAGCCTGTCACTGCACTGGTGTGATGTACTACCGGACTTGCTAGACTCCCTTGAACAAGATCAACGGCAACTCCCCAGTGTTTACGATCAGTATGCGGTGCGCTATCGCCAAGAACCCTACCGTCTCAAACTCACCTACGTCCTCAAACGGCTGCAAAACACGCGCGATCGCAACCGTAACCTCCAAACCTACTGCATTCGCCGCCCAGATGCCGAGTCCCTCAACAGTGGTCAGTACTATGCCCACGGCCATGAATTTTTAGCAGAGCTAACCCTGATTCAACGCAACCTCAAAGAAACGGGACTGACCTGTCGGGAACTGGACGACCTTATCTGCCAAGTAGAGGTGTTTGGGTTTAATTTGGCAGCCTTAGACATTCGTCAGGAAAGCACGTGCCATGCCGATGCCCTCAACGAAATCACCGCCTACTTAGGTGTGCTGCCCTGTCCCTACAATGAGCTATCGGAAACTGAGCGAACCCGCTGGCTCCTGAGTGAGCTATCTACCCGCCGCCCCCTCATCCCGGGCGAACTCCCCTTTAGCGATCGCACCAATGAAATCATTGAAACCTTTCGTATGGTGCGGCAACTGCAACAGGAATTTGGTACTGATTTGTGCCACACCTACATTATTAGTATGAGCCACGATGTCAGCGATCTGCTAGAGGTGCTGCTCTTTGCTAAGGAAGCAGGGCTGTTTGATCCGGTGACGGGTGCCAGTACGGTACAAGCGATTCCCCTCTTTGAAACCGTAGAGGACTTAAGACGCGCCCCAGCGGTCTTGACGCAGTTGTTTTCCTTGCCCTTCTGCCACAATTATTTGGCCAGCCACACCACCCCCTTCCTACAGGAAGTCATGCTGGGCTATTCCGACAGCAATAAGGATTCGGGCTTTTTAAGTAGTAATTGGGAAATTTATAAAGCACAGCAGCGGTTGCAAAAAATTGCCGAAGCCTTTGGATTTCAACTGCGGATTTTCCACGGACGGGGTGGCTCCGTCGGACGGGGCGGCGGACCTGCCTACGCAGCGATTTTGGCGCAACCCGAACAAACGATTAATGGCCGCATTAAAATTACCGAGCAGGGAGAAGTGCTGGCCTCGAAGTATTCCCTGCCGGAATTGGCGCTCTTTAACCTAGAAACGGTCGCAACAGCGGTTATTCAAGCCAGCTTACTCCGCAGTAGCATTGACGAAATTCAGCCATGGCATGAAATCATGGAGGAGTTGGCCATGCGATCGCGCCAGTGCTATCGCCATCTCATCTACGAGCAGCCAGAGTTCATTGAGTTTTTTAACGAAGTGACCCCGATCCAAGAAATTAGCCAACTGCAAATTAGCTCGCGACCAACTCGCCGAGGGGGCAAAAAAACCCTAGAGAGTCTGCGGGCTATTCCGTGGGTATTTAGCTGGACGCAAACGCGCTTCTTGCTGCCTGCTTGGTATGGGGTTGGCACTGCCCTCAAGGAGTTTTTAGACGAGAAACCTGCTGAGCACCTCTCGTTGCTGCGCTATTTCTACTACAAGTGGCCTTTTTTCCGGATGGTGATCTCGAAGGTGGAGATGACCCTTGCCAAAGTCGATCTAGAAATTGGCCGCTACTACGTCCAAGAACTGAGTGCCCCCCAAAATCGCCAGTCGTTCTTCCGCCTTTACGATCAAATTGCTGAGGAGTACCGACTCACTAGTGAACTGATTTTGACAATTACTGGGCACGAGCGATTACTAGATGGCGACCCAGCCTTGCAGCGCTCTGTGCAGTTACGCAATCGCACCATTGTGCCGTTGGGGTTCTTGCAGGTGTCGTTACTAAAACGCCTGCGCCAGCACAACAGCCAAACCACCTCCGGGGCAATTTTGCGCTCCCGCTACGGTCGGGGGGAACTGCTGCGGGGGGCATTGCTGACCATCAATGGTGTGGCCGCTGGGATGCGCAATACCGGCTAAGCCCCTGCCAAGCAATACAGGTAGCCATCGCGAGCAGCAATATACACCTTGCCCTCCCACACAATGGGAGTGGCCTCAAAGGAGATGTGGCGACCAAACACTGCTAGTTGCTCTAATTCCAACTGAAACGGCTCTCCGTGATCGTTGAGAAGGCTAGTGGAGGTGGCCGCAGACTGGGGACGGAAATGCAACTGAAAGAGGTAAATCCCCCCATAGCCTGCTGCAATCAGGCGATCGCCCTCGGTGAAAATAGGGGTTGAAATGGACGGTACCAGTTTATGGCGGATGGGKACCAATGGGGTGGGGTACTGAGCCTCTAGGCGCGAGCCAGCCACGGTTTTGTTAGCGACTATCTGAGTTTGGGAACCAATGTACAGATAGCCATCCAACGCCAAGGTAGCAAACAGGCGGGGGCGATCGCCTCCTGGATTATAGGCATCATTGAGTGCCACCGAGCCAATGATGCCCCCCAACCACGACGCAACGCGAGCATTCGCGGTCGGTAAAAACCACACCACAGGCTGCGGTTGATGGGGACGCAGTTTAAGCACACCACCAAAACCAGCATTATATTCCTTTTCTACAGTGCAGTAGAGGTTTCCCTGCCGATCAATGACGGGGGAGCCATCCATGTCGGTGCCGACGAAATACTCCCAATCAATTTGCCGCGTCTTTAGGTCAATGCCATAGACGCGACCCGACCCAGCGGTCACGTAAACGTGATCCTGCCAGCGGGCTGCTGAGGACTCGGTGACTAAGTTTCCCCCTTGGCGAGCCACATCGTCGCGCTGGTACAGTTGCACCTGAGCCAGAATGGTGGGCTGGGTTAGCCCCTGCACCTGCCGCGTTGCCGCCACCCGTCCATCCAGAACATAGCCCATACCATTCTCAGCAGCGGTAAACACCGCGTGGCGATCCCCCAAATAAAGAGGGGTACCATCGTGATCGCGGCTGTAACTAGCGGTGAGGGGAATATTCATCTGCCACAGGGACTTGCCCGTCCGAAAGGAAATCGCCCGCAGACTCGGTACAACCGGACTGGTGGGGCTGCGGTGAACCCCCAACCGACTGCCCTGCAAAATCACAATTTGATCCTCCGGGGGGGCGGTGGGGTCACGATAGAGGGTGGCGGTGGCCTTAAGAATATCCTCAAAGCGGTAACTCCAGATGACGCTGAAATCTGGTAGGCGAATTTTCCGTAATTCATGGTTAAAGGCGCCAATAATCAGGTACAGCACCTCGCGATCGCGCACCAGGGTGGGCTGTCCAGTCCAGCCTGCGCCACTCCAACGGTGCGACCCCTGAAAATTAGTCACCCCTGTCCCTAGCAAAAAGCGGTGTTGCAGTGTTAAGCCCGTCGGCACCCCTTGGCCATAGTAACAGCGTTGATCATTCCCAAGAAACGTCGAAATCAGGAGTTCCGTTTCCGATTTGGCAGGCATCATCAGAGTCGTAAGCTCGCTGTTGTCAGGGACAACAGCCTGGGCATCACTCCACTGCCGCAGCGTCAAGCTAGCTGCCAGTCCGGTGCCACCCCAGAGGAGAAAACGGTTGATTTGCCGTCGTTTCACTGTTGACCTAGGTTGAATGAGGGGTTGGAGCAAATATGACAAAATTACTGGTATCGAAGTGATTCTAGTCAATTTTTGTATGCTTTTGCAGCGGCGCCAGTTTATACACGGTCTCATCACCGGGGTCACTCTGACCCAGTGTCGGCCCGTGCCCCTTGCCGCAACCCAACAAAATACCTGGGATGTCGTTATCGTTGGCGCTGGGATTGCTGGCTTGGCTGCAGCACAGCGATTACAAGCCGCAGGGCAGCAGGTCTGCATTCTGGAAGCGCGCGATCGCCTCGGTGGCCGCATTTGGACGGTGTCTGACTTCACAGTTCCCGTCGATTTAGGGGCAAGCTGGATTCATGGAATCCAGGGAAACCCCATTCAGCGCCTTGCAGTGGCCGCAAGACTACCCACCCAAGTAACGGACTACAACAATCTCATCCTCTACAACACTGACGGTCGTTCTCTGTCGGCAGCCGCTACAGAGCATCTTTATGATCAAGGCGATCGCCTCCTTGAGCAGGTGATGGCACAGCCAAGTGGTTCTAGAGATTCACTGCAGGCGATTATTACGCAAGTACACCCCCAAGCCCTGCCCCCCAGCCTTCATTTTTACCTGAATACCACCATTGAGCACGAACGCGCTGCCGATGTACAGGAGCTATCCCATCAGCACCTCGACAGTGATGAAACCTTCGACGGTGAGGATGTGCTGTTTCCCCAAGGGTACGATGGTATCGTTCGGTATTTAAGCCAATCTCCTGCCCCATTAACGGTGTATCGTAACCAACTGGTGCAGCGTATTGACTATAGCAACCCTAAGGTTATCACCCTAGAAACGAACCAACAGGTGTACTGTGCCCGCGCCGTCATCGTAACGGTTCCGTTGGGAGTCCTCAAACGCGGTCGGATTGTCTTTGAGCCAGCCTTACCTCGGATAACCCAGCAGGCTATTGACCACCTTGGTATGGGAATCCTCAACAAAGTTGTGTTGGAATTTCCAACGGTTTTTTGGGAAGACGTAGAAATTCTAAACTACATTTCTGCCAGCAAAGGGGAGTGGTGCGAATGGCTCAACCTGCACGCCTACACAGGGCAACCGTTACTGGTGGCTTTTAACGCTGCCACCGTTGGCCGTCGTCTTGAAACGTGGTCAGATACTCAGGTGATCACTGCGGCCATGGCTACGCTGCGGCGGTTATACGGTACGAAGATTCCTGACCCCACAAAATTTGCTATTACCCGCTGGGGGCAAGATCCGTTTAGCTACGGTGCCTACTCGTTTATTCCTCCCTTAGCCAGCCCCCAAGACTACCGCACCCTTGCCCAACCCATTGAGGGGCGGCTATTGTTTGCTGGCGAAGCCACCCACGATCGCTATCCGGCCACAGTGCATGGCGCCTATTTGAGTGGCGATCGCGCTGCTAGGGAATGGCTGTCAGCAGCCTAGCGCCTTGCAAACACAAAAGATTACCCTGCGTCGTCGCTGTTCGACGGTGCAATTGAGCGAACTTAGCCAACGGCTACCGTAGGTTGAGGCACAGCAAATTTAGCCATAATAGTCTCTGCCATCTGGGGCGGCGTTAGGCCAAGATCCGCTTTAGACTCATCTGGTGTGGCGTGCTCCACCAAAATATCTCGAACGCCTAAACGCAGCACAGGTACAAGAACGTCTGCGTCCTGCAATGCTTCTAAAACCGCTGAACCAAATCCTCCCATCAGGCAACCTTCTTCGAGGGTAACCACTCGACCTGTTTGTTTGGCTAAAGGAATAATTAACTCTGTGTCGAGCGGTTTGGCAAAGCGTGCATTGATTACCGCGGCACGCATACCATGTTCTTTGAGGATTTCCGCGACCTGCAGGGCTGGATAGACCATGGAACCGTAGGCAACCAGCACCAGATCCTCCCCTTGGCGCAGGAGTTCCCCTTTGCCGATGGGCAACGGCTCCCAGCCTTCCTCCATCAGGGCAACACCGTGGCCATTTCCCCGCGGATAACGCAGGGCAATGGGGCCGGCGGTGTAATTAATGCCGGTCACCAGCATTTGTTGGAGTTCAGCTTCATCTTTGGGAGCCATTAGCACCATATTGGGCAGGCAGCGGAGGTAGGCAATGTCGTACATTCCTTGGTGAGTTGGCCCATCAGCCCCCACAATACCGGCGCGATCCATGCAGAAAAAGACCGGCAGGCTCTGGATGCAGACATCGTGAACAATTTGGTCGTAGGCACGTTGTAAAAATGTGGAGTAAATTGCGGCTACAGGGCGCATTCCTTGGGTGGCGAGGCCAGCAGCCATTGTGACCGCGTGCTGCTCAGCAATGCCAACGTCAATGTATTGTTTCGGCAGCCGCTTTTGCAAAATATCTAGACCGGTGCCTGTGGCCATGGCAGCAGTAATACCAATAATGCGCGGGTCATTTTCGGCCAATTTAGTGAGGGTTTCACCAAAAACCTTCGAGTAGCTGGGGGGCTTGGGCTTGCTGGAGGGTTTGGCTTTGCCGGTCACCAAATCAAAGGGGTTTTGGGCATGGTAGCCCACTTGATCGTTTTCGGCGATCGCATAGCCTTTGCCTTTAATCGTTGCCACATGAACCAAGACCGGCCCGCTAATGGTGTGGGCGTGCTGGAAGGTGGCAATCAACTCTTCGAGGTTATGGCCATCCACTGGCCCGACGTAGGTAAAGCCCAGTTCTTCAAACACCGCTCCAACCTTGGGTACGGCTAACCGTTTCATACCTTCCTTAATGCGGTGCATTTCCGGGGTGAGGTTTTCACCAAGAAAGGGAATGTGCTTAAACTGTTCCTCAAGGTTATCGGCAATGAATTGGACTTGGGGGGACAGGCGAATCTTGTTTAAGTAGCGGGGAATGGCCCCCACGTTGGGAGAAATCGACATTTCGTTGTCGTTAAGAACCACCATGAGGTTGGTGTCTGGCAGGTGCCCGGCATGGTTAATGGCTTCTAGCGCCATGCCACCCGTCAAAGCCCCATCGCCAATGATGGCCACCACCTTAAAGTGCTCTCCCTTAAGGTCTCGGGCGATCGCCATCCCCAATGCTGCTGAGATACTCGTCGAGGCATGGCCGGCGCCAAAATGGTCAAAGGGACTCTCCCGTAGATTTAAGTAGCCCGCAATCCCACCCTTTTGGCGCAGCGTATGAAAGTTGTTATAGCGACCCGTCAACATTTTGTGGGGATAGGCTTGGTGGCCAACATCCCAAATCACCCGATCTTGCTCTAGATCAAGGGTTTGGTACAGAGCTAGGGTCAACTCCACCACACCCAAGCCCGGCCCCAGATGCCCTCCCGTTGCCGCCACCGTTTCCAGATGCTTATCGCGGATCTGTGCTGCAATTTGACTCAACTGAGCAATGGATAACCCGTGCAACTGGTTAGGATGGGTGAGTTCACTCAAATGCATAGAAACCCGGCCTCGTTGAAATATCGACTTGGATAGTTTGCCGCTGAAGGGGGAACGACCTTCTGACTGATTCTAGCAAAGTCCTCCGACCCCCTTCTCCTATTGTGTCCCTAAGCGAGGTGAAAATCCGCAATAATCGCGAAATAGCTCATCATAAACCCCTAGGGCGGCCTCGTAAACTTGGCTGAGGTGTTGAATTTGAGCGGTGGTGCCATCGGTATAGTTCTGCGCCAACCACGTCGCCCAGTCGTAAAAGCGCTTGCTGGACCACTGCTGCCAACGGTTAGCTAAAATCCCCCGCGCTAAATCTGTTCCTAGGCGCTTGGGGTACTGATGCTGCACAACCAAGGCTTGCAGGTCTGCTATAAATCGCTGGGTCATGGCATCCAGCAGTGTTAAGGGCACAGCAGCGCACTGGCAGGCTCGCTCAAAGGCTTGACTAACTGCGAGAGAGTCACTGTTGACGTGCTCTTCCACAAGACGGCCACGACTATCCCAGCGGCGAGTCACAGTACAGAGCGGCACCTTGGTTAAGTTGTAGCCTTGGCACGCTAAATAGACTCGAAACTGGCGTTCTAGGCGCTCCACGTGCTCCACGCTAAGGTGAATACCCAACTCAATCAGGAGTTGGGCAAAGGTACGATGGTGGCTTTCCGGGTCAGCCGTCATGAGGGATAGTTGGGACATTGATGCACACCTTCACAGAGCTTCAAGAGAGTATCCTGCGGATGTGCACAGCTATACACCCTCCTCGTGCTGAACCTAGTTGTAGCTAGTTGTGGCTAATTCTGGCATCCCTGCCTTGCAGCGCATCTGCCATGCGGCACACCGGTACGATGGCGGCAACATCGTGAACCCGCACCATTTCGACTCCTTGGGCAATGGCATGGCAGCACACCGCCGCTGTTCCCCAGACCCGTGCTTTGGGGTCGGGTTGGTTAAGAATATCGCCGATGAAGCGTTTACGCGATGGGCCTATGAGCAGCGGGTAGCCAAGGGACTTGAACCGGGAGAGTTCTTTCAGCAGCAGCAGATTTTGTGGTGTGGTTTTGGCAAAACCAATCCCCGGATCGATCATGATCTGTGAGGGATCGATACCGTGGGCGATCGCTGTGTGGGTTTGCTCCTGAAAATAGGTCAGCAAATCTGCAATCAGGTCATCATAGTTTGTCAACTGTTGCATGGTGGCTGGGGTMCCCCGCCGATGCATGAGAATATAGGGCACCCCCAATTGGGCAACGGTGGCAAACATCGCCGCATCTGCTTGGCCGCCGGATACATCGTTGACAATATTGGCTCCCGCAGCAACCGCTGCACGGGCAACGTCGGCGCGGGTCGTATCAATGGAGATAGGAATCGTTGACTGCTGACGAATTCCCTCAATGACCGGTAGTACCCGTGCCAATTCCGCACTGAGGGGAATAGCGCTAGCGCCCGGGCGGGTGGACTCACCCCCCACATCAATGACATCAGCCCCGGCTGCCGCCATGTCTAAGGCATGGGCAATGGCACTGGCGGGGKTAAAAAAATCACCGCCATCACTAAAACTATCCGGGGTGATATTCAAAATCCCCATCACATAGGTGCGTTGTCCCCAAATGAGGGCGCGATCGCCCACGTACCAGCCGGTCACGATGCTGTATCCCCTTGGTGCCGTGCATGCAATTTTAACAAGATCTCTTGGTGAACTGATTGCGTAATGGGGTAAAAATAGGCTAGCACTATCCCCCCTATCAGGCACAAGGTCGGCACAGGGCCAATGGCAAGCCGAATGGCCAGCAAGGCAGAGTCAGGCTGAACCGGCGGGGGCTGCCCTGCCACCGAAGAAATATAGCCGGCCCACTCCAAGGCTTGACCCACCACAAACAGCCCCAAGGCCAGACCAATTTTTTGCAGTAACACCATGAAGGCATAGAACACCCCTTCGCGGCGCTGACCACTATTGAGTTCATCCAAATCAATCACATCAGGAATCATCGACCATGGCACTAAATAGGCAGTAGAAACCCCAAACCCCGCCAAGATCGCAAAGGCATAAAGCAGCAGGGACTGTCCGGGTTGTAGGAGAAATAGTCCTGCTTGGGCAATGATCCATAGTGTCATCCCCATGTAATAGACCGCCTTTTTGCCCACGCGACGGCTCACCGCACTCCAGACAAAAAGCATCACCATAGCTGTAGCCTGCACCACAAGGGCAACTTGGGTGTAGTCTGCTGGAGTGAGCTTCAGCCAATCCCCAACAAAAAAGGGAATTAATGATGCGGTGATCTGAACGGCCAACCATGAGCACAGATAAATACCCATCACAAATAAAAAGGGGCGATTACTAAAGACAAGGCGCAATTGTGCCGTTAAGGGCAAGGTTGATCCGGCCTGAGTCGGGGTCGTTTTGTTGAACTGCTGTACTCGCGCTCGGGTTCCCCACACGCACCAGTAGATCGGCAACACCGATAGAACAGCCGCAATTCCGCCGAGTAGCAAGTATTGAGTTTGTTGATTTTCCACCGCTTGAAAGATTACTTGAGCCAAAATCAGCGAACCAATGCTGCCGCCAATGGAAAAGGCAAAGCGGAAACTATTGAGACTTGTACGCTCGTTGTAGTCTGTGGTGAGTTCGGGGGTGAGGGCGGTATAGGGGAGGTTCACCGCTGTATAGACAGTATTGAACAGGATCCCCATCAGGACGTAGTAGCCAAAGAGCACCCACTGATGGTCACTGGGCACCCACCAGTTCAAGAAGAAGATAATGCCAAACGGAATGGCGCTATAGACCATCCAGGCATGACGGCGACCCCATTTGGCCGATTGGGTGCGATCGCTGAGGAAGCCGATAATTGGGTCATTCACAGCATCCCAAATTTTGCCAATCATCAAGACACTGCCTGCTAAGCCTGCACTTAACCCCGCCACATTGGTGAGAAAGACCATCAAAAAAAACACTTGCAAGTTGGCGGTAATGGCAGCTCCCAGATCGCCTGCCCCAAAGGCCAGCTTCGTTGCCAACGACAGGGGTGGACGAGATGAGGCCATCGGTGATGTCATGCAGGCTCCTCACGATCAGGGCGGTCAATGGCTCAGGACAACATTGGATCGCACTGTGGGCAATACAGACTCATAGTACCGCTGTAATTGCTGTGTTGCCGCGGCCCAACTCCAACGCTCTGCTTCGCGGCGGGCATTTTGGCGCAGATGTTCGCGAGCCGTAGCCGAGGCAAAGAGGCGCTCGCAGGCACTAATGGCGCCCTCGGGATCCGCTGGATCAAACAAAAAGCCGTTCTCGCCGTCGCTGACAATATCAGGAATGCCACCACTGTTAGCGGCCACCACTGGGCAACCCGCCGCCATTGCTTCTAGCAACACCAAGCCCAAGGTTTCGGTACGGGAGGGAAAGACAAACACATCTGCCGAGGCAAAGGCTGAGGCAAGGCGCTCTCCCTTGAGGTAGCCAACAAAATGCACAGGGGTATCGGCAAAGTGTTTCTCTAGGGCTTCGCGGTGGGGGCCATTGCCAACAAGAGCTAGGCGTGCCCGCGGAATACGCTGCAAAATCGGCTTAATCTGTTCAATGTCCTTTTCGGCTGAGAGGCGACCCACGTAAAGAAGGAGGGGATCATCGGGATGGCCTTGACTGAGGAATTCGCGCATTTTGCGACTGCGATGCTGGGGCTGGAAGAGTTCGACATCTACCCCTCGCTGCCACAGATCAAGATGGCGAATCCCGTGGGCGCGTAGTTCTGCCACCATTGCCGAGGAGGTGCAGAGGTTGAGTTGGGCGCAGTTATGGCCGAGGCGCAGCAGTGACCATAACACCCCCTCTAAAAATCCTAAGCGATAGTACTTCAGATATTGGGGCAGATGGGTGTGGTAGGAGGCGACAAGCGGCAGGTGTAGCTTTTTGGCATAGTACAGCCCTGCCACCCCAAGTACCGCCGGATTCACGACATGGATTAAATCAGGTTGAAATTGTTGCAGTACCTTGCCAATGGCGGGACGCGGTAGTGCTAATTTGAGTTCTGGGTACAATGGGAGAGGAAACCCAGAAACGCCGTAAATCTGCGCCCCTTCGTAGTTGTCAAGGCCACCTGCGGGAGCTACCACCAGTACCTGATGACCATTCCGTTGAAGATGACGTACAGTTTGACAAAGCCGGGTGACAATGCCGTCCACTTTGGGCAGGAATGTTTCAGTAAATAGCGCAATCCGCATGATGAAACCTGAATAGGACTGGAATTTTCCCCATTCTCGAACTAGGGTGTCCCCAACGCAAGCCATAGGAACTAAAATCTTTGCGTAAATTATTCTGCCCTAAGGAGGAACCGCGACAACCATGAGTAAAGCAGAATTGCTGGGGGCGATCGCTGGTCTGAATCGCGGTATTTTAGCTAGCCCCGGAGATCGCAAACGGGTGGCAGCACTCACGACAGACGTTGAAGCACTGAACCCCACCCCTAATCCTTTAGCTGCAACAGATAAACTGGCAGGCGACTGGCGGCTCATTTACACCAGTAGTCAAGCCTTGTTAGCCTTAGATCGCTCCCCCATCGTTAAGTTGGGGCACATCTACCAGTGCATTCGCCCACAGCAGCATCGCATTTACAATATTGCCGAAATTTATGGCGTGCCTCTCCTTGAAGGGGTGATTAGTGTCCTAGCACGGTTTGAACCCCTGACCCAACAGCGCTTACAGGTGTATTTTGAGCGCTCGATCGTTGGCTTTCGCCAGTGGCTGAACTACTATTCCCCCTCGCAGTTTATTCCCCAGCTCCAGAGCCGTCGCCCGTTGCTTGCCCTTGATGTTCCCTTAAACGACAATGAGCAACAGGGGTGGCTAGATATTACCTACCTCGATGATGATTTGCGGATTGCCCGTGGGAATGAGGGCAGCTTATTTATTCTCAGTCGCGTTTAGACGGCAACAGGCTATAATGGCAGTCCCAGTCTGTGCCGTTCTCCCCCTATGAGCGAGAGTTATAAAGTCCTCAGTGATAATCGACAGGCTCGCTTTCAGTACGAGATTCTGGAGACCTACGAGTGCGGTATTGTCTTGGTGGGCACAGAGGTCAAGTCTATTCGTGCGGGCAAGGTGAATTTACGGGATGGCTTTGCCCGCATTCGCAATGGTGAAGTGTGGCTGTTGAATGTCCATATTTCTCCCCATGAGCGTACGAACCAGTCCTACAACCATGATCCCCTGCGCGATCGCAAACTCTTGCTGCACAAGCAGGAAATCCGCAAACTCATTGGTAAAGTAGAGCAAAAGGGGTTAACCCTCGTGCCCCTAAAGCTGTACCTCAAAAATGGTCGGGTGAAAGTTGCCCTTGGGCTGGGGCGGGGTAAAAAGCTGCACGATAAGCGAGCCGACCTGAAACAACGTCAGGATAAGCGCGATATGGAACGTGCCCTCAAGCACCGCTAAGCTGAGGTTGGCGATTGGTGCAGCACCTGCGAAAAACACATAGGGATTGCTTGGTAGCCCCGTACGTTAGTACGGGGAGGAAAAGCCCTTAAGCAACGTTAGTCGCCTACCAGTGATGAGGATCATTGAAGATCATTAATGTAGTTTTGGATTATCTCTGCGCTAAGATGCCCAGCGGTGCAAAAAAAGTAGCTTCTGCTCCAGAGACTAAGCAGTTTCTTCAACAAAACCTCCGAGAGACCCCGCGCTTCGACAAGCCGCGGAGGGATAGGAGCGGCGGCTGAGGGGTACACCTTCGGTGGGCTTTGCCTACGACACCCCGAAAAGCCGCCAATAGCGTATAATCCTAGCAGTGAACCACACCATCAGTTATCGACTCATCCAGCAGGCTAAGGCGACAAATCAGGCCATCGCAATTGACGATCTCACCGGCATCCGAGAACGCACCAACGAATTGCCCCGTTCTAGGACTGAACGGCGATGCAGTAATAGCTGGGCGTTCTATCAGCTTCGCTAATTCCTTGCCTACAAGGGCGTGAAGGTTGGCGTAGCCGTGAAGCGTGTAGAGCCTCGCTACACCTCGAAAACCTGTCATTGTTGCAACGTGATAGGTCATCGGCAGGGCAAAAGGTGTGCGTGCCTGAACCTGTCCTGCGGTTGGATAGGAGATGCTGATGTGAATGGAGCGAAAAATATCGCTACTTTGGGGGGTCTTGTAAACACCCTTGGAGGCTCCAAGATACTGTCTTGCCCATGGCAGGATGTTGTCTTGAGGGCTGCTGAAAGCCCCGTCCTCTATCGGGCGGGGTAGTTTACACGTTGCAGTCCTTTGAATAGAACCCTGATTCCTAGAGGTCGCTGGCCTTGGAGACCACACTGGCCGCTTGGTTCGGGTTATCGCGACCTTGTTGCAGTTGCAACACTTGAACCGCCGCGGCAAGGGACAGAACCCATCAACTCCAGATTATAATTGAGTGGCTTCGATGTCAAAGCAATCGCCTGTCAACACAACTCGCTTAGAGTGCGGGCTTCTCGCTTCGTCGGGGAGCCACGGTACAGTGCAGGGCTTATCTACCCCCAACCCCCCACAAGCTAAACAGCGCGATTCTCTGCTAGGGGGTAAACACTAACCCGCTTACGCGTTTTGCCATAGCGCTCAAAGGTGACAACGCCAGCAATGGTGGCAAACAGTGTATCATCACTGCCACGCCCCACGTTCACCCCCGGATGGAATTTAGTGCCCCGCTGCCGCACAAGGATATGGCCAGCTTTGACCACTTCGCCACCAAATCGCTTCACCCCAAGGCGTTGGGCATTGGAGTCACGACCATTACGGGTACTGCCAGTTCCTTTCTTATGTGCCATGGTAACCTCCTAGCTATTTGAATTCAGGGCTTCACCGTTGAGGCGAATCTCGTTAATCATGATGCGGGTTAATTCTTGGCGATGCCCTTGTTTTTTCCGCGTTTTTTTCTTGGGCTTCATTTTATAGACAATTACCTTGGGGGCACGGCGATGCTGCAACACTGTACCGGTAACAACAGCTCCACTAACGTAGGGTTGGCCAACATGAACGCCAGCATCGGTTTGCACGAGTAATACTTGCTCAATATCAATGGTGCTGTCGGGGTCAAGCGCTAACCGCTCCACATCATAAAACCGCCCGGCTTCGACTCGCAGTTGCTTGCCACCGGTTTCAATAATTGCGTATGCCATAGGGGACCTAAAGTAACTCCTTGCCGTGCAGGTGAGGGCGCATTGTCCTCTTGGTGAACCTGTTCCGTGCAAATTCAGCAGTTTTACATCATAGACTTTTGAGCTGGGTCTGTCAACGACCTTAGCCGACCCAGGGGACACTGCTGGTGGAAACTTTATTGAGTTGAGAGAGCATCGAGGCATCGATCTCGTTGAACATCTCTGGATAGTAGAAGACCAGTAATGCCCTGCCAATGCCGATCACATCTTCGTGGTGCAACAAGGTGCTGTGCCTGATGAGCAAGCCATTGATTAAGGTTCCATTGCGGCTGTGGTAATCAGCAATGAAATAAAGGGGCTGGTTGGCGAAAAGAAAACTATTAATAACAGCGTGAACTCGCGAAACATAGCGATCGCGAAGGATAATGCTGCAATCTTTTTGGCGACCAATGGTCCACTGGCGATCGGGGGTGAGAGCAACGTCGCGTTTGGGTTGCCCATACTCGCGAATAATCAGCCATGCTCGATGATGCGTGGGCGTTGTCATGGGGTTCCCGATGACGGCCTAGACTACAAAGGTAGCACCATCTCCTTGGGCGGCTTGCCAACTACGGGCATCAAAATACAAATCTTCAAGGGAAATACTGTCAAGGGCATCCTGTAGTTTTTGGTGCAGTTGCTGCCAGAGACTCAGGGTGACCCAGTCAGCGGTAGCAGCGTCAGGCTCCGGCGGCTGCAAAAAAAGAGGCTGAGGGGACTCACCCACCGCAAGAAGAATCTGCCGCAGTGAAATCTGTTGCGGGGGACGAGCTAGTTGATAGCCACCATAGACCCCCCGCAGCGATCGCACTAGGCCGGCACGCCGCAGTTCGATCAATAGTTTTTCTAGATAGGGAGCGGGAATATTTTGGCGCTCGGCAATGGCACGCACTGAGGACGGGCCATACTGCGGCTGTAAGCTCAGGTCTAAGAGGGCTTTGATACTATAGTGGCCGCGGGTTGTCAGGGTCATGCAGCCTGTCCCACCGTCGTAATGTAGAGCACGGCTTCGTCAGCGGGAATGCCCAGTACCTCATTCACCTGATCATCAAAAAAGCCACCAATGCCGCTAACCCCTAACCCCAAAGCAGTTGCCGCCAAGTTCAAGCGCTGCCCCAAATGTCCTGCATCCATGTGCAGGTAGCGGTAGGCACGCTCTCCATAGCGGGCGATCGCCGCTGCTAAGTTGGCGGTATGGAAAATGACGACGGCGGCATCCCGCCCTAACTCTTGATTGAGACAGAGGAAGTGCAGTTGCTCCTGAAAATTCTTAAAGCGAATTTGTCGCAGTTCGTGATTTGCCACAGCGTAGTAGTAGCAGCCCTCTTCTAAGTCACTCACGCGAGTGACCGCAACAAAGGTTTCCACTAATGAGAGATCAAAGAAACTAGGGGCCTCATCCAGTCCTTGGTCGCGGTAGGCTTCGGCATGGTAGGTAAAGGTCAACAGCGCCGCCAATTGATCTAGGGTGATTCCCTTGCCACTGTACTGGCGGGTCGAGCGGCGCTGCAAAATTGTCTGTTGCAACGCCCCTAGGCCAGTATCCCAGTTCAGTACGGTTTGCGGCAGCGATACCCGCAAGCCAAAGGGGAAGTTGTATTTATCGTCCGGTGCAGCGTTGGGAAGGGCACCCCCACTGTTGAGAGTGGGCACGGTGGTCTCTTCAACCTTTGACATGCCGTAAATGATGTCTGTGTTTGTGAGCGCACTCCCTTGATGACAAGCAGCAAGGAGATCGCCATCAGGGATTGCCCCATAGTCATAGCAGACGGTGGACGCTAAGGCAGCGGGAAAGGCAGAGAGATTTTGTGACACCTGCAGTAGATCCGCGAGCACCACAACCCCCAGTACCGCTTCTTGGGCTGAGTCTAGGTAAAGCAGATCGTTGATTTGCGAGTCCACAAAGCCGCCGATGAGGTGAGAGCGAAAATCATTGATGCTGGCAGCCAGTTCGACATTGCCGAGTAGGTGACCAATATCTAAGCAAATGCGTCGATAGGCGCGATCGCCATAGCGCCAAGCAGAGCGATAAAATACAGCCGTTACAATCAGCGCCACTTCAGTTGCTTCAAGGGCTGGATGCCACAGGCAAGCATCTTGAAGGCCAGACCAGTGGTAACTTTGCCAAACCTGTACAAGGGCATGATCCTTAACTTGGTAGTTATAAATCCCCGCTGGAATGAGGCGATCGGTACGGGTGATGACATAGACTTCGGCTGGGTATAGCCCCCCTGCAGAGGGGGCTGCTCGCATTAAGAAGGGGCGATCGGGATAGGGCACCACTGCTGTTACCCCATAGGTGCAGTACAGCAGCCGCGAGAGTCGTTGCCAATACCGCTCTGCGGCGGTTTCCCCTTGCCTAAAGAATGGCTTGAGTGGAAAGACCTTGCCCAAGGGATAGGTTTTGAACGGTTCCGGTTGGCGGCTCCAGTCGAGGCCACGAGCCTGCTGCGCTAAGGTTTCTGGGGCATACTTGGTGCGCTCGTGGTAGTGCTGTGCCAAGGATGAATGCTCAAACCCCATCGCCATTGTGCTGCCTCATCAAGTTAAGAAACCATTAAGTAATATGAATTTCCCTGATAACTCCCCCTACAGTCAGAAAGACGTAAGTAAGAATACTTAGTTCACTGTAAAAACTCTATTTATTATTATGGCGAAATTTAGTGCCGAGGAGCTACTGCAAGCCTATGCCATGGGAGAGCGGGACTTTAGGGGGCTAGATTTGCGGGGGGTGAGTCTATTTGACGCAAACTTGGGGGATGCGGATTTTAGTGATAGCAATTTAGAAAATGCTTATCTTCCCTACTGCCAGCTGAATCGAATTGTGGCCACCGCCACCAATCTACGCCAGAGTGAACTGGGGGATGCCCAGCTCTACCAAGCCAATTTAGCGGCAGCAGATCTCGAGGGGGCACGCATGATGCGGGTAAACCTGCGCTCGGCCAACCTCGAGCAGGCCAATTTAGCGGGAGCTAACCTCCAAGGAGCGGATCTGCGCTCGGCTAACCTGCGCCAAGCGAACTTGCAGGGGGCAAATTTACAGCAGGCCAACCTTGAGCAGGCGGATTTAACGGGGACTCAGGTGCAGCGGTGTAATTTTTTTCGGGCGACGGGAGTGGACTTGAGCCATGCGATGTGTGATGCCACCACGATCTGTCCCGATGGTCACTTTTATGGATGAGCCACGGTGATGAGTGTAACGGGGTTGAGGGGGTGCAGGCGGTGTCCGCTGCCTAAGGGAACTGAACGGCTTAGTTGCAGGTGGAGGAATTGTGGTTTGAGATGGTGTTGATGACACCACGCCAAAACTTGGCCTTGGTGCTCAAGGGTGGCGATCGCCATGACGATACGGCCTTGGGGGGGCAGGCGTGACCATGCCACCTCTAAGTTGGTGGCCAACAGCGTGCCGCTGCCCCCAATAAACACTCGATCGGGATCAGGGAGGGAATCCAAGGCGGTGGGAGCTATCCCCTGAATCGGTTTTAAGTTCGCCAGACCAAAGCGATCGCGGTTCTGGCACAGAAGTTGATAGCCGACGGCGGTTTTTTCAACGGCATAGACGGTGGCATGGGGTAAAAGGCGGGCGATTTCTACGGCGACACTGCCGGTGCCAGCGCCAATATCCCAAATCACTTGCACTTGAGGGGTCAAGGCCAATTCTGCCAAGGCCAGTACCCGTACCTCTCGTTTAGTCATGAGACCGGGGCGATCGCCAAAGCTAAAGAATTGGTGATCCTCTAGGCCAAAGCAGGGGAGATCCGCAGCGGGGATCTGCTGAGGTTGCCGTACCAGCACCACTAGGTTGAGGGGATGGATCTCGGGGGAGGGAACCGGTGGTTGGTGCAACTCCCAAGGGAGAATCTGCTCCTGGGGGCTACCCAAGGCTTGGCAGACCCATGCTTGGTAGGACACCGGCAGGTTTAGGCGTTGATAGAGCGCACTGATGGCGGTGATGTCGGCCTCAGCATCGGTGTAAATGGCAATTTTGGCCGTGCCTTGTTGCAGTAAGGGAATCAATGCCGATAGGTTTCGCCCGTGGGCACTACAGATAGCGGCATCCTGCCACGGCAGCTTGAGCCGACTAAAGGCCAACTGCACGGCGGTGAGGTGAGGATGAAAGGTCAACTGCTCCGCTGGAAAAACTGTGAGGAGCCAGCGGCCTAGGCCATAAAAGAGAGGGTCACCACTGGTAAGAATGACAACTTGGGGATGTAGTGTGGTGTTCAGGTGGGTTTCTAGGGCAGTAAGACTATCGTTAAATTGGCGTAGCTCAAGACGCGGAATGCCAAGCTCCGGAATCAGGGCAAGGTGGCGATCGCTCCCCACCAACAGCGTTGCCGTCTGGATGATAGCTTGGGTAGCACTCCCCAGACCCGCCATGCCCTCCAGACCGATCCCCACCACATGGATAGGACTCAAGCGTGCCCCTCCTGCCACGCTAAATCCAGCAGGGCATTGACAATGGCCGCAGCAACCGCCGAACCACCTTTGCGCCCAGACACTCGAATTTGGGGCACAGCTAGGTTTGCAAGGGCAGCTTTAGACTCCACCACATTGACAAACCCCACCGGCACCCCAATCACCCCTGCTGGCAGAACCGATCCTTGACGTAGGCGATCGCACAGCGCCATTAATGCCGTGGGGGCGTTCCCAATCACAAACAGCCCCTGGGGATACTGCTGCCAAGCAGCAATCATCCCGGCTTCAGTGCGGGTTTGATCGGGGGCTGGTGCCTGCCCATAGTCCAAGGCGGTGATCACAGGATTTGCAAAGGTACGGCTGGCCATGGTTTGAATCCCCACGGTGACCATCCGCACATCCGTAACAATGGGCACTCCGGTGGCCAAGGCCTGAGTCATGGCGGCAACAGTTGCTGCCGGCGCGTACAGCAGATCCTTAAATTCAAAATCAGCCGTGCTGTGGATAATCCGCCGCAAAATGGCATAGGTGGCTGGATCAAGGCTGTGGTCGCCGATTTCGTGATCAATAATCCTAAAACTCTCTTGGGCAATGGGATGAATCAGAGACACAGGACTTCTGCTAGGATAGGAAAGCTGTCTAAAAAGGAGAGATGGCCGAGTGGTCGAAGGCGCAGCACTGGAAATGCTGTGTGGGGCAACTCACCGAGGGTTCGAATCCCTCTCTCTCCGTACCCATTTTCTGCCAGATTAGACCTATTTCCATCGTTTCAGGGGTCTATTTTTGCTGTTGATTGCGATTTCTAAAGCTCTCTGTTGTTCCACAGGCAAATCGCTAGAATATGAAAAATAGAGCGTTTGTCTCTTTTTATGGTATTACGCAGACGCACTCAGGAATCACTACTGCCTGAACCTTAACAACGTAAAAACGTCCGCTAATTACTTGAGGACTTTTAATTTATGCGTAACTCTTGGATCATTTCACTACTGGCGATCGCTAGTCCACTGACGGTTGCAACCTTGCCCGCCTCTGCCAACTCTGCAACCATTGGCTCCATCGAGGTCAGCCCAGATCTACGCTCCGCCCTACAAACAGCACCTTCAACCTCTGCCAATGCCAATGAACTGCAATATCCTGATGGATTAGAGGACAGTTTATCCCCTCAACCCGTGCGGCTGCGGCAAGACCCCAAAGTCTATAAGCAATTTGAAGAGCCACGGAACAACCGAGGCATTGGCTTTAGTGTAGGCATCTGAGTACTGGAAAGTGTACACCTTGGTTAATAGGGGTTAGGAAGCAGAAGCACCACTCAAACGCTTTTGAAGAGAGCTGACCCGTCGCTGGGCAATCCCATTGTTAGGATCGTGCCTGAGGGTGTGCTGATAGGCCTC
The DNA here is from genome assembly GCF_022570815.1 of Synechococcus sp. PCC 6716. Classification (NCBI taxonomy): domain Bacteria; kingdom Bacillati; phylum Cyanobacteriota; class Cyanophyceae; order Synechococcales; family Synechococcaceae; genus Synechococcus; species Synechococcus sp. PCC 6716. Next base: position 74,507 of record NZ_JAKLTU010000032.1, read on the forward strand.
AAGGGCAGGCTGAGCCAAGTTTTTCTTTTCGTAGGCATGACCGAGGTTATTCGCCGCAGTCACGTACTCAGGCTGATTTTTCAAGGCATCCTTGTAGTAACGAATAGCCAAATCGTACTGCTCCTGAATAAAGTAGGCATAGCCAAGGGCATTGTAAATAGGGGCTAGGTAGGTCTCCTGCTCATTTTCCGCTGCCTTTAGCGCCTTTTGCAGCAGGGGAATAGCCTGAGTAGCTAGCTTTTTGCTGAGATAGATGCTGCCCAGTTCAAAATACTCTTGGGTTGTGCCCGGCTCTTGCTTGAGCTTGCGTTGTAGCCGCGCCAAGGTGGTTTCAATCCGGCGGGTTTTAATAATTTGCCCCAGCACAAACCATGCAGACACCCCCAACAATACAATCAGCACCCCTAAATACAGGGCAGGTAATGAACCGTCCATGGTACTCAACGTCCTCAATCACAAGAGACAATCATACATATGAAGGGTGTTTAAGACCCGAGGCATACACATCCCTAGGATTATCATAAATACATGACTTCCTTCAAACACCTCAGTGAACGGAGGCTAAATCACTCCCGCGGAGGTGGCACACGGCAGATTTAAGGCACTTCTTTTCTGGGCATTGCATAGTATAGAAATATAGGTATGAATTAGGGGAGAAACGAATACAGTGTCCCGAACGTCAATCTACCCATATCCGTAAGAATGGATGCAACAGACAAGGGTACGAAACTGTCAAGGTATGGCAGGAGAAACTCATGACTACAGGGTCACCACCAAATTATCACGGTGGATAATTGTGTCTGCACCACTATAGCCAAGGATGCTGGCCAGTTCGGTGGACTGCTGCCCTTGAACGCGACGCACTTCGTCATTGTTGTAGTTCACCAGCCCGCGAGCCACTTCTGCCCCGTCAGGATCACAGAGCTTTACTGCATCTTGCGCTTGAAACTCGCCACACACTTTCGTAATTCCTGCCGCCAACAGGGAGCACCCACCCTCGGTAATGGCTTTGACTGCCCCGGCATCCAACCATAACTCGCCTTTGGGGATCAAGGCACGGGCAATCCAGCGCTTGCGGGCATTAATGGTTTTGGGTTTTGGTTCAAACTGGGTACCCAAGGACTCGCCCGCCATCACTTTCAGAATGTTGGTGGGCGATCGCCCATCGGTAATAACCGTTCGCACCCCCGCTTCAGTGGCAATCTCTGCTGCGCGAATTTTAGTGGCCATCCCACCCGTGCCCCACGGCGAACCCGCTGCCCCCACCTGTACCGTTTGCTCTAGGTCTGCAAGGGATTGAACCCGCTCAATGGGCACAGCCGTTTTATCCAACCGTGGATCCGCTGAGTAGAGACGATCCACATCCGTCAGCAAAAAGAGCCAATCGGCTTCGACTAAGCTGGCCACCAACGCCGAGAGGGTATCGTTATCTCCAAATTTCAGTTCATCCACTGCGACGGTATCATTTTCGTTGACGATGGGAATGACCCCCAAGTCAAAGAGAGCCTGAAATGTATTAAAAATATTGAGGTAACTTTGGCGATCGACAAAGTTCTGTCGCGTTAACAGAATTTGGGCGATGGGCTGGTGCAGCACACTAAACAGATCATCGTACATCCGCATTAAGTGACCTTGCCCCACGGCTGCCACCGCCTGTTTTTGCGCCAACTGTTGTGGACGCTCCTGCAACCCCAGCCGCACTGCTCCTACGCCCACCGCTCCCGAAGATACCAGCACGACGCGATCGCCCCGCTGCCGACAGCCCCAGAGCACATCCACAAGCTGGGCGATGGTGGCCAGTGCCAGAGTTCCCTCCTTGCCCCCTGTCAAACTAGAGGTGCCAATTTTAACCACAATGGTTTGTGCCATGGTGCCTAACACGATCCACCATAAAAATATACCCCCGTCCCTAGGGCGGGGGATCATACGCTAAAGGCGTTTATCGGAACGATGAGAGTACTTTAGGACATGGCTTGGATAATGTAGTCAAAGTAGGGAGCAGCAACTTCCGCCTCCTCGGCACTCAACAGCGACAAGGAAGCATCCTTCAGACAGCGAATGGCTTCTACCATACCAGCCATCGGCACCCCTAAGGAGTTGTACATTTCCCGCACCCCAATGAGTCCAGTGCGCTCAATGGGTTCCTTGTCCCCTGACAAAATACCGTAGGTAATTAAGCGCATATACCAGCTATAGTCGCGTAAGCAGAGGGCACGCTGTTTTTGGCCATAGGCATTACCACCAGGAGCAATAAAGTCAGGCCGCTTTTGCCACAGTTGCTTACTGGCTTGCTCTACCAACCGTTTTTCATTTTCAGCTAATGTCGTGGCAATGCGTAGGCGTTGCGCACCCGTTTCAAAAAAGTCACTAATTGCCTTGAGTTCGCCTGTGGTGGGGTAGCGCAATTCATCGTCCGCTTTGAGAAGAACCTGACTAATGACACTCATATTGCTAACACCGCTTAATACATTCCTCATTTTAGAGGACGGTGGTCGCCCGGTCACAGTTTTTTTCACCCCCTTAGCCTTTTGTGAATGTCCTACGCCTTTAGACAGCGGGTGAAAAGCTAACAAAGAAAGCGAAGTGCGGGAACGAGCAGAGCACCGTGGCGCTGCTGTCGATGACAGGGTTGGTGCTGAGGCATACATTCCCACCTAGACCTCCGAGGTGCTCCCGCCACAGCGAAGCTTGGCGGTCAGGGGGGGAGGAGCGCTGTCGAGCTTCGCTGCGCCAAAGGCGTATGAGTGCGGCTCAATACCGCCGAAATCAGCAATACTCTTGACCATTGCAGGCAATCTTCACGTGGTGGTAAAGTACCAACCATGAAACAAGTCCTGACACTCGTTGTAAAGCTTCAACCTACGCCTGAGCAAGCGTCCAAACTGGCGGCAACTCTTCAGGTGTTTGCTGATGCGTGCAACTATGTCAATGACAACACCCATCCCAAACTCACCAACAAAATCGCTCTTCAGTCCTTGACCGACCAGACCATCAAAGAGACATTCTCCTTGGTGGCCAACATAGCGCTCAGGGCGTGCGCTGGTGTGGCGGCAAACCGTAAGACTGCTAAACTCAAAGGCAAGCCTGTTAAACGGTTTGCACCAACCAGTATGGACTGTGGCAGCGATCTGTTTACCTTCAACGATAAGGAGTGGCAGGTTAGCCTTGCAACAGTTCAGGGCACAGAGAAGGTGAAGTTGGATGCAGGCCATTACCAAAGAGGCACACTCAAAGGGCGTCAGCCAACCTCGGCTCAGCTTTGCAAGCATCGAGACGGCAACGTCTATCTGCACATCCAACTGAAGACTGAAGCACCAGAGTCAGACCAATCAAGTCAATCAAGTAATGTGATTGGCGTTGACTTTGGACGCAGAGATATTGCGGTTACGTCTGAAGTGGAAAAGTGGGACGGTCAGGACATTCAGCAAGTTAGAGATCGGTTGTCTAAGGTGAGAGCGTCGCTCCAAGCAAAACGCTCGAAAGGCACCAGATCGACTCGCCGCAGGGCAAGACAGAGTTTGCAACGGTTGTCGGGTAAAAATCGCCGTTATCAGCAATGGTTGAACCATCAAATCAGCAAAGCGATTGTGCAGCGGGCTAACGCCTTGAATGCTGTAATTGCTGTGGAAGATTTGACAGGTATCAGAGAACGCACCAACAAGCTGCTGCGCGACAAGACCGAGCGACGCAGATCTAGTGGTTGGGCATTCTTTCAATTGCGTTTGTTTATCGCCTATAAGGCACTTCAGGCAGGCGTTCAGGTGCTTGCGGTTAATCCGGTATATACCTCGCAAATCTGTCACCAATGCCTGCACATTCATCCAGTGCAAGGCAAGTCTTATCGAAGTGGCAAGGGGTTTACTTGTGGCCATTGCGGTTGGCAGGGGGAGGCTGACTTGAATGGAGCAAACCTGGTCAAGCGTTTGGGTCTGTCTTTAAACCAGCTTGGAGGGGCCGAGAAATTGTCTTGCTCTTTGAGTGAGCATATCTTGAGGGCTACTGAAAGCTCCCGTCTAGAGCGCGTTAGCGCTTAGCGGAAGTTGTTTACAGAGGCGTTGAGAAGCAACAATGGGCATCTTTGGTGGCATTTTAGTTGTGGTTGCAGTTGTGTTGTTTTTTGTGCAACGCCACTATCGCCTGAAGCTACGCAGCCTCAAGTTAGCAACCCCATCTACCACCGCTGAACTGCATCACCTAGGGGAGCAAGTGGCACGGGAAATTGGCGGTGGCAATCTGCGCGAATATGTAAAAATTACAGGCCAAGTGACGACGGAGTCTCCCTTAACCTCAGAATTAAAGCAGGTGCCCTGTGTGCACTACAAAATGTCTGTCACGCGGGAGTACGAGGAACAGGTACGTGAGACAGATAGCGACGGGCGGACACGTTGGCGTACCGAACGTCGCTCTGACACCATTAGCAGCAATAGTCAGTCGATTCCCTTCCGTCTGCGCGATCGCTATGGTGACATTGAAGTGGATCCGACCGGGGCGGATATTGAAACTGTACAGGTCTTAAATGAGTTTCGCCCCGCCAATAATGCCAATCGGCTCTCCTTCGGGGCATTTACCTTGAATATTGGTACCTTGTCCTTCGGCAGTGGCACCACCCTCGGCTACCGCTATCAGGAATGGATTTTGCCCGTGGATCGCTCGGTTTTAGTGGTGGGGACTGCTAGCGACCAGACGGGAACCCTACGGATTGAGCGCCCAACTGCGAAGGGGCAAAAGTTTTTTATTTCCCTGAAGTCGGAAGACAGCCTCACTCAAGACACCAGTAATACCATTCTTTATACTGGTCTGGGGGCGGTGGCCTGTGGTGGCATCGGAGTGCTACTCATTTTGCTGAGCCTGTTCTAGCGCTTCGCTGAGGGCTAGCCAGTCTCTCAGGCTCAAGGCTTCAGCACGGCTCTCGGGAGGAAGTCCCAGTTCCGCTAAGACCTGACGAACAGCACTCGGATCAACCAGTGATTTTAAGGCATTGGCTAGCATTTTGCGGCGGGTGGCAAACCCCTGCTTCAGCAGCCGCTCTAACCACTGGGGGGAAGTCACCTGAGGTGGCGTTGGGTGAGGCCGTAAACAGATCACCATCGATTCCACTTGTGGGGGTGGCTGAAAGGCGCGCGGGGGAACGGCACAGACAGGTTCACAGGTGGCCAAGAACTGGCTACGTACTGAAAGGGCACCGTAGGCTTTGCTGCCCGGTTTGGCCATGAGGCGATCGCCAATTTCCTTTTGCACGAGGAGGATGAGGCGCTCAAAGGCGGGGGTGCGAGGCTGGCTCAGGGTTCCCAGTAAGTGTTCTAGGAGCGGGCCTGTGATGTTGTAGGGAATATTGGCCACTACTTTGTTGCACCCCAAAGCCGCCAGATCAGTGCGCAGGATGTCCCCTTCCATCAGCACGAAGCGATCGCTGCGGATCTGCCGCTTCAGGCTTGCACATAAATCGCGATCCAGTTCCACCGCAACCACCGCAACCCCAGCCGCCAACAGGGGACGAGTGAGTGCACCGCGCCCTGGGCCTACTTCAAGGACGCGATCGCCCGGTGTTAAGTGCGCCGCAGCAATCATCTGTGCCAACACCGCTTCACTGCGTAGCCAGTGCTGGCCAAACCGTTTGCGAGGTCGATTCACCTACTGCGGGCCTAACCCCACGGTCGGGGCATACACTGCCTGATCCCCCAGTTCCGCTTCAATGCGCAGCAGGCGGTTGTACTTGGCAACCCGCTCACTGCGGCACAGCGAACCAGTTTTAATTTGCCCTGAGCGAGTCGCCACGGCCAGATCCGCAATGGTGGTGTCTTCGGTTTCACCGGAGCGGTGGCTGATCACCGAGCGGTAGCCACTACGGGTCGCTAAGTCAATGGTTTGCAGCGTTTCAGTGAGTGAGCCAATTTGGTTGAGTTTGATTAAAATGGCATTGGCCACACCGCTGTCAATACCGCGCTTGAGGCGTTTGGGGTTCGTCACAAACAGATCATCCCCCACCAGTTGCACCCGCGTGCCTAACGCTTGGGTGAGGAGCCCCCAACTCTCCCAGTCTTCTTCTTGAAGGCCGTCTTCAATGGAAATAATGGGGTAATTGCTCACTAGTTGCTCATAGTAACTCACTAGCTCAGCGCCACTACGGCTGGCATTGTCAAAGGTATAGCAGCCATCTGTGTAGAACTCGTTAGCGGCAACATCAAGGGCGAGCGCCACTTGCGTACCGGGCGTGTAACCTGCGGTTTCGATCGCTTGCAGCAAAATATCTAGTGCCGCCTGATTCGATTCAAGGTTGGGGGCGAACCCACCTTCATCGCCAACCCCCGTGAGCAGCCCTTTATCCGCCAAGACCTTGTTCAGTGCCGCAAAGACCTCTGCTCCCCAGCGTAACCCTTCGCTAAAGCTAGGAGCGCCAACGGGCATAATCATAAATTCTTGGAAATCAATAGTGTTGGCGGCATGGGCACCCCCGTTAATCACATTCATCATCGGCACCGGCAGCACGTTAGCGAGGGGGCCACCCAAATAGCGATAGAGGGGTTGTCCAAGGTACTCGGCAGCGGCTTTGGCGATCGCCAAGGACACCGCCAAGATGGCGTTGGCACCTAAATTGCTCTTGTTCTCGGTGCCATCTAGCTCCAAAAGGCACTGATCAATCGCGGTCTGATCCAGCGCATTTTGATCCACTAAAGCACTAAGAATCGTAGTTTCAATATTTTCTACGGCGTGCAGCACTCCTTTGCCCCCGTAGCGCTTGGGATCGCCATCGCGCAATTCGTGGGCTTCAAAACTGCCGGTTGACGCGCCACTAGGAACTTGAGCCAACCCGACCACGCCACAGTCTAGTTCAACTTCTGCTTCTACCGTGGGTCGCCCGCGGGAGTCTAAGATTTCCCGGGCACGAATGGTTGCGATCGCCGTATCCATCATGAGCATTATCCTGAGTATGCAGGTTAGATTTTACTGGTTCCGCACCGCTTTACCCAAGTACAGCCGGTTACGTTGGGGCAAGAATTCCAACTTTTTTATACAGCTGAGCGCGGGGGCATGCCTTAAGTGCCTATCCCGCAGCCACTCCATCGCGGATGACTGTAAAATCTTGTTAAGGAATTTAAGGGATGGTTGCGTTGCTGAATTCAGCCTGTTCCTAGGGATCTTGTGTTAAGTAGGCTGCACAGGTTTGCTGAACTAGCGATCGCCCCGCAAAGATAGCAACTTCCCCACAGGCGCTATAAAAACCATGTAAACAGAGGTGAATTTTTTATTAAAAATCACGTACTAGTAGTCTAATGTACATTTTGCCAATCTGTATTAGCCTTAATCTAAGTTATTTCCGATTCCTCATAGAGCCAGTGTTTGCATGAGTAATTTTTCCGATTCCAACGGTCACGCCCCTAACTCCTCTGCTGTTCCACCAACCGATGACCATTGCGATCTCTACATCGAGAGCGATCGCACGGGCATGACGGTGCAAACCCTGAAGCGCGCCTTTGTCGATAACTTGCACTACATCCAAGGCAAAGATGCCACCTTTGCCACCCCCTACGATTATTTCATGGCACTGGCCTACACGGTGCGCGATCGCCTGTTGCACCGCCGCATTAAAACCGCCCAAACCTATTTTGAGCAGGATGCCAAAGTAGTTTATTACCTGTCGGCGGAATTTTTGATCGGGCGGTTATTGCTCAATAACCTCATTAACGTCGGCCTTTACGAGCAAGCCAAACAAGCCATGGCAGAGTTTGGGCTTGACCTGAATGAGCTGATGGAGCGAGAGCCAGAACCTGGCTTGGGCAATGGGGGCTTGGGTCGGCTGGCAGCTTGCTTTTTAGACTCCTTGGCCACCTTGGAAATCCCGGCAGTGGGGTATGGCATTCGCTATGAATACGGCATCTTTGAGCAAGTCATCACCAACGGCTGGCAGCACGAAGTACCCGATAACTGGCTCCGCTTTGGGAACCCGTGGGAAATTGCCCGCCCTGACTACAACGTCGAAGTGAAGTTTGGCGGCCATACAGAAGCCTACACCGATGCTCAAGGCCACTATCGGGTGCGATGGGTGGCAGGCACCACCGTTCTTGGCACCCCCTACGATACCCCCATTTCCGGCTACGGCAAAAATACCGTCAACACCTTGCGGCTGTGGAGTGCCCGCGCTGCCCAAGACTTTAACTTGCAAGTCTTTAACGCCGGGGACTATACCCAAGCGGTTTCGGAGAAAACCTTTAGTGAAAACATCTCCAAAGTTCTGTATCCCAACGACAATACCCCACAAGGGAAGGAACTACGGCTGCGGCAGCAGTATTTCTTTGTCTCGTGCTCACTGCAAGATATTATTCGGCTCTATCTGCGCAAGCACACCAGTTTTGATGCATTCCCCGAAAAAGTTGCCATCCAGCTAAACGATACCCACCCGGCCATTGGGGTGGCGGAATTGATGCGACTGTTGATTGACGAGTATCAACTGACGTGGGAGGAAGCGTGGGACATTACCCAGCGCACCTTTGCCTACACCAACCATACCCTTCTTTCTGAAGCCTTGGAACGCTGGTCTATTGATCTGTTTGGGCGACTGTTGCCGCGTCACCTAGAGATCATTTATGAAATTAACTACCGCTTCCTCAATGAAATCCGTCAGCGATATCCCGGTAATACCGCCCGCTTAGCACGGATGTCTCTGATTGAGGAGGGGCACCCGAAGCAGGTACGCATGGCGCACTTAGCCTGTGTGGGTAGCCATACGGTAAATGGCGTGGCCGAACTTCACACCGAGCTAATTAAACAGGAATTGATGCGGGACTTCTACGAGATGTACCCCGACAAATTCCAAAACAAAACCAATGGCATTACTCCACGGCGCTGGCTCCTCCTGAGCAATCCCCAATTGGCCAAGCTGATTACCGATACCCTCAACAGCGATCGCTGGCTTTACCACCTAGAAGACCTGCGAGGCTTAGAACCCTACGCGACGGATCCGGCGTTCCACGCCAAGTGGCAGAAGATTAAACAGGCCAATAAGGAACGCCTCGCCGACTACATCTGGCGCAACAATCAAATTGAAGTGGATCCCTACTCCTTATTTGACATTCAAATTAAGCGCATCCACGAGTACAAGCGCCAGCACTTGGCCGTGCTGCACATCATTACCCTGTACGAGCAAATTAAGGCCAACCCCAATATTGATATTCAACCGCGCACGTTTATCTTTGGTGGCAAGGCGGCACCCGGCTATTTCATGGCCAAGATGATGATCAAACTGATCAATTCTGTTGCGGCTATGGTGAACCACGACAGCGATGTCAATGGTCGCCTCAAGGTGGTATTCCTGAACAACTATTCGGTGTCTCTGGGGGAAATTGCCTATCCGGCGGCGGATCTCTCAGAGCAGATTTCCACCGCAGGGAAAGAAGCCTCAGGAACCGGCAATATGAAGTTTGCCCTCAACGGTGCGCTCACCATTGGCACCCTAGACGGCGCAAATGTGGAAATTCGCCAAGAAGTCGGGGCTGAAAATTTCTTCCTCTTTGGGTTAACAGCGCAGGAGGTGATGAGCCTCAAAGCGGAAGGCTACAATCCCCGTGACTACTACAACAGCAATCCGTTGCTGAAAAAAGTCATCGACAGCCTCATTTCCGACTATTTTTGCCCGCGGGAGCCGGGGTTATTTGAGCCAATTGTTAGCTCACTGCTCAATGACGATCAATACATGCTCTTGGCGGACTATCAGTCCTATATAGACTGCCATCAGCGGGCAGCGCAGGCCTTCCGTGATAAAGACCGCTGGACCCAGATGTCGATTTTGAATGTGGCGCGCATGGGGAAATTCTCTAGCGATCGCACCATTGCTGAATACTGCAAAGACATCTGGAAGATTGCACCAGTGCCCGTCTCCTTAGATGCGTGTCGGCCTGCCTTCCAGCCTGCACGAACCACGCAGGCCAGTAGTCTCTAGAGCCAAGCCTGCTGCCCAATCTAGTGGAGTGCTGTTCTTTGCTCTACACTGGACAAGGTTTGAGCAATGAGGAGAACGGCATGGCGGGGATCGGGTCAGCCCTACGGGTATTTCAAAGTCGCAAGATGGCGGCACTCCTACTGCTGGGCTTTTCGTCCGGCTTGCCGCTGTTTCTCACCAGCCGTACCCTCCAAGCTTGGATGACCGTAGAGGGGGTTGACCTCACGGCGATCGGGCTGTTTAGCTTGGTGGGGCTGCCCTACTCCCTCAAGTTTCTGTGGTCGCCGCTTTTAGATCGCTATACCCTGCCGTTTTTGGGGCGGCGGCGGGGCTGGTTGTTACTGATTCAAGGGCTACTGCTGGTGGCGATCGCCCTGATGGGGCTACAGAACCCAAGTGCCAGCTTACGGTTACTGGCGATGAATGCTTTGGCGATTGCGTTTTTAAGTGCCAGCCAAGATATTGCTGTCGATGCCTACCGCGCCGATGTGCTCGATCCCCTTGAAATGGGTGCAGGGGCGGGKATTTATGTGTTGGGCTATCGAATGGCGCTCCTGATCACCGGATCCGCTGCGTTGATCTTGGCGGATCAACTGCCATGGCCGCTAGTCTATGGCGTGATGTCGCTATTGATGCTGGTGGGGATGCTGACAACCGTTTGGGCACCGGAGCCTGAAGTACAGCCACCCGCTCCCCGCTCTTTGCGCCAAGCGGTGCTCCAACCCTTTTTAGATTTTTTTCAGCGGTATAGCTGGGGGACGGGGCTGATTATCCTAGGGTTTATTTGTTTGTATCGCTTGGGGGATGCTCTTACGGGGAATATGATGACCCCCTTTCTGCTGCAACAGGGCTTTAGCCAAACAGAAATTGGCGCTGTGCAGGGCGGAATTGGTCTCATTGCCACCATTGTTGGTGCGCTGGCTGGGGGGGCTGCTATCAGTCAAATTGGCATTCATCGTGCCCTTTGGGTGATGGGAGGGCTACAGGCCTCTAGTAATGTGTCCTATTTTGCCTTGGCCAATGCGGGTGCAAATCCGGTTGTTATGATTGCTGCCATTAGTATTGATAATTTTTGTGCGGGGCTGGCGATCGCTGCGTTAACAGCACTTTTAATGAGCCTCTGCAACCCCCAATTCAGCGCCACTCAGTATGCACTCCTCTCCAGTTTATTTGCCTTTAGTCGAGATGTTCTGGCCGCTCCTGCCGGGAAAGCAGCGGAACTCATGGGCTGGCCCTTGTTTTTCCTCTTTACGATTGGTGCTGCCCTTCCCGCGCTGCTGCTGTTGCCCTTCTTTGCACCATGGCACCCCAAAGCCGATGTTCCCCGACCCGGCAGTGATGGCTAGCATTCAGGCTGGGCTGGGTGTATCGCTGCCGAGCCGCACAAAACTGCGTCGGGGGCGTTTTTTCCAAGGAATATCCAGCATACCCGTTTGGGAGCGGCCACTACTGATTTTATGCTTCACCTTCACAGGACGGTAGTCTGTGAGAATCCGCAGACTATTGAGTTCTGCTAATAGGGTTGCCCCATTGCTAATGAGCACCGCCAGCACTGGGTGTAGGCTCAAAAATACCCCTGCTAAGACCACACTGACGTTGGGAATAACCACCAAGGCAATGTTTTGGTTAATAATCTCCATGACTTCTTTACTGAGGGCGATCGCCTGAATAATCCCTTCAAGATTATTATTCATCAGTAAAATATCTGCCGTTTGCCGTGCGGCATCACTGCCCTCCGGCAGGGAAATGGAAATGTCGGCGTAGGCCATCGCCGCTGTGTCGTTAAACCCTTCCCCAACGTAGGCCACGACGTTTTCGCCATTATTCTTAAACTTCTTGAGAATCTCCACCTTATCTTCTGGCAGGGTATTGGTATAAATTTGGCCAAGACGAAACCCAGCAGCATAACCAACGGCGTTGGCAACTTCGTGGTGATCCCCTGTCACCATATAGCATTCAATGCCGCGATTTTGCAGATCGGCAATGACACTGGCCGTTTCTGGGCGCACCGGATTGCTGTAAAAAAGGACAGCCACCAGTTCACCATTACAGGCAACGCAAGCAAGGGAGCGATTCCAGAGCACGCCCTCGTGGGAGCGAAGTTCTTCAAGGTCGGCGTCAATATTGTTGTCAGTCATAAACTGGTGTGTGCCCACCAGAATCTGCTGTCCCTCTACCAACCCCATAGCACCGCGCCCGGGTTCATAGCTCCAATCTGAGTACTCGCCGGGGGAAATTCCCCGCGCTTGGGCGTACTCCATCACCGCTAAGGCAAAGGGGTGGTTGATGTGCTGCTCAATGGTACTGAGCCAGTACAGGAGGGTGTCTTCGCTAAGGTGTTCTTTGAGAATTTCCACCCCAGCAATGGTGCCCTTTACTTCCGTGAGAGTGCCGGTTTTATCAAAGACGATAATATTTACCCGCGAGAGTAGCTCAAGGGCACGACCATTGCGCACATACACGCCTACTTGGGGAGCATGGGTCAGGGCGGCCAAAATGGCTGTCGGAATGGTAATGCCAATCCCAGCGCCAAAGTCAAGCTGTAACGGGGCGATCGCCCGGTGAGCATCCAAAGTCAGCCCATACACAAGAGCAGAGACCCCCATGGCCGGTAAGATCGCTTGGTTAGAAATTTCTTCGGCGTAATTCTCAATGCGTGTATCGAGTTGGGGGGCTTGTTTGGCCAGTTGGAGCGTTTTCCCCACTTGGGTATCATTGCCAACGGCCTTAGCAGCAATACAGAGTTGCCCCCGCACCACCAAAGACGAGGCCAGCACCGCCTGCCCCGGTTCACAGGTCAGTAAATCCGACTCACCCGTCAAAAACTGCCGCTGAATCACCGCTGACCCCCAGAGCACCTCGCCATCGACAGGTACTGCCGAGCCAGCCGCCACAATGACGTGATCCCCCACGTGTAACTCACGAATTGAGACGTTACGACGACTACCATCCCGCTCAATCCAGTAGGTGCGCTGCTGATCAAGGGGATCAAACACTTGGGCTTCACCCACCTGTGCTGTCATGTCCCGCAGGGAGCCCCCCATTTGGCTCATGAACACCGCTAGCACCGGAGCCATATACTCCCCTTGCAAAGTATGCAGAATTGTCCACAAGGATTCCAGTTGGGTGACGTTAAGATGGCGATGCTCAAGGCTTTCGAGGGCTTCCTGAAAGGTGGGCAGAGCAATGATGGTAATGATTGTCGCGACAATTACTGGATAGAACGGAGTTTGCAGTGGCAATAGGGCAACAATGGCTAACGCAGCCACGGGCAAGGCCATCTTTTGCAAAAAGTAGGTGGTGTTCCATGGGGAATACACCTGCTTGTCAATCGACAGAATGGTGGGGCTGGGTAAGTCAGGGTCAGCGGCGCGACGGATCAGGGAACTAAACAGTGCAAGGTGACTCTCGCCATCGCTGTTATATTCGATCACGATACAGGCGGCAGCAGCATTGACGCGAATTTGCTGGACAACCTCCTGCTGCACTAACAGGTGCTGGAGTTGACGCAGGTAGTGATCGTCATAGCGCAGACGAGGAACCCGCAGCCGCAATCGCCCGGGAAGGTGATGAACCACTTCGTAGGCAATGGTTTGGGGGTCAGTGGTGGTCATGGTCATGGGGAATTACCACATCGTCAAGGGAGGATTGGTGGGGTGCTGGCGTACTAATGAGGTCATGAATGTTTTGCTGCATCGTAATGCAGATTGCATCTAATGGTAAATCATTTAAGTCGCGGCCAAAGGGGTTTTCAATTTCAATGCCAATTTCCTCAACGCCAAAGAGGGTAAAGGCAATCAGACCCACCATTGGCCCTGTTAACCACCCTAGATCATCCACCAGTTGGAAGGGTAACAGCAGACAGTACAGCAGTAATAACTGCTTGAGGTGAATGGCGTAGGCCAAGGGGATCGGTGTTTTCAGGATGCGCTCACAACTGCCTAGGGCATCTACAAGCAGCACGAGTAACTCATCCATATAGGTGAGTTGATACAGAGACAACTGACCACAGCGGTGTTGTTGATGCAGATACGATTCTATCCATAGGGCAATGCGCAGCGGCACATTTTGTATCGATTGCAGTTCCTGATATTCGTGAGGAGCAAGGAATGGCTGAAGCTCTACAAAGGTTTCGTGGCGCAGGTGCTGCTTGGTGGCGATCGCAAAGGCGCCCACTAAGTTCACGGCTTTGATTTTACCTTGGCGATCGGCGGCTGTTTGCTCATCAATGGCCGTCCACATCAAGCGGGTTAAGTTGCGGGAGGCGTTGATGATGTTCCCCCACTGTCGCCGTCCTTCCCAAAACCGCTCGTAGGCGGTGTTGGTGCGAAATACAAGGAGTAACCCGAGCACAACAGAGGGGATTAAGCTGCCCAGAACTGGCCAATGCAGATTGACGATGTAAATGTCTGCCGCTGAAATCAACACCCCAAAGGCAACACAAAAAAGCACTTCTGGCAGAATGGCAGGAATGACGGAGCCGCGCAGCCGCAGCGCCAAGCGCAACCAATTTGTCTCTAACAATAGCCGCTTAACGGCACTAGGACTGAATTGGCGCAGTTGGTGGTTGGGAGGCAAGTTCAAGCGTAAAAATGAGGTTCGAGGCATACATAATCCTAGAACGGAGTTGCGTTCCCAAACAATTACCTCTTTGGCTGCCACGAAAACTGGGATACGGTTACCGATACTTGGCATGCAACCCTCGAGGATGCGAAAGCACAAGCTGCGTTTGTAATTATAGAAACCGGAGGGTTCGGGAACCGGATAAAACCTCGCTCGTTCCCGACGGGGATACAGAACGGTTCCCGCGCCTACGGCAGTAGGCAGAATCAGTCTTGACATTCTTCTCCAGACAAAGTGATGTCCTGACTGATACGTGCAATGACGAGTCGATTTTAGCTGTATGCCATCTTCTCTCATACGGTTGCTATTCACGTAAATCGGCATCTATAATAACTGCATACCATCTTAACCCAATGATGTTTTTAGCCGTCCAAAAAGATGTTTTTCAACCTGACAAGCAGCTTGCTCAGTTGCTTACTGAGTTAGCGCGTCTTGCCAACAATCTCTACAACCAAGGCGTGTATGAGTCTCGGCAATACTTCTTTGAGCAAGGACGGAACCCGTTCAAGGTTCTGAAGTATGTCAACCTCTG
>NZ_JAKLTU010000033.1:0-18948 GCF_022570815.1 Synechococcus sp. PCC 6716
TGCCCCGTGAATACGACCTGATACAACCCGCATTTGGTGCGGTATCGCGGCAATTTTGGTTCATGGTGGAACTGCCCCAGTTTGAACAGTTTTGAGAGTGATTTGAAGCTTTTGAACGCCTCATTCACAGATTTCAACACTTGCTGAGCAGCCTGAGAATGTAACAGCTTCCCGTTTTCACTCTCCTTCAGTTTTGCGTAGAGGTTGACATACTTCAGAACCTTGAACGGTTTCCGTCCTTGCTCAAAGAAGTATTGCCGAGACTCATACACGTCTTGGTTGTAGAGATTGTTGGCAAGACGCGCTAACTCAGTAAGCAACTGAGCAAGCTGCTTGTCAGGTTGAAAAACATCTTTTTGGACGGCTAAAAACATCATTGGGTTAAGATGGCATGCAGCTAAAATCGACTCGTCATTGCACGTATCAGTCAGGACATCACTTTGTCTGGAGAAGAATGTCAAGACTGATTCTGCCTACTGCCGTAGGCGCGGGAACCGTTCTGTATCCCCGTCGGGAACGAGCGAGGTTTTATCCGGTTCCCGAACCCTCCGGTTTCTATAACCCATCCAAGCCCCTAAACCGATTGCTCCCAGCATCAAAACTAGCAATGGCATCAAGCAGCGCTTGCCAAAACCCTTTGGGTTTAGAAAAATGCCCCATACACCATTCCCGAAATGGTTGCCATGACCACCACCAACGACACAAACACCACCGTTTTCTTCGTCCCCATAATGCTGCGAATCACCAGCATATTGGGTAATGACAGCGCAGGGCCTGCTAGCAACAGGGCTAAGGCAGGGCCTTGACCCATGCCACTGCCAATTAAGCCTTGCAGAATCGGAACCTCGGTCAGCGTAGCAAAGTACATAAACGCGCCCGCAAACGCCGCCACAAAGTTTGATAGCAAGGAATTGCCGCCGACTGCCCGTGTTACCCACTCTGACGGGATTAAGCCTTCATGTCCCGGACGACCGAGCAACGCACCCGCCACGATCACCCCCAGCAACAACAGCGGCAGAATTTGTTTGGCAAAGTCCCAGGAGGCAGCAAACCATTCCCCCGCTTCATCCTTATTGGTGCTGGTCAGCCAGGATAGCCCGATGACGCCCGCCCCAAAGGCCACCATTGGCTGTTCCGGAACTCGGAAGGCCAAAACAGCCGTCACGGTAGCAATTAAAACCACTTTGCCCGTATTGAGGCCAAACCAGGTGATGAGAATGGCTGCTAGGGCGATCGCCAATCCGCCCGTAATCCACCACTTCGCGGCATAAATCGCGGCCCACGTGCCTACCATGTCCGTGGGTTTTGCCCAGTTGGCAAAGACCAGAATCCCCACCATCACGGCAAAAAACAGGGCATTTTGCCACAGTGGACGGGCCACTTCCGGTTCGGGAAATCCTGCTTGAGCGTCGATTTTCTCCAGTTCTTCTTTGCGAAAAATGAACGCCATCAGCAACCCAATAATGACGCTGAAGGCGATCGCCCCCACTGCCCTTGCAATGCCCAACTGGAGACCCAGAATGCGAGCCGTCATGATAACCGCTAAAACGTTAATGGCCGGTCCCGAATAGAGAAAGGCTGTGGCAGGGCCTAAACCAGCCCCCATGCGATAAATTCCGGCAAATAGCGGTAAAACCGTACAGGAACAGACAGCCAGAATGGTGCCGGACACCGAGGCCACACTGTAGGCCAGCACTTTATTCGCATTAGCCCCCAGGTATTTCATCACCGCATCCTGGGAAATGAACACGGCGATCGCGCCGGCAATAAAGAAGGCGGGAATCAGACACAGTAGAACATGTTCTTGCGCATACCAACGCACCAGGTACAACGATTCAAAAACAGCATTTCTCAGCCGTTCTGAATTTTGAATCAGTTCCACAGGGAGGTAAAAACACAGGAGGAAACCCACCACAATCCACAATAGGGGTTTCCATTCCGATTTCCAAAAATGCATAAACGACCCTCCTATCCGAACCATCGGGGAGCCATGGAGTCAATGAAGATAAAATGTCGCTCCGTTGTGGACTTGCAATCGTTACGCAGGCAAAAGCGCCTCAATATCCTTGGCTTCTAGCACTTTGCCCTGGCTCAGCACGTTGCCATCGACGACCAGAGCTGGCGTTTTCATCACCCCCCGTTTGACAATTTCCATCGTGTCGGTGATGTGCGTAATCTCAGCGTCTAGCTGGCGATGGGCGATCGCTTCCTTCGCATTCGCCTCTAACTGCTGACATTTTTTGCAACCGGTTCCTAAAATTTCAACCTTGAGTGTCATGATTTAATTGCTCCTGATCCTGAAGTGGTGGGTTGGGTCACGACTCTGCCGGACTCACTAACGGGTGTTGTTGAAACACGACACACTGTTGCCCTGTTGAGGGGTGTGTCAAACTCTGCTGGCATTGATCTAGAAGGGGCTTGAGTTGCGCTTTCAGGGTTTGTAATTGGCTGATGGTCTCGTCGATGTGTTGCACTTTCTTGAGCAGGCGGTCATACACTTCCTGGCAAGAAAGCTGCCGCCCATCTTGTAACAGCAACAGTTCCCTGATCTCCTCTAGGCTCAGTCCCAAGGCTTTGGCATGGGAAATGAAAGCTAGCCGTTCCAGATCTGACTGCTCATAGAGCCGGTAGCCTGCCGCTGTTCGTTTCGGACTGGGCATCAGGCCAATCCGTTCGTAAAAGTAAAGGGTCTGAGGATTGAGCCCTAACTGACGAGAAACTTCACCTACCTGCAACATCGGCTCGGATACTCCGCTGCCATTCCATGCATCAATCCTACACCTTAGACTTAGGTATAAGGTCAATGGTTTTTTGGACAAAATTACCGAAGAACGCCGTAAAGCCCATAGCTTTAGCGATGGGGATATAAGGCCCAAATTATTTTCTTTTGTGCCGTACTGGTATTAGTGGCAAGGTATGCAACCACTCAAAAAACCGAGTTATCTAACCGATAGCAAGTACCATAAAAACCGAGTATCGTAGTTTTTTGCTGTACCGTAGGGCATACGGGAACAGACCTCTGGGGTAACGTAGGAAACTGCTGTGCTTGAAGTGTTGTCGGTGAACCAGTCATTCTAAGCTGTGAGGCTAGAAGCATCCCCTGACTTTAGGCATGGGGAGCATGTCAAAGCTGGTGTAACTTAACTGGCAAGTACCTGTAGCGACTGCTGCGCCAGTAACTCCTCTACCTTGGCAGCGGGTAACGGGCGCGCAAAGAAATACCCTTGACCGTAGGTACAGCCCATCGTTTGCAGGGCGCGATACTGGCCTTGGGTTTCAATCCCCTCTGCCACCACCGTTAACTGGAGCGACTGCGCTAAGGCAATAATGGTATGTACGATGCGAAGGGATTGCTCCTCTTGGTCGAGGGGGGAGATAAAGGCACGGTCAATTTTCAGGGTATCAATTGGGAAGCGGTGCAGATAACTCAACGACGAATAACCCGTACCAAAATCATCCATGTACAGGCCAATCCCCATGGCACGGATTTCTTTAAGCGCGGCGATCGCCATCTCCTTATTGTCAATTAAGACCCCCTCCGTTACCTCAAGCCGCAACCGCTGAGCCGGAAATCCCGTTTCACTGAGAATCGCTTCTAACTGGGGGAGTAGGTTCGTCTGCTGAAAATGCCGCCCCGTTAAGTTCACACTAATCGTTAACTCCCTACTCTGGGGAAACTGCACTGCCCATCGCTGCATTTGCTGACAGGCCTCGGCCATCACCCACCAACTGATGGGTAAAATCAACCCGGTTTCCTCTGCAACGGTCATAAACTCACCCGGGCTGACAATGCCCCGCTGTGGATGCTGCCAACGCAGGAGGGTTTCAAAACCAACGATGCACCGGCACGTCAAATCCACAATTGGCTGGTAATACACCAAAAATTCATTGCGTTCCGCAGCCCGGCGCAGCTCTGTCTCAGTTTGCATCAGGGCAATATTCTGCGCCCGCATCGCCATGCTGAATACTTCGTAGCGAGCCTTACCTAAGGACTTCGCACGGTACATTGCCGTATCGGCATCCCGCAGCAGGTCTTCAGCCGTTGAACTTTCGGCACTCGGAAAGGCAATGCCAATACTGGCGCTTGTAAACACTTCATGACCATCGAGTAAAAAGGGGCGATCGAGAGCTAATAAAATCCGCTCAGCAATTTCAATGGCCTGCTCCGGTGCCGTTAAATCTGTAACCAGAATGGCAAATTCATCTCCTCCCAAGCGGGCCACTGTATCTTCAGCGCGAGCACAGGCTAGCAAGCGTTGCGCAATTGCAATCAAAAGCTGGTCTCCGGCCAAATGCCCCAAACTGTCGTTGATCAGCTTAAAGCGATCCACATCCAAGAAGAGCACCGCAAAGAGCTTATAGGGACGACGGATGCGTTGGATCAGAGCTTGCCCCAACCGATCCATCATCAACACCCGATTGGGTAACCCCGTCATTGCATCGTGCAGGGCATCGTGGAGAATTTGCTCTTGGATGAGATGATATTCAGTCACATCGGTCATTGAACCAGCAATCCGGTAGGGCTGCCCCTGTTCATTACGCAGGGCTTTACCCCGCGATCGCATCCAGCGATAACTGCCATCTGCATGCTTGATGCGGAACTCACACTCAAAATGGGGGCGCGCCCCCAGTAAATGCTCCTGCATGTCCGTCTGCACCCGCTGCCGATCGTCGGGATGCACCCGCTGCCACCACTCTTCAATCGTAGGTTTGAGGGTGCCCGGGGGTTCGCCCACTAATTGCTCCCAGCGGCGCGAGTAATACATTGACCCTTCAACAATGTGCCAGTCCCAAAGGCCGTCATTGGCACCCTCGGCGGCTAGGGCGTAGCGCTCCTCACTAATGCGCAGTGCCATTTCTGAGCGTTTACGTTCGGTAATGTCGGTGATATAACAGCGAATGAGATCACTTTCCCGCAGGCTGTGTACTGTTACTTCATAGGTGCGATCGCCCACGACGACCTCGTGCAGAAAAAAGCGTTGATCACCGAGTGAGTTCTCTTGGAACCACGCCAACAATGGATGGCCAAAGCCCGTATCCTCTAAATCCGGAAATGCACTAATGGCTGCCGGGTTCACATAGGTAATATGACCATGGGGGGAGAGCTCAATAATTGGATAGGGGCTTAACTCTGGAAACGACGAGAGCCGCAAAAGCTGGACATCGCTCAACTGAGACATTTGGCTTTCCACCAGCGCCGCCTCAGCCGCATTGGGAACATAACCATCGGGAATACTGGCAAACGCAAGGGCATGGGTGTAGCGATTAAAGCCCGAATCCGAGAGATTGCTAAGGCAATGGTAACGTGCCCGCACCTCCCCGCCAAAAATAATTAAATCCCGATGCTGTAGAATGTGAGACTGACAAGGCATCCCATTGACGGTGATGCCATTGACACTCCGTTTACCCTGTAAATCCCCATCAATTAAACGGAAAAAATACTGGCCTGTACTCGGATCACACACTCGCAGTAAGACGGCGTGCTGGCGCGACACCATAGCCGACTTCAGGACAATTTTGTTACTGGGATGTCGGCCAATGGTATAGGTGCTGGCTTGTAAATTCACCGTCCGGCGACCCGATTGATCCTCAATGACAAGCAGGTGCCGAAACTTTTGCGTCTCAGATGTCACGCAAGTAGCCTCGAATAGTAACAATCGGGAACTGAACTCGCAAAATTATGCCAGTAGGTGCGCAGGCTAGCTTCACTATACTGCTATTTTAAGTGGCGACATTTTATGATGTTCAAGAAAATATTGCCGCTCCCCAGTGCCACTGTGGCCAACGCGCCACCCTCTAGAATCGGTGGATGATCTTTCACATCGTGATGCTTGCTCCCTATGACTCCATTCATGTCCCGCACCTGCTACCAGTGCCGCCGTTGGCAGCGACAGGGGTGGGGGTTAGCCTGTCTTGTTGTACTTGTGCTGGGTCTAATGCTCCTATGGACACACTCAGCTAGCGCCATGACGGCTAAACATTACACTGAATTAACATTACCGCCCTTGCCAGCGGTTCAGCTACCCGCCACTGAACGGTTTCGACTGGGCAATGGCATGGTGGTGTATCTCCTTGAGGATCATGAATGGCCACTCGTGCGGGGGAGTTTACTGTTTCAGGCTGGAAGTCGCTGGGATCCACCGACACAAGTGGGGTTAGCAGAGATCAGCGGCGACCTATTACGGACGGGTGGCACTACCCAACATCGAGCCGCAGAGATTGATCAGTGGCTAGAGGATCGCGCCGCCTCGATTGAAGCAGGGGTGGGCAAAAGTATGGGTCGCCTCAGTTTCAATGGTTTGCGCGAGCACCATGAGAGCCTTTTGGCACTGGTGGCGGAAATGCTGCAAGCGCCAGCGGTGGAGCCGGCGCGTTTCCAGTTAGCCATTCGTCGTCGCCAAGGTGCGATTGAGCGGCGCAATGATCAACCCAATGCCCAAGCGGAGCGGGAATTTTACAAGCTGATCTATGGCGCTGAGAGTCCCTATGCCCGCACTCAGGAGCTCAATACCTTAGCCGCTATTCAGCCCCAAGATGTGCAGCAGTTCTATCAAACGTACCTTGCCCCCAGTCGCTGCATTCTTGGGATTGCCGGTGATTTTGATGCTGCCCAGATGAAACAAACCGTAGAGCGTATTTTTGGCAAGTGGCAAGACCCACCCCAGTTACCGCCGCTGCCGCCGTTGCCAACGATTAGCGTCGATCGCACCCCCGCAACGGTTGTTATTGATCGCCCTCATTTATCTCAAAGTTATATTTACACCGGTCAGTTGGGGGGCACCCTTAGGGATCCTGATGTCTTTCACCTCTACGTTTTGAATGGGGTTCTCAATGGCTTTGGCGGACGGCTGTTTAACGAACTGCGATCGCGCCAAGGCTTGGCCTACAGCGTTTATGCAGCATGGAACCCAGAATTTGACTATGAAGGGGTTTTCTATGGTGTGGGTCAAACGCAGACTGCTGCGACAGCAACGTTTTTAGCGGCACTACGACAGGAAATTGAACGCCTGCAGCACGAACCGATTGCCGCAGCAGAGCTAGCCTACGCCAAAGAGTCGATCCTGAACTCTTTTGTGTTTAATTTTCGCGATAGTGTGCAAATTCTTAATCGCTTAATGCGCT
Source organism: Synechococcus sp. PCC 6716 (assembly GCF_022570815.1). Taxonomy (NCBI): domain Bacteria; kingdom Bacillati; phylum Cyanobacteriota; class Cyanophyceae; order Synechococcales; family Synechococcaceae; genus Synechococcus; species Synechococcus sp. PCC 6716. The sequence continues at coordinate 7,123 of NZ_JAKLTU010000033.1, forward strand.
ACGAGTACTATGGGTTCCCTAAGGATTTTATTTTTCGCTACCAGCAAGCGGTAAAAACAGCTACCGCAAGGGATGTGCAACGGGTGGCGCAACAACACCTCGCGCCAGATACTTGGCGCACGCTTATTGTTGGTAATGGTCGTGAGTTGCAGGCTCAAGCCTTGCCCCACAGTGAGTTCAGACTATTTTAGGGCTTTAGGGCGCAGGAGCCCCCAAAGCAGCAACAATGGCATCGGCCACGCGGCTCACGGGACATATCTCAAGACTGGAGATCGCACACTGTTGGCTGTGGGGAATAATGGCACGGCGAAACCCTAGCTTAGCGGCTTCCCGCAACCGTAGCTCAAGTTGAGACACCGCCCGGACTTGCCCGCCTAACCCCACTTCGCCAATGATGACAGTGTGGGGCTGCACCCAGCGATCGCGAAAGCTGGCTACCACTGCAACGGCAACACCCAGATCCGCTGCGGGTTCCGCTACGGTTAAGCCCCCTGAGGTGGCCACGTAGGCATCAAGCTTAGAGAGGGGAACCCCAAGGCGCTTTTCTAGGACGGCTAAAATTTGCAGGAAGCGATTGTATTCAATGCCAGTGGTGGTGCGGCGGGGGGAGGGGTAGCTAGTGGGGCTGACCAAGCTTTGCAGTTCGACGACGAGGGGGCGGGTGCCTTCGCAGGCCACGATGGTTGCGGTGCCCGGTGCGGGGTCGCGATCGCCCAAAAACAACGCCGAGGGATTGGTGACTTCCACTAAGCCTTGGGCACCCATTTCAAAAACGCCAATTTCCTGACTAGCACCAAAGCGATTTTTGACGGCGCGCACGAGGCGGTGGCTGGCAAAGCGATCGCCCTCAAAGTAGAGTACCGTATCCACTAAATGCTCTAACACCTTTGGCCCGGCGATCGCCCCTTCCTTGGTGACATGGCCAACAATAAATAAGCTGATGTGATCTCGCTTAGCGAGGCGCATTAAGGCGGCGGTGCCCTCGCGCACTTGGGAGACAGAGCCGGGGGCAGCGGTCAGTTGCGGTAAATACACTGCTTGAATACTGTCAATAATGACTAACTGCGGTTGCAGGTGGGTCAGCTCTTGGAGAATAATTTCTAGGTCGGTCTCTGCTAACAAGTAGAGGGACTCCGGTACAGGGACGGCTAAGCGTTGCGATCGCAACTTTACCTGTTGCCCTGACTCCTCGGCACAAACGTAGAGTACCCGCTGCCGAGTGGCTAACTGAGCCGCCATTTGCAGCAAGAGGGTCGATTTGCCAATTCCGGGTTCGCCCGCCACCAGCACTAAGGAACCCACAACAATGCCACCCCCCAAGACACGATCCAGTTCGCTAAACCCAGAGAGGGAGCGGGGGTGTGCTTGCTCCTCAATCGCAGCTAGTGGTTTGGCCGCAAGGGGCTGGGCAAGATGACTGCGACGGGGCGATCGCCGCGTACCCGACTCGGTCGTCGGGGGTGAGGTCACCTGCTCATCCAGCGTATTCCACTGACCACAACTGGGACAGCGACCAAAATATTGCAGCGACTCGGCACCGCACTCGCGGCAGATGTACAGTACCTTCGCCTTGGGCATGGAATCTGCGCGCTATTGCACGCCAAGGAGTTCTACATCAAAAATCAAAGTGGCATTGGGGGGAATCACACCTCCGGCACCGCGCGCACCATAGCCGAGGTCTGGCGGAATAATGAGACGGCGACGACCTCCCACCTGCATGGAGCCAACGCCTTCATCCCACCCCTTAATCACTTGCCCCACACCAATCTGAAACTGAAAGGGCTGACCGCGATCGTGAGAGCTATCAAACACACGCCCATTGGTGAGCATTCCGGTATAGTGAACCGTGACCCGATTCCCCGGCTGGGGTTGTACCCCCGACCCCACCACTAAATCCTCGTACTGTAACCCCGAGGGGGTCGTGACAACCGTAGAATCACTCATTAGTCCAGCAGCCTCCGTTGATGCCTCCAGCGGCACACTGGCGATTGCTGGCAACGCGATCACCATCCATACCACTACTAGGACAATACCACAGAGCAGTTGGCGCAGGGGACGATGGACAACTACCATGAGCGATTTTTTAACTCCCTAACATCTCGTTCGAGGCGATCAATGCGTCCGCGCAGTTCATCCAGTTCAGACTGTTGGGGTACTCCCAAACTTTCGAGGAACTGGCGAGTTTGCCGCTGAACTGCTTCATCTAGGGTGGCCGCATCCTCCTTGAGGTGAGCGAGGACTTCATCCACCATTGCCTTGGCTTGATCGGCATTGAGCCGTCCTTCCTTTACCCACTGATCACTGACTTGGCGTAACTTTTCTGCCACCAAGGAGGTGGTGCCAACACCGATGAGAAGCAATTGCTGAAGCAAATTTTGTTGGTTCATGGGGCACGCAGACAACGCCTATACTGTATTGTGCCATTGCCCCTAGAGAAATTGGCGCACATCGGTGACTTCCCCAGTAATTGCCGCTGCTGCCACCATCGCGGGGCTCATCAAGAGCGTTCGCCCCGCGGCTGAGCCTTGCCGACCCTTGAAGTTACGGTTTGAGGAAGAGGCACTCACTTGCCGACCTTGGAGTTTATCGGGGTTCATGGCCAAACACATCGAGCAGCCGGGATTACGCCATTCAAACCCTGCTGCTTCAAAGATGGTATCTAGCCCCTCAGCTTCCGCTTGGGCTTTGACGCGCTCAGAACCGGGCACCACAAAGGCCTTGACCCCGGGCTTGACTTTGCGTCCTTCTAGGACTTTGGCGGCTTCCCGCAGATCGCTGATCCGACCATTGGTACAACTGCCAATAAAACAGACATCGACTTTGGTGCCACGGATAGGCTGACCGGGCTGTAAACCCATATAATCATAGGCTTCTTGGGCAATGCCTCGCTCTGACTCCGGCAGCATCTCTAGGCTGGGTAAGGTTTCGTCCACAGCAACCCCCTGCCCTGGAGTAATCCCCCAGGTGACGGTTGGGGCAATGGTGGCTGCATCAAAGACCACCACATCATCGTACTCGGCATCCACCTCAGTGCGCAGCGATCGCCACCACGCTACCGCTGTCTCCCACGCCTCCCCTTGGGGGGCAAAGGGACGACCCTTGAGATAGGCAAACGTAGTTTCATCGGGGTTGATATAGCCGCAGCGCGCCCCCCCCTCAATGGCCATATTACAGACGGTCATCCGCTCTTCCATCGACATTTGGGCAATGGTGGTGCCAGCAAACTCGTAGGCATAGCCTACCCCACCATTGACGCCTAGGTGACGGATCAGGTGCAAAATGACATCTTTGGCATACACCCCAGGCGCGAGGGTGCCGTTGACCTCCACCTTGCGCACCTTGAGCTTATTCAGTGCCAAGGTTTGGGTGGCTAACACATCGCGAACTTGACTGGTGCCAATACCGAAGGCGATCGCCCCAAAGGCACCGTGGGTTGAGGTGTGGCTATCCCCGCAGGCAATGGTCATCCCCGGCTGGGTCAACCCCTGCTCTGGGGCAATCACATGCACAATCCCCTGCCGCCCGGAGCCAATGCCAAAAAAGGGAATGCCGTGCTCGCGGCAGTTGGCCTCAAGGGCTTGGAGCATCTCCTCTGCTAGGGCATCCTGCAACGGCCGTGCAAGGCTGTCCGTCGGCACAATGTGATCCACCGTTGCCACCGTCCGCTGGGGGTACAACACCTTTAGCCCTCGCTCTCGCAGCATGGCAAAGGCTTGGGGGCTGGTGACCTCGTGGATGAGGTGCAGGCCGATAAACAACTGGGTCTGCCCCGAGGGTAAGGTGCCCACCGTGTGCTGCTGCCAAACTTTATCAAAGAGGGTGCCGCGACTCATAAAGGTTAAGAGAGAAGCAAAAAATGTGGATCACTTTATTATATCGGCATTATATCGGCTGCGACGGATGGGAATGCCGAGCCGGAGGAGAGCAACGGGGTCTTGAGGTGGCGCACTAAGATAAAAGAGACACGTTTGGGATGCCTGTCTCATGAACCTGCTAGAACAGTTACGAAAAATGACGGTCGTGGTTGCAGATACCGGAGACATTTTGGCCATTGAAAAATTTACCCCCCGCGATGCGACCACTAATCCCTCGTTGATTACCGCCGCCGCTCAGATGGCCGAATATCAGCCGATTGTTGATGAGACCCTACTCAAGGCCAAGGATTACCTAGGATCTGGAGCCACCGCAAAGGAGGTCGTCTCCCTTGCCGTTGACCGCTTAGCCGTGGCCTTTGGGCTAAAAATTTTAAACATTATTCCCGGTCGGGTCTCGACAGAGGTGGATGCCCGACTGTCCTACGATACAGCGGCAACCGTAGCCAAAGCCCGGGATCTCATTGCCCAGTACGAAGCCGCAGGAGTAGGGCGCGATCGCGTTCTGATTAAAATTGCCTCAACGTGGGAGGGGATTCGCGCCGCAGAAACGCTAGAAAAAGAAGGGATTCACTGTAACCTCACCCTGCTGTTTGGGCTACATCAGGCGGTGGCCTGCGCTGAAGCGGGTGTTACCTTAATTTCCCCCTTTGTGGGTCGCATTCTGGATTGGTATAAGAAAAAAACCGGCAAGGACTATCCGCCCAGCGAGGATCCGGGGGTGATTTCTGTCACCCGAATCTATAACTACTACAAGAAGTTTGGTTATGCCACTGAAGTCATGGGCGCTAGTTTCCGTAACATTGGCGAAATTACTGAGCTAGCAGGCTGCGATTTACTGACCATTTCTCCGGCTCTGCTACAGGAATTGCAGAGCACCAACGGCGAGTTACCCCGTAAGCTCGACCCAGCGACTGCCGCTAGTCTCACCATTGAGAAACTGACGATGGATGAGGTGACGTTTGCCCAAATGCATGCCGCTGATGCGATGGCTAGTGAAAAGCTGGATGAGGGAATTAAGGGCTTTACGAAGGCATTAGAAACCTTAGAAGACTTACTGTCGCAACGACTGGCACGACTCGAAGGGGAATCGACCCTGACCCATGCAGCAGAGGAGCTGTTTCATGTTTACGATCTGGATGGGGATGGAATTATTACCCGCGAAGAGTGGTTAGGCACCGATGCGGTGTTTGATGCCCTTGATGCCAATCATGACGGTAAAGTCACACCCGAAGATATGGGTGCGGGCTTGGGGGCTGTGCTGCATTTAGCCAAGGCTCGCTAGCTGACTACGTTGTCAATGCTGCTACGATACTCCTCTGGTTGGCCTATCAGGGGAGTATCTTGCCAAGATATTAATATTAATCGTCTTTAATAGTTTTCGTCTGGGAGATGGCTATGGGGATGTCCCCTCGCATGCTAGCGAACAGTGGAGGTCTATGTCTGGAAGTTTAGAAACCGTTGAACAGGAAGTACTGGCTCTGCAGGGGCTGCTGATGGGTACCCTCCAAGAGATGCGCCACCTCTACGATGCATACCTTGAGGTACTAGCTCCGATCGCCCGTCAGCAGCTTATTACCGTTAGCTACCAAGTGTGCACCCAAGTGTTTCCTGAGCAGTTTCTAACTCTTGAGGAGGGCGATCGCCAACAGTTGCAACAGCGTATTTATCAGCTTGCCCTGAGCCTAGAAGCAGCGATTCTGCGCCTTCAGCCGCACCAGCAGGAAGCGTCAGCCCAAGAGGACGCAGGCGAGGAATCTGCAGCGGCAGTGCCCGATGACTCCGAGGATGAGGCTGAGGATTCTATCGCCCCGGACGACTCCCTACAGAAGAAACTCAGCAAAACCCTGTACCGCGGCTCTCTCAAGATGAATCACCTATTGCAACGTGCCGCAATTTTGCCCCCTGCCCCCATTGCCGTCATCCTAGATATTGCCAGTAAGGCCGAAAATCGTCCTTTGGGTCGCATTCCCCATCTGCTCACGATGATGCTGGAGGAGCAACAAACGCAGGAGAACGCGAACACTGAAGACAAGAGTGCAAACCCGGCCCCTCATCCAATAGCAGCCATCTATCTCCAGTTGGAGGAGTTAGAGTTTCAGCACCCCTCCCTTGCTCATCAGCGCAGTCAGATTCGCGAACTGGAATCCCGGTTGGCCAGCCTGCAACAGCAACTGCATAAAAAACAGCGCCAGTACCTGACCCTGAAAGCCAGCCGTGTCTGGTGGCAGACGTGGAAAGCCAACGAAGCCAACCATTTTCAGGATGCCGCGGACTAGCGCAAGGAGACCCTCGGTGTCACTGGATTGGCCACGCTTACAACGCGCCCTTGCCATTGAAACCGAGCGGGGCTTTTGTAATTTGCAGGGTAAGACCTCCCGCTTTAGCGAATATTTACACCAAGAACTCAGTCAAGCCCCGCTGCAACACCTGCCAACTCAGGTGCGCGATCGCTGGCAACAGACCGCTGCCGCCTACGCAGACTACCCTAACCTCTCCACCCCTGAGCGACAGCACCTTGTGGTGAAAACCCGCCAACTCCTCTACGAGGTCCACAAACAGTTAACGGCTGCACCGCGCCCCGATCCTTGGCAACAATCCCTTGCAAAAATCTCCGGCATTGGCGATCGCACTGCCGATCGCTTAGCCAAACTCGGTCTTTACACGCTGAATGATCTCATCTACTACTTTCCGCGCGATTACATTGATTATGCCCGTCAAGTGGCGATTCGTGAGCTAGAGCCAGGGCAAACCGTGACCCTTGTGGGCACCGTACGCCGTTGCAACTGCTTTACCAGTCCCCGGAATGCCAAGTTAACCATCCTCGAATTGGTGCTCCAGGATCGCAGTGGCCAAATTCGTCTCAGTCGCTTTTATGCTGGGGCGCGTTATGCCCAGCGGGCGTGGCAGGAGCAACAAAAACGGCTGTATGCCCCGCAAACCACTGTGGCCGCCTCAGGATTAGTCAAAACAAGCAAGTATGGCCTAACCCTCGATAACCCGGAGCTAGAGGTGCTGGAGCACGCTGGCGCTGAGATTGAGTCTCTGTCGGTGGGGCGCATTGTGCCGGTGTATCCCCTAACCGAGGGGATCTCCCCCGGCATCCTGCGCCGTGCTGTGGATCGCGTGCTGCCCTTGCTGAGCGGGTACCCCGATCCCCTGCCCGCGGCGATCGCCCGTGCCCATGGCTTAATCGGCCTTGAAACCGCCCTGCGGCAGATTCACTTCCCCACGGATCACGACTGCCTCGCACAGGCACGGCGACGGCTCATTTTTGATGAATTCTTTTATTTGCAGTTGAGCCTGCTGCAACGTCGTCGCCAACACCAGCAGCAGCACAGCCCACCCGTTAGCCCTCAAGGGAAACTCATTGAGCAGTTTTATGGCCAGCTGCCCTTTGAACTCACCAGAGCGCAGCAGCGGGTTGTGGCCGAGATTTTGGCAGATTTACAGCAACCGATTCCCATGAACCGCCTGGTTCAAGGGGATGTGGGCTCCGGGAAAACGGTGGTGGCGGTAATTACACTCTTGGCAGCCATTCAGTCTGGCTATCAGGCAGCGCTCATGGCCCCCACCGAAGTGCTCGCTGAGCAACACTACCGTAAACTTCTGGAGTGGTTGACGCCCCTGCATCTGCCTGTAGAAGTGCTGACGGGGTCAGTCCGTACCGCCAAACGGCGACAGATCCTAGATCAGTTAGCCACGGGGGAGCTACCGCTCCTAGTGGGAACCCATGCCCTCATTCAGGACGGGGTAACCTTCGCTCGCTTGGGTTTAGTGATCATTGACGAACAGCATCGCTTTGGGGTCGCTCAGCGCGCCAAGTTGCAAGCGAAGGGGGAGCTTCCCCATGTATTGACCATGACGGCTACACCGATACCGCGTACCTTGGCCTTGACGCTCCATGGCGATCTGGAGGTGAGCCAAATTGATGAACTCCCCCCCGGTCGCCAACCCATTCAAACAACCGTGTTAGGACGGGGCGATCGCCCCCATGCCTACGATCTTATCCGCCGTGAAGTAGCGCAAGGCCGCCAAGCCTATATTATTCTGCCCCTAGTGGAAGAGTCAGAAAAGCTAGATCTCAAATCTGCCATTGCTGAACACGACCGTCTCCAGAGCGATATTTTCCCCAACTTTCGCGTTGGCCTCCTCCATGGCCGCATGAACCCTAGCGAAAAAGATACAGCGATTCAGGCGTTTGCCAAAAGAGAACTAGATATTCTGGTGGCCACCACCGTCGTGGAAGTCGGGGTGGATGTCCCCAATGCCACAGTGATGCTCATTGAACACGCCGAACGCTTTGGCCTGTCCCAACTTCATCAACTGCGGGGTCGGGTCGGGCGCGGTCGCTATCCGTCCTTCTGTATCTTGCTCAATAGCTCCCGTAGCGATGCCGCCAAGCAACGCTTAAACGTCTTAGCCCAGTCCCAAGATGGTTTTTTTATTGCTGAAATGGATTTGCGGTTGCGCGGTCCTGGTGAAGTGCTGGGAACCCGTCAATCGGGGTTACCGGATTTTGCCCTCGCGAGCTTAGTTGACGACCAAGACTGTTTGGAAGACGCTCGGCAGGCCGCTGCCGACCTGCTCGCTAAGGATCCAGAATTACAGGCTTATCCATTGCTGCGCTCAACCCTCAAGCAACGGCGCGATCGCCTCCTCGAGGGGATGATGAATTAGCGGTTTCCCACTCTTCTGATCCTTATGTTAAATTTAGTTAAGAATCTGAATAATAAATACCGCCCATGAAAGTCTCTTGGAAAACACTGCTTCTTTGGTCAGTCCCCCTACTTCTTGTAGGAGTCTTGATTTGGCAGGGTGCCAGCAACTTTATGCTCAGCCAAAGCCAGCCCCCACTCAACACCGCCAGCACCCGCATGAGTTATAGTCGGTTTCTCAGTTATCTGGATGCTGGGCGCATTAGTAGAGTCGATATTTTTGATAACGGCCGTACCGCCATTGTTGATGTGTCTGACCCAGAGCTAGTCAATGGACGACCCTTGCGCGTACGGGTCGATATGCCCGGCACCTCCCCCGAGATTATTAGTAAGTTGCGCGAGCAGCACGTTGAACTAGACGTGCACCCGACTCGCAACGATGGCGCTATTTGGGGTCTGCTGGGTAATCTTCTCTTTCCAATTTTGCTCATCGGCGGTCTCTTTTTCCTCTTTCGGCGCTCGAGCAACGTCCCCGGTGGCCCCGGCCAAGCAATGAACTTTGGCAAGTCCCGGGCGCGTTTTCAGATGGAAGCCAAAACAGGCGTAATGTTTGACGATGTTGCTGGCGTCGATGAAGCTAAAGAAGAACTCCAAGAAGTCGTTACCTTTTTGAAGAAGCCAGAAAAATTCACCGCAGTGGGTGCCCGCATTCCCAAAGGCGTCCTGTTGGTGGGCCCCCCCGGAACGGGTAAAACCATGTTAGCCAAAGCTATTGCGGGGGAAGCCGGTGTGCCCTTCTTCTCCATTTCTGGCTCAGAGTTTGTGGAAATGTTTGTGGGGGTCGGTGCCTCGCGGGTACGGGATCTCTTTAAGAAAGCTAAGGAGAATGCCCCTTGCCTGATTTTTATTGATGAAATTGATGCGGTGGGTCGCCAGCGCGGTGCTGGCATTGGCGGTGGCAATGATGAGCGCGAGCAAACCCTCAACCAGTTGCTGACGGAAATGGATGGCTTTGAGGGCAACACCGGCATCATTATCATTGCGGCAACCAACCGTCCCGATGTCCTCGATGCCGCATTACTGCGCCCCGGGCGCTTCGATCGCCAAGTGATTGTAGATGCCCCCGACATTAAAGGCCGGCTGTCGATTTTGAATGTTCATGCCCGTAACAAAAAACTCGCCCCTGAAGTCTCCCTAGAGGCTATTGCTCGCCGCACCCCTGGCTTCACGGGTGCTGACTTAGCCAACCTGCTCAACGAAGCAGCAATCCTCACAGCCCGTCGTCGCAAACCCGCCATCACCATGCTGGAAATTGATGATGCCGTGGATCGGGTTGTAGCCGGTATGGAAGGCACCCCCCTCATTGACGGCAAAAGTAAGCGCTTGATTGCCTACCACGAAGTAGGGCATGCCATTGTCGGTACGCTGCTCAAGGATCACGACCCTGTTCAAAAGGTCACCCTTGTACCTCGCGGCCAGGCTCGTGGCCTGACGTGGTTCATGCCCTCAGAAGATTCAGGCCTGATCTCGCGATCGCAACTCATGGCACGGATGGCCGGTGCCCTAGGGGGACGTGCCGCTGAATACGTCGTCTTTGGCGATGCAGAAGTCACCACAGGGGCTAGCAATGATCTGCAACAGGTGACTGCTATGGCACGGCAGATGGTCACCCGCTTTGGCATGTCTGACCTTGGGCCGCTGTCGTTAGAAACCCAAAACGGCGAAGTCTTTTTAGGGCGCGATCTAGTCTCTCGCTCAGAGTACTCCGAAGAAATTGCCGCCCGCATTGATGCCCAAGTCCGCGAACTGGTGCAGCACAGCTATGAGTTAGCCATTAAGCTGATCCGTGAACATCGTGTAGTCATTGATCGCTTAGTGGACCTATTGATAGAAAAAGAAACCATTGACGGAGAAGAGTTCCGGCAAATTGTTGCTGAATATACTGTCGTGCCCGATAAGGAACGATTTGTGCCGCAACTGTAGGGTCATTTTTACTTCAGTGTAGTTAACCCTATAGTTGAAATATTTGAGGTGCAGGTATCAAAACTGACACCTCATTTTTTATGCTTTTGCATATCCTAAGAACTCCATATTTATTAATAAAATATTGCTGCTTATCCCCAGAAAAATGTTCTACTGGCAAGTTGATTTTTATCGCCGCCCCCTGCAAACTCCTACAGGAATTCCTTTGTGGGAGCTTGTAATTTGTGACCCACAGCAGCAGTTTTACTACACGGAATTTTGCCCAGAGCCTTTGGCAACTTCAGTATGGCTCACTCAAGCCTTTCGTAATTGTGGTCAGCCCTTGCCCGATCGCGTTCAGGTGTTTCGTCCGCAAAGTCTAGGTTTAATTGAAGTTGCCTGTCAACGCTTAAAACTCCCCCTAGAGGTAACACGACGGACGTTGGCACTCAAGCAATTTCTCTTACAACGGGCAGCGGCATATCCTAACCTTCAAACTTACACTGGCGCCGCCTACGATCCACTGGCGATCGATCAGCCACCGCCTTTGCCTCTACCCGATGATATTTGGGGAGACTACTGGCAATTTGCCGCCATTAGCCCCGACCAACTGAGTCAACTCATGCAGTACCCGCTGCGAATTTTGTCCTTTGAGATGGATATGCTCCCTGAAAACCTCGGCCTTGCGAGTGATTGTGCCATTCCGGGGATTATTCTTTATGCTGGCCGTAAGTCGTTGAAACTTGCCCGCTGGTTTCAAGAGCAGTCGCCCTATCGGCTGGAATTCATTCGGGGTGAACCCTGTGGCGTGATCCTCCACAGTGGCCTGCGCGATCGCTGGGTCTTTTTAACCTTTAGCAATCCAGAGATTGCTGCTGCGGGTGATCTCTTTCGCGATCGCCTCGCCCGCACTCAAGGCTTACACTTTTTCCTGATTCAGCCTGCCGAGAATGACACCACCTACACAGCACTGTGGTTGCTACGTCCCCTTGAATAGCAATGCTGGAGTGATTCGTGAACTGAACCCCGCCCTAGAAGGGCGAGGCTTCTACCCCGGTTAGGGGCTTAATTCCGGGTTCCCCGGTAAAAGACGAACCGCCTCTTGCAGGATATTCCATGCAGCGGTCACGTCGCGAACATGCTGCCTTCCGCACGATGGGCACGTCCACTCTCGGTCACTGAGCGTCAAATTGTCGTTCAGTGACCCGCAATCCCAGCAAAGCTTGGTGGACGGGAACCAGCGCTCAATGAATTGAACGGCAGCTCCGTACCACTTGCCCTTATAGGTGGTGTAGACGTGCAGCGCTCGGATAGCAGCATCCGAAACAGACTTG
>NZ_JAKLTU010000034.1:0-16429 GCF_022570815.1 Synechococcus sp. PCC 6716
TTCCGATCTAAATCGCCTCGGTTGTCTTTGCTTCCACTATAAGAATCAATTCTCCCGCAACATCGGTATAATCTTCAACCTCAATTCCAGGTAGGTTTAGTAGATCAGTTAGAAGTAGCTGCATATCTCAGATTTCGTATAGCATGTTACATTAGCATACCAAGTCCGATAGATCCATCTAGGCTCACCTCTTCCACCTGTGTTATCACCCCAAAAGACTGCTTGCTTCAACACTTCAATTATCTCTTCCTGTTGATGACTGTCAATGATTTCGATGGTTTGCCAGTTTCAATGGGGCGAGCGGTACCTAAGAGGGGCTTAACTGCAGAGAAATATTAAGTTTTGTTGCAGGATTCGACACCTGTGAACTAGAAAATCGTCAAATTATACTTCTCCATCATTACACTTTTAGGACGATCTTAGACATCATCAGAACAAGATGTGATAATATTAACTTGTGGTTTTATTACCTTCTCACAATGTTCATCGCTTAACTCCTTTAGATATTGGAGGAGTTAAACTTCTAGTTAAATTTCTATAGGTCTTGGCCTACGACTTTATGGCTATCGAGGAGATGTTACTTGAATAATCCTGAGTACAATCAGATACATAGAAACTACAAATTGATCTGTATTCTTTTACCTGACTTCCGAGGTGGAGGCGTTGAACAAGTTAGACTCCAGTTAGGCAAAAGTTTTATTGAGCAAGGATTTTCTATTGAATATTTGCTTTGCTCTGCCAAGGGTGAGTTTTTAGAAGAAGCACAAATTCAATGCCCAGTAACGCCATTAGATATATCTAATTTTCGACACATTTTGTTTCCTCTAGTAAAATATTTAAGAGATAAAAAACCTGAGGTTCTTTTAGTGGCAATGTGGCCACTTACTGTTATTGCTCCCCTAGTAAAGCTATTTCCTAAGGTAAATACAAAAATCGTTGTTTCAGAACACTGTATGTTAAGTCAACAATATAAAGACTGGGGTAAGAAGCATAGATTTTTACTCAAGTTATCAAGTATTATAGGATATCGCCTTGCTGATGCTCGTATTGCTGTTTCACAGGGTGTCGCTCAGGACATGAGTGCTTTAGCGAAGCTTCCAGTAGAACAAATCACTGTAATAAATAACCCACTACGCTTGCTTAATTGTCCAGCAAATCAGGAACTAAAGAATGCTGAGTTTGTTTGGCGGCGACCTAGAGGGCAGCGAATTCTTACCGTTGGAACCTTAAAAGAGCAAAAGAATCATGCGCTCTTATTGTATGCTTTTGCTAAACTTTCTCTACCACAAAGCTGCTTAATGTTAGTAGGAAGGGGTCATCTAGAGAAGGAATTATACTCACTGGCAGAAGAACTAAAAATAATCGATAAAATTATTTTTGCAGGGTTTCATACAAATCCTGCACCTTTTTACTATACAGCTGATCTATTCGTACTTTCATCGAACTATGAGGGCTTTGGTAATGTTATTGTTGAGGCTTTAGCATGTGGCTTGCCAGTTGTCTCTACAGATTGCCCTAGCGGCCCAAGAGAAATTCTTGAGGATGGTAAATATGGTAAGCTGGTACCTGTTGGAAATGCTGATGCCCTTGCTGCTGCTATGCTAGAAACACTGACTAATCCTCCCGATCCTAATTTCTTAAAGCAACGAGCAGCAGATTTTAGTGTCGAGAAAATCGCAAAGCAATATCTATCAGTAATGTTTTCAGATGAGTACTAGAGTTCTTTATATTACCTACGATGGGTTGTTAGAGCCGCTAGGCCAGTCTCAAGTTTTACGTTACCTTGAGGGGTTAAGTAGTTCGTATGAAATCTATATTCTTAGCTTTGAGAAAAGCCATGATTGGAACAACGACACAGAACGAGATCGTCTAAAAAAGCAAGTAAGTGCAAAACAGATTCATTGGATACCACTAAAATACCACAAATCACCTACTATTTTAGCGACCAGCTTTGACATATTGCAAGGCTTACTTGTTGCTTTTGTATTAATAGTTGTTAAACGTATTAAAATTATTCATGCCCGAAGTTATGTACCTTCAATTATTGCGCTAGCATTAAGAAAAATTCTAGGTGTAAAATTCATTTTTGATATGCGCGGGTTTTGGGCTGATGAACGCGTTGATGCTGATCTTTGGGCAAAAGATAGCTGGTTATATTTAACAGCCAAGTGGTTTGAAAAGCAGTTTCTTCTCAGTGCAGATTCAGTTGTTTCTTTAACAAAAGCAGCAATTGATGAAATCAATAAACTTACATATCTAAAAAATAAAAATTTATCGATAGTCTATATTACTACGTGCACTGATTTAAATTTATTTAACATTAACAAAAAAAAAATATTTTTAAATAAAAATAAACTAATAGTTGGCTATGTTGGTTCGGCTAGTGGATGGTATCTCTTTGATAAAGCAGTAAAATTTTTTAAACACCTTCAAAATGAAAATAGTAATGGCTGTTTTTTTAAGATTATCAATAAAGGAGAGCACCATTATATAATCCAGAAAATAGAACAAGAACAGATAAACCCTAATAGCTTTTCAATTGAATCTGCATTACCATCTTCCATCCCTCAAAAGTATGCTGAAATGCACTTAGTAATATTTTTTATTAAGCCTGCTTACTCTAAAATTGCTTCAAGCCCTACTAAGCTTGGAGAACTTTTAGCTTGTGGCCTTCCATGCGTTACTAATGACGGTATTGGTGATATGACAGAAATTATAGAGACTGAAAAAGTAGGAGTAGTTCTCAGGAATTTTGATGATTTATCAATGGTTGAAGCTGTAAATAATATAATTGACTTATTAAATGATAGTGAGTTAAGTAAGCGATGTCGTTACACAGCAGAAAAATATTTCTCTCTTGAAGAAGGGATTGAAAAATATAAGCAAATCTACTCTCAACTTGAAAACAAGCGATGAAAATTTTATTTCTCACAAAATATGATCGCTGCGGAGCTAGCAGCCGATATCGGTATTTCCAGTATTATGAAAAGCTACAAAAAGCTGGCTTTATCTGCTATACAGCGGCATTATTTAATCAAAATTATGTTACTCACCTATATCAGAGTAGTTTTCTGAAATACTTGGATGCTTTTCAGTCATTTTTTAAACGTTTATTAACATTAATAAAATTAAATAAATTCGATATTGTGATAATTGAGAAAGAAATATTTCCTTATTTTCCTGCAATTTTTGAGAGTTTTATTAAAAATTTGAATATTCCTGTAATTGTTGATTATGATGATGCTCTTTTTCATCAATATGATTGCCATCAATTAAGAATAATTAGAAATATACTTGGCTCTAAAATTGCTTCTGTTATGCGATGTGCAGACTTAGTAACAGTTGGCAATTCTTACCTTGCTGAATATGCACTAAAAGCTGGTGCACCATGGGTAGAAATTCTTCCAACTACTATTGATTTGGAAAAGTATAAAAGCATGAAAAAACATACTAAAACTAATACTGTGAAAATTGCTTGGATTGGCACTCCAAAAACAGAGCACTATCTCCAAGAGATTAATCTGGCTTTAGAAAGCGTAGCGCTTAGTTGTCCGATTGAATTACATGTAATTGGTGGTCGCTCAACAAGTATTCCTGGTGTTACTGTCAATATACGCCCTTGGGCAGAAAAAACAGAAGTCAGCGAACTGCTGGAATGCGATATTGGCATTATGCCTTTACCTGATAAGCCGTGGGAGCGGGGCAAGTGTGGTCTTAAGTTAATTCAGTATATGGCCTGTGGCTTGCCTGTAGTTGCATCTCCTGTTGGGGTTAATGCTGAAATTGTTATTCATGGTGTGACGGGATTTTTAGCCTCAAATCATGAGGAGTGGGTCTGTACCCTCAAAACCTTAATTCAAGATACTGAGCTACGTATTCAAATGGGAAAGGTAGGTCGTCAGCGAGTTGAGCAATGCTATTGCTTACAGGTTACTGCCCCAAAATTTATTCACTTGTTAGAGTTAGTACTTGCTAATCATCAAAGACGGCATTAAGCTAATGTGCAGACTCATCATATTGATAAAGTTTGATAAATTTCTGAATTTCAGAGTTAAAATTCAGCCGATCAAAGCATTTGAATGGTCAAATAATGTAATTACCATTGAATTTTTAATATTCGAACGGAAAAGGTGGCAGAAGGTATGTCAGAGCCTAAAAATTTACATGAAAATATAGATCCTGAAGTTGTTCGTGGTTTCGGCGACGAGTGGTCTAGATTCACTTATAGAAACTTTAACGAGCAAGTGCTAGAGCAAATGTTTTCGGATTACTTTTCTTTACTTGACTGGTCAAGATTACCGCCTAGAGCTGTGTGTGCAGATTTAGGCTGTGGTAGTGGTCGTTGGTCTAAATTTGTAGCTCAACGGGTTGGCCATCTCATTCTAGTTGATGCTAGTCCAGAAGCTTTAGAGATTGCAAAAATAAATCTCAAGCACTTTACAAATGTTAGCTTTATCAATTCTTCTATTGAAGATTTACCTATAGAGAATGAATCTCTAGATTTTGCATTTTGCCTTGGCGTTCTTCACCATATGCCTAATCCGGTAGCAGGTATTCATAGCATTGCTGCTAAGCTTAAAAAAGGTGCTCCATGTTTAATTTATGTTTATTACGCATTTGATAACCGTTGCTTTTTCTATCAAGTTTTATGGTGGTGTAGTGATTGGATACGTCGCTTAGTATCTCGCTTACCTTATATTTTGCGCTTTTTCATTAGTCAAATTATAAGTACATTTATTTATTGGCCATTGGCAAGAACAGCATTGCTTTTAGATTATTTGCATGTACTACCTGATTCTTGGCCATTAGCATATTATCGTGATAAACCATTTTATGTAATGAGAAATGATGCCCTAGATCGATTTGGAACACAACTAGAGCAGCGCTTTAGTCGATTTGAAATTAGTGAAATGCTAACTAATGCTGGCTTTACTGATATTCGCTTTTCAGATCATCCACCTTATTGGTGTACACTGGCCATTAAGAGTTAGTTTATCTGATGTGCCTAGGGTAACCATGTAGCTAAGATTGCAGCTACTCAGATCAATCAGTAAACTCTTGGTAAATCGAATAATCAATCGGCTTATAGCTACTACCTTAATCTTCGTTCATCTGCTAGAGTCAGTAGTAACTAATTATCAGAGGCAATGTTAAGCAGATGTGTGGTCTTGTTGGGTTAATGAGCCTTGGTGAGTCTCTGGACTTGAGGTCAACGGTTCAAACGATGGTGGCAACTCTCTATCATCGTGGTCCCGACGATGAGGGAACGTGGATCGATGAATCGGCCGGAATTGCGTTGGGGCACCGTCGTCTGGCCATTTTAGATCTCTCGCCAGCAGGGCATCAGCCCATGGTCTCCGCCTGTGGCCGCTATGTCTTGGTCTTTAATGGTGAAATTTATAACCATTTGGATCTGCGACAGTTGCTGACAAGCATTGGTGCTGCGCCTGCTTGGCGGGGTCACTCGGATACAGAAACCCTCTTAGCAGCATTTGCTCACTGGGGCATTGAAGCCACCCTAAAGCGCACAGTGGGCATGTTTGCTCTTGCTCTGTGGGATCGTTCAGAACGAACCTTAACCTTAGCGCGCGATCGCATCGGGGAAAAGCCCCTTTACTACGGCTGGGTCAATAA
The DNA here is from genome assembly GCF_022570815.1 of Synechococcus sp. PCC 6716. NCBI lineage: Bacteria > Bacillati > Cyanobacteriota > Cyanophyceae > Synechococcales > Synechococcaceae > Synechococcus > Synechococcus sp. PCC 6716. The sequence continues at coordinate 5,635 of NZ_JAKLTU010000034.1, forward strand.
TGCGTTTGTGTTTGCCTCTGAACTAAAAGCATTGCGAGCTTGCCCTAATTTTCAAAATTCAATTAATCGCCAAGCACTCACATTATATTTACGTTACAATTATGTTCCCTCACCTTACAGCATTTACGAGCACATTTGGAAGCTACCTGCGGGCACTTACCTTCAGTTACCTACTAACGCCTTGGTAAAAGGCATCCAAGGAGAGCCGCAAGCCTACTGGTCGTTACAAGCAGCTGTTGAGCAAGGTTTAGCTGACCCGTTTCAAGGAACAGAGCAAGAAGCTGCAGATGAGCTGGAGCGACTGCTGCGGCAAAGTTTGCAAGGCCAACTCCTAGCCGATGTTCCTCTGGGCGCATTTTTGTCTGGGGGGGTTGATTCTTCTACGGTTGTGGCCTTGATGCAAAGTCAATCTGCTCAACCGGTCAAGACTTTTTCCATTGGTTTTTACGAAGATCAGTATAACGAAGCACAGTATGCTAAAGCGGTAGCTGCCCATCTAGGCACAGATCACACAGAATACTACCTGACAGGTCAAGATGCTCGGGATGTCATCCCCAAGTTACCAACCCTTTATGATGAGCCTTTTGCCGATTCATCGCAAATTCCCACTTTTTTAGTCTCGATGATCGCTCGCCAGCACGTAACTGTGGCACTTTCCGGTGATGGTGGGGACGAGCTATTTGGAGGCTATACGCGGTATTTTTTGGCTCCAAGTATTTGGCAAAAAATACAATTACTCCCAGCACCCATACGTACAATGTTAGCAACTGCACTTCAAGTTCTACCTCCAAGGCAATGGGATCAATTGTTGGGCGGTATCAACCGCTTCTTACCCAAACACTTAAGATATACAACTATTGGCGATAAAATCAGTAAACTAGCTAAGCTTTGTGAGCTAAGGTCGCAAGATAGTGTTTATCTTTCCTTTTTATCGCATTTTGATCCACCTTCAAAGATAGTCATTGATGGCAAGGAGCCAACGTCACTACCCATTGAACCACCCAGTTGGTTGTCTGGATTGCCATTCGAGTCATACATGATGATACTAGATGTGCTCACGTATCTTCCTGATGATATTTTGGCTAAGGTAGATCGGGCAGCAATGGGGGTTAGCTTAGAAACCCGCATTCCTCTGTTAGATCACCGCATTGTTGAATTTGCCTGTGCTGTGCCGCTATCGATGAAAATCAAGCAGCAAACAGGAAAACACATTCTGCGTCATATCCTTTATCAGCATGTTCCTAAAGAACTCATTGAACGGCCAAAGATGGGATTTGGTGTTCCTATTGCCCAGTGGCTACGCCATGAACTACGAGAGTGGGTCGAGGACTTATTGAACCCTACACGACTCAAACAAGAGGGTTTTTTATATCCTGAATCTATTTGGCAGTACTGGCAAGAACATCGTCAAGGATATCGCAACTGGGCTTCTCAGCTTTGGGATATTTTAATGTTTCAGGCATGGCTAGAAAACAACCGTTCAGTGTAATGACTTGCTTATGTTTCCGTATTTTCTAGTATTTGCCCTAACCAGCTTCCCGATCATTATCGAAGTACCCCAGTGGTATAAAGTCTTTCTTTTTTGTGTTTATGTATTGTTTATTGGCTTGCGTTTTGAAGTAGGCGGAGATTGGGTAGGATATCTTTATATTTTTGAGAGCGTTAAATCTACACCTTGGTTTGGATATGAAACTATATTTTATGATCCCGGTTACTATTGGATTAATAAGATTGCTATTGCCTTAAATCAAGATATATATTTTGTTAATTTCTGCTTGGCTATCATTTTTGTTTCCTGTCTTTTCAGCTTTTGCAATAAATTAAAAAATCCATACTTAGGTCTAAGTGTCGCATTTCCTTATTTGACTACAGTTGTAGCAATGGGATACACACGTCAAGCTGCCGCTATTGGCTTTGAGCTGTTAGCTATTCTTGCACTTATTGAAAATAAGTGGGTAAAGTTTTTTATGTATCTGTTCCTAGCTTTTTTGTTTCATAAAACTGTAATATTTTTACTTTTAGTCCCACTTTTAATAGAAATAATAAAGTTAATTAAAGAAAAAAAAGTAATTAATACTATTTATCTAATGATAGTCACTTTTGCTTTGTCATCGAGCGCAACAACAATTATAGAATCAACTCCCAAATTTGTCAGCAGCTACATAGAAGGTCAAATGTCATCCTCGGGAGCTTTAATTAGATTATCAATGAATTTATTGCCTGCGATAATCTTTCTCCTAGAGTACTATAGAGGTAAAAATTTCTTCAAACATTCACCAAAGGTTTATCTGGCACTATCTTGGTTAGTTATTTTCTCATTCTCGCTTCTGCTAACAGGCTCAACAACTATTGCCGATCGCCTCGCTTTATACTTAATTCCTATTCAACTCTATGTTTTTGGAAATTTACCGTATCTTTTCTTCCCAAAGCAACGTCAGCTATTTTTTCGTTGGCTCTTGCTAATCATTGGGTACAGTTTTGTGGTACTATGGACATGGCTTCAATTTGCAGATCACGCTTTTGTGTGGCTTCCTTACCGAATGTATCCTTTTATTTAAGATGACGGTTCAATCTGTTTCTAATAGCATTGAATTAAAATCATTGTCAATTTTATTGCTCTGCAACAATGCTCGGATGTTGCTGAACTTTCGGAGTGAGCTCATTGCAGAACTTGCAAATGCAGGCTTAGAGGTGCACTGTTTAGCACCTGATTTTTCTGAGGTAGAGAAATCAAAGCTCAATGCTCTTGGTGCAATTTGTCATAGTTTTTATCTTGTTCGCAATAGCATTAATCCCTTAGATGATATAAAATCCTTTTTTTCATTAGTCAAATTAATGAAACAAGTCAATCCCGATTCTATATTAGCGATTAGCGCGAAGCCAATTATTTGGGGATTATTAGCTTCTAATTTCGTTAATGTCAAATCACGACTTGTCCTATTTACTGGTTTGGGCTATGCATTCACACCGACTGACAAGTTAAAGCAAAATCTATTAAAAAATATTTTAACCTTTTTGTATAAGCTGACGTTACCTTTTGCCCATAAGGTTATTTTCCAGAATCCAGATGATTGTTGCGAGATTAGTCAGCTTTGCGGTCTGAATCAGGATAAAACGCTAGTTATCAAAGGAACTGGAGTTAACCTTCAAGAGTGGCCTTTTTGTCCGCCTCATCTTACGCCTCTGACGTTTACACTTGTTGCAAGATTGCTTATTGAAAAAGGTATCCTTGAATTTTTAGCGGCTGCTCAGCACCTAAAAGCTATCTATCCTCAAGTGCAATTTTGGTTGATTGGTGGGCTAGACACAAACCCAGGTAGCTTATCTCAGTCGCAGATAGATGAATTTATAGCCTCAGGGGTGGTTGAGTGGTTTGGCTTTGTGAATGTCAAGGACTATTTACCCACCACCAGTGTTTTTGTCTTACCGTCTTATCGCGAAGGTGTTCCCCGCAGTACGCAAGAATCCATGGCCATGGGGCGACCGGTCATTACGACTGATGTGCCAGGTTGTCGCGAAACGGTTGTTGATGGCTATAATGGCTTTCTCATTCCACCACGAGATGTCACTGCCCTTATTGAGGCAATGCAGAAGTTTATTGAGAACCCCGATTTGATCCCATCCATGGGCTACAACAGCTACCAGATGGCGGTGGAGCTGTTTGATGTCAGGAAAATTAATGCTCAGTACCTCAAACTACTCCGTGAGTGCTAGTCTTGTTAGGAGCTAAACCTGCAAGCTGTTGTACATGGCTGATTGTTCTATGTCTTTTGACTCTCTAGGAAAACCACAAATTGCTGTCGTTGGGTTGGGTTACGTTGGCTTGCCATTGGCCGTTGAATTCGGCAAGCTCTACCGTACTATTGGCTATGATGTCAATGCACAGCGCATTGCGGAGTTAGCTCAAGGCAGCGACCAAACTGGAGAAGTTAGCAAGGCAGATTTACAAGCCTCTACACTACTGAGCTACACGACCAGTTTAGACGCGCTAAAAACGTGCAACGTCTTTATTATTGCTGTACCGACCCCGATTGATCGCTATAAAATTCCTGACTTAACACCTCTGAAGAAAGCTTCTGCCAGTATTGGCCGAGTGTTATCTGCTAACTGTGTCGTCATTTATGAATCTACAGTTTATCCGGGGGTTACTGAAGAAGTCTGTGTCCCGATTCTGGAGCAGGAATCAGGATTGAGGTTTAATCAGGATTTTTTTGTGGGCTATAGTCCGGAGCGTATTAATCCGGGTGATCAAGAGCACCGTTTAACCACGATTAAAAAGGTCACGTCAGGTTCCACCCCTGAAGTTGCCGACTTCGTCGATCATCTGTATGCGTCAATTATTCCTGCCGGGACTTACAAAGCTAGCTCAATCAAGGTTGCAGAAGCTGCAAAAGTGATTGAAAATATTCAGCGAGACATCAATATTGCTTTTGTGAATGAACTGGCACTCATTTTTAATTTGTTGGAGCTTAATACCGAGGAAGTGTTAGCTGCAGCCAGCACTAAATGGAATTTTCTACCCTTTCGGCCAGGATTAGTGGGAGGGCACTGTATTGGTGTTGATCCCTATTACCTGACCTATAAGGCGATCGCCCACAACTACCATCCTGAGCTGATTTTGGCTGGTCGTCGTATCAATGATAATATGGGCTTTTATGTAGCGGCACAGTTTCTAAAATTATTAGCTAAAAAGGGAATTAGTCTTTCAGAAGCCCGTATTTTAGTCATGGGCTTAACCTTTAAGGAAAACTGTCCAGATCTACGGAACACTCGTGTTGTTGATATTATTGCTGAACTCCAAAGCTATGGTCTGCACGTTGATGTTTATGATCCATGGGTTGATGCCATACAAGCCGAAATAGAATACGGAATTCAGCCTATTCAGCATCTGCAGCCCAATATGTGGGATGGCATTGTGATTGCTGTAGCTCATCAACAATTTCGCGATATGGGGTCTGCTGGAATTCGTCAACTGCTTAAGGCGGAAGGTGTTCTCTATGATGTGAAGTGGATTTTAGCGAAGGACGATGTCGATGGTCGGCTGTAGTTAGGAGACGGCTTGCATGAATATTTTGGTGACTGGCGTTGCGGGCTTTATTGGCAATGCAGTAGCTCTGAAGCTGCTACAGCGGGGCGACATTGTCATTGGCCTTGATAACTTAAACAACTACTATGATGTCAGCCTCAAGAAGGCACGGCTCCAGCGGCTGGAACCGTTTCAGGAAACTCACCAGTTTGTTTTTAGAAAAATCGACTTAGCCGATCGCCAAGATGTAAACCAGCTTTTTGAAGATTATCCGCCACAGCGAGTCATTCACCTTGCGGCTCAAGCGGGGGTGCGCTACTCCATTGAGAATCCTCTAGCCTATATCGATAGTAATATTGTTGGCTTTACCCACATTCTTGAAGGCTGTCGGCACCATGCCGTTGAGCACCTTGTCTATGCCAGTAGTTCAAGCGTCTATGGTGCTAACAAAAAACTCCCCTTCTCTGTTCACGACAATATTGATCATCCCCTGAGCCTGTACGCCGCCACCAAAAAAGCCAATGAACTGATGGCCCATACCTATAGCTACCTTTACGGTATTCCGACCACAGGGTTGCGCTTTTTCACCGTTTATGGCCCTTGGGGGCGACCCGATATGGCACTCTTTAAGTTTACCCAAGCGATCCTCAATGATGAACCATTGCCAGTGTTTAACTATGGCAAGCATCGGCGGGATTTTACCTATATTGATGACATTGTCGAAGGCATTATTCGTGTGCTGGATCGCCCTGCCACCCCCAATCCTCAGTGGGATGGCTATGCCCCGGATCCCGGAACCAGCCTTGCCCCGTGGCGGGTGTACAACATCGGTGCTCACACGCCGGTGGAACTGCTACGCTATATTGAGCTTCTAGAAACTTATCTTGGTAAAAAAGCACAGTTGAACCTTCTGCCCCTACAACCCGGTGATGTCCCCGATACCCATGCTGATGTCTTGGCTCTCAAGGAGGATACCGGCTATGAGCCAACGACCTCCGTCGAGGTTGGTGTGCAGCGATTTGTGGAGTGGTACTGTGACTTTTATCAAATTCAGATCTAGCTGTACTGAGGTTCGCGTTAATGTCACTAGACAGTCGTTATGCAAATGGTAGCTTGGGGGCAGAAGGTCTGTTAATGAGTGACCCTGAGCCTCATTCAGAAAGCCTTCTGCAACCCATGACTGCTGATGAAATCACCATTGGTGAATTTCTAGCGGGCATTAAGCGGCGATGGAAACCTGCGATCATTGCTGGCGTAGTCACTGCAGCAGCATACTTAGGCTACTATTTCCTATTCTTAAGGAGTTATCAGCACACCATTTCGTTACAGGTAGAGGCCATCAAGCCCTTAGGAGCTAGGCAGGGTACCAGTTTAGAGGCTATTCGTGGCCTCATCCAATCGGTACCGAGTCTAGCGCTCCCCTCAGGTGAAGCAGTAGGAGATACCACTACGTTTGTACAAATCCTCAATAGTGATTTAGTCCTCAGGCCGCTCTATGAGCAGTTGGTAGAACAAAATCCCGACTTAGATCCACAAACGTACACCTATCGCGCTTTTCGTAACAGTCTCAGTATTGAGGAGCCAAGATCAACTAGACTATTGGGTAATCGTGGTGATGCCAAAGTGCTTCAAATAACTTTTTCAGCAAATAATAAAAATATAGTAAAAAATGCGCTCGATTTAATTTCAAAAGAGTTGACTCAGTTTAACGAAGCAGAAAAGCAGGAACAGATTTTTCAAAACCTACGATATGTCAATCAAGAAATTCAAAAAACTCTCAGCCAAATTGATGAGCTTGAGGATCAATTGAATCAGTTCCGATCTGAACATCAAGTGCTACGCCCTGATTCTGTGGGTGGAGCTATTGCAGGGGGCATAAGCGGTGGGCAAGGTGGTAGCAGCGATGCAGATCTGTATCGGGTGCAACTTGCAAACTTATTAAAAATTAAAAGTGAAAACGATAGTAAGCTCGAATTTACACGGGAAACGTTTGATGCCTTAAACAGACAATTAAGAATGTCACCTGCAGAAGCGCTTGTGGCTTCAAATTTGAATACATCACAGAATTATAAGAGTCTGCTTGAGAAGTTAACCGATGCAGAGCAACTTTTGGCGCAAGAAATGGCGCGGTTACAGCCTAATTCCCCAACGGTTCGCAGTCTTGAGGAAGAAAGGCGTTTATTATTGGCACAACTCAAGCAGGAAGCTCAACAAATTGCTCGCCGTAATCAAGTCAGTAACCCTGAGAGTCTCATTGGCTATCAAGGGACTGTTACCGAAGCATTAATTGGCAAGTACCTTGAAGCCAAAGTTGAAATGGAATCACTACAACGCATGGATGCTGAGCTTTTGCGGCAAATAGATACTGTGCGCGCAGAGCTAAATCGCATCGTGCGGTTGGCGAATCCCTACCGAAAAATTGAACAGCGCATGGCAGCGGCACAGCAATCTCTGCAGTTGTTACTGCAAACTCGGCAATCGCTACAACTACAAATTGCCCAGCAAGATTTTACATGGCGGCTACTGTCGGATATTGAGGATACTGAGCAGTACACGACAACGATGCGGCTGCTGGTTGCGTTGGCGATCGCTCTTGTTTTAGGGGGCATCTCTGGGGTGGTGCTCGCCCTGCTCTTGGAGCTACTGGATGCGCGGTTTTTGGAGGTGGATCAGGTTCGTCAAAACACCCGTTTGCCGATTGTTGGCCAAGTACCTATTGCCAGTGAATTTGATCAGTATTCGTTTAGCCGTTTGGAAGCCCCTCTGACCCTTTGGGGGCTGCAACACCACCTTGCTGGGGCAACACCAGCGTTTAAGGAAAGTTTTTACTTTCTGCTGAGCCATTTAGAGCAGCTTGGTCTGCAGCGAAGCCTTGCGATTACCTCGGCACAAGCAGGTGAAGGGCGCAGCACTATTGCGGCCTATATGGCTTTAGCCGCAGCCGCCATCGGTAAGCGGGTATTACTCATCGATGCCAATTTACGGCAGCCGGGACTCCATCAGACGTTGGGCATTGCCAACACATCGGGGTTGGCAGACCTTTTGAGTGGGGCATTTCCCCTGCCCGAATGGTCAAGCCTCTTAAGCGCCCAGACCGAAAGGTTGTGGGTGCTGACAGCGGGTCAGCCCCAGCAAGAGCCAATGACACTCCTGAGCAGTGATGCATGGCACGCCTTACTAGACGCTGCCAACGCGGCGTTTGATCTGGTGATTATTGATACTGCTCCCCTACTCTCCTTTGCGGAAACCAATCGCTTATTGGCTAGGGTGGAGCAATCGTTATTTGTGGTTCGCCTCGGCAAAACTAAACGAGATGCCTTTGCAACAGCCCTCAAGGAATATGATCTTGGCCTAAAGGACAAAATATTGGGCATTGTCGTTAATGGCACGGCTGCTGCTAAACAGTCAGAGGCAGAGATTTCGCCAATTCCATCAATGATTACACCAGTGGCAGTCAATACTTAGTCGTTAGCTGATCCGACGGATAGTGCTCGCGGTGTTGCTGAATGTAGTTATGAATTGCCCTCATCCCCACCCCTTATCCCTAGGGAGAAGGGAGCTAAGATTCTTGTTCCCTCTCCTTCGGGAGAGGGCGGCAAGACTCAAACCCGAACATCATACTTCTATTCAGCAACGCCTTGCTCGCTATAATCGTGAAGATAATTTCCATTCGTCCCATTTGTCGTAATTGCTCAAGGATGCCTATGTCTGCGCCAACCCTCACCTCTGCCGTAAGAATGGATGCTCTCAAGCACGGCTTGCCCGTTACAATCATCACCGGCTTTTTGGGGAGTGGCAAAACGACACTCCTGAACCACATCCTCACCAATCAGGAGGGACTAAAAACCGCTGTCCTCGTCAATGAGTTTGGTGAAATTGGCATTGACAATGAGCTACTGGTGGCTAGCGACGACGACATGGTGGAGTTAAACAATGGCTGTGTCTGCTGCACGATTAACAATGACCTTGTTAATGCGGTCTATCGGGTGCTCGAGCGTCAAGACAAGGTGGACTATCTCGTGGTAGAAACGACAGGCTTGGCGGATCCCCTACCGGTTGCCCTCACCTTTATCGGTACCGATTTGCGGGATGTTACCCGCTTGGACTCCATTATTACCGTAGTTGATGCTGAGAATTTTAGCCTTGATCTGTTCAACAGCAGTGCTGCTCAAAGCCAGATTGCCTATGGCGACATTATCCTACTGAATAAAGCAGATCTAGTCAGTGAGGAACGCCTCGCTTATTTGGAATCTCGGATTCGTGAGACTCGCGAAGGTGCCCGCATCATCCGCACCATCAATGCCCAAGTGCCTCTACCCCTCATCCTGAGTGTGGGGTTGTTCCAGAGCGATCGCTATTTCCAGCCGAACCCTGAAGCTCACCATTATGAGACTGCCGAACATGAGTGTGATGAGCACTGCGATCACCCCGATCACCATCATCACGATGATCATGGGCACCACCATCATGCTCACTCAAATCATCTTGAAGAGGATGGCTTTACCTCAGTTTCATTTGAGAGCGATCGCCCCTTTGAACTGCGCAAATTTCAGTATTTTCTAGATCACCAGTTGCCAGAAACAGTGTTTCGCGCTAAAGGCATTCTTTGGTTTAAGGAAAGCCCTCGCCGCCATGTGTTTCATCTCAGTGGTAAACGCTTTAGCTTGGATGATGAGGACTGGAAAGGCACCCCCAAAAATCAACTGGTACTCATTGGCCAACAGCTAGATCACGCCACCTTGTTGGCACAGCTCTCTGAGTGTGTGACTGCTGCTGAGGCAATTGTCAGCTAGGCGTTCATTACCATGGCAAAACAGCGTCGCAAAGCCGAATTGCCTACAAAGGTGTGTCCCGTCTGTGGTCGCCCATTTCAATGGCGTAAAAAGTGGTCAGCCTGCTGGGAAGACGTTAAATACTGTTCTGAGCGGTGCCGCCGTCGTCGTCCGTCCACTCATTAAAGTTCGCAGCAATTCGGCAGGCGTGCTGACCTGTGAACACTGGGTAGTCGTGACACTCCCCGCCGTGGAACGGCGAGGCTTCTCTGAGTTAGGCTAGAGCAAAGCCAATCTGCTCTAACTTGACCTTAGAAGGGGCTGCCACAGCCCCTCTACACACTCCACTCAAATCGATATTGAGCTTTGTGCTTACCTTTCTCATGATGTTGCAGGCTCCATTACAGTCTGCATTGATGAGCCATCCCTGAGCAGTTCGGTACAGCCCTCTAAGAATTCGTTTTCCTGATGCCTTCCACCCTTCAGGTTTTTCACCGAACGTAGGCAAGAAGTCATTATCAAAAAACGAGGCTTGAGACGTATAAGATTCTTCGGTTTCGACTAATCGAATCCCGAAAATTAAACAAAGCTGCTTAATTCGTCTAAACAGCTTGTAGTGCGGAATTTGCACGAACTCCTGATTCGTTTTTGCACCCAAATTGATTTTATCTTTCTGCCCGTTGTTTCGACCGTAGATGATCGTATCGATGTCGTTTTCCAAGCAGAAGTTGACGACCCACCGTGCTGCTTTGTTGATGTAGTCTCGCACGTAGCAATTTCGCTTATGGGTATTAAGTTGGATTCGCTTCGAGGTCGCGCCCTTCATGGATGGCTTGCCATGAGTCAGAATCGATTTGAATTTGGCAACCTGCTTATTGAATCATTGGTTTCGAGATTTCAACCCTCTACCATCCAGCACAAAGGCAAGTCCAGTATTTGTCACGCCGGTCAAGAGGTTATTCAGGCCTGGGTCAAGCGCTAAAACGTTCTCAGGAGA
>NZ_JAKLTU010000035.1:0-19015 GCF_022570815.1 Synechococcus sp. PCC 6716
AACGCGATGGGTACAGCCCCTAGCTACGGTTGGGTTAATGTGGCGGGTCAACCGTAGCTAGGGGCTGTACCCATCGCGTTATGATGAGAAAAGTGCTGATTGCTCACCCATGCCGCAAACGTTTGATCTTCACGTTGTTGAGACGCGACCCTTGTTGACCCCCGCTACCCTGCTGGCGGACTTGCCACTTCATGAATCCCAAGCCACCCTTGTGGCCACGACTCGCGATCGCATTCGGGATATTCTCCAAGGGCGCGATCGCCGCCTCTTGGTCATTGTGGGGCCGTGCTCCATCCACGATGTGAACGCCGCCCTTGAGTACGGCGACAAACTCACCGCTGTGCGCGATCGCCTCAGCGATAGCCTAGAAATTGTCATGCGGGTCTATTTTGAAAAACCCCGCACCTCCGTGGGGTGGAAGGGGCTGATTAACGATCCACACCTCGACGGTAGCTACGACATTAACACGGGGTTGCGCTTGGCGCGGCAGTTGCTGTTGAACCTTGCCAGCATGGGGATGCCCGCCGCCACCGAACTCCTCGACCCCATTATTCCCCAGTACATTGCCGATGTTGTCAGTTGGACAGCGATTGGGGCGCGCACCACTGAAAGCCAAACCCACCGCCAAATGGCCTCCGGCCTATCCATGCCTGTGGGCTTCAAAAATGGTACCGATGGTCACCTAGACTCTGCCATTAACGCCATGATTGCGGCTCAGCAGTCCCACCATTTTCTGGGGATTAATGCCGATGGTTTAGCCAGTATTGTGGCCACAACCGGTAACCCCGATACCCATCTGGTGCTGCGGGGGGGCAAAGACGGTCCCAATTATTCCGCCGCCCACATTGAAATGGCCGCTGCCCTCTTAGAGCGCAAGGGGTTGAGTCCTCGCCTAATGGTGGATTGCAGCCATGCCAACGCGGCCAAAGATGCACAACGGCAGGTTGTGGTGTGTAACAACATTGCCCAGCAAGTGCAGCAAAACTCCCGTTATCTGGCGGGAGTGATGATTGAAAGCCACCTGAAGGCAGGTAACCAACCAATTCCCCAAGATCTATCGCAGTTAGTGTATGGGCAAAGCATTACTGACCCTTGCGTGGATTTTGCCACAACGGTGGACATGCTAGAGCAATTAGCCGCAGCGGTGGGGTCGCAACTAGTGATCGCCCATTGATTGCCACGTGACATTCTCCCGACGCCGACCCTACGGCTACAGCGTGGAACGTATCGCTCCCCGAACCCCTCATGAGTTAACTCCAAGGGATATAGCGGTAACACTCCCCTGCGGCAAATGCTTGCTGCTCTGCTGGCAACTCCACAAAACCATCACTATCAGCCAAAGCCAAGAAATCACCAGAGTTTTGCATGGGGCGCGGGTGAGCGACCAGTTCAGCATTTTGGGTGGTTTCTAGTTTAACGGGTAAAAAGTAGGTTAAGGGTTTTTCAAAATGAACGGGTGCAGTTAAGCGAGCGTAGAGTACGGGTGTTTCTAGCAGATACCGATGCAAGCAGACCAAGCTAGAGACGGGGTTTCCGGGCAGGCCAAAAACAGCCGTTTGACGTTGATGATCGATCCCAAACCACAGCGGTTTTCCCGGTCGCTGCGCTACCCCATGGATATATTGCTGCACCCCCTGTTGCTGCCACATCTGCGGTAAATAATCAAATTTGCCTTTGGACACGCCACCGCAATAGATGAGTAAATCATGGGTTTGGCTGGCTGCTTGGTAGTGCTGCGCTAACCGTTGGGGATCATCCGGCAGATGGGTCAGACTCACTTGGGAGTAGCCTTGGCGCTGTAATGCTGCCGCAAGGGCATAGGTGTTAGAGAGCCGCAATTGATGGGGGTTGGGTGTTTGCTCCGGTGCCACCAGTTCATTGCCGGTGGCAATCAGTTGGGTGCGCGGATAACGTTTGACCCTCACTTGAGTGTGCCCCACAGAGGCAAGGATCCCCCACGCTGGGCTGTGAAGAGGAGTGCCAGCAGGCAAAATAACGGCTCCGGCAGGGGCATCACTGCCACAGCGGTGGACAAACTGGTAGGGAAGCCATGGCTCAGGGTGTCGGATAGACGCTATGCCCTCTTTGATCTCTAGGGCTTCGTAGGGAATCACTAAATCACAGCCCTGCGGCAGAGCCGCCCCTGTCATGACTTCAAAACAGGCGCTAGGATCGCTCAAGGGCGGTGGCACATCCCCGGCTGCCACAGTGCCAAGAATTGGAAAGGTTCGCTGGCCAGCGTCATAATGCTGCCAATTCAGGGCAATGCCATCCATCATAATCCGGTCAATGGGGGGATAGGGGCGATCGCTAAGAATTGGTTCTGCGAGTATCCGAGGGTGCAGGGTACTCAAGGACACGATTTCCGTTCCCCAATCGGGTAAATGCTGCCGAATGAGTTCCGCAGCAGTGTTGACGCTGATTAAGGGCATCCCTCACCCTCCCGAGGGTAGTTAATGACCAGTAGCTCACTAATTTTGCCCCGCTTATGGCCGTGGGCATTAATGACCCGCCCTGCCTTGAGTTCAATACATTGCCACCGCTGGTATAGGCTCAGCACCGGTTCAACCCAAGCATTACTCACCATTACGTAGCACCCCCGCCGATCCAACTCTGCCACGACCTCAGCCAAGGCATGGTGCTCTGCGGCACCAAAGGGATGATGGGTATAACTGGTAAAACTCGCGGTTTTAGAAAGGGGATAGTAGGGAGGGTCAAAGTAGATAAAGTCACCAGCGCTGGCCCACTGGAGCACTGCCGGGAAGTCTGCCACCTCAAGGCAAACATTTTGCAAGGCGGCACTCGCTAAACGCAAGGTTGCTGCATCGGCGATCTGGGGATTGCGATAGCTGCCCATAGGCACATTGAACTGACCGGCACGATTGACCCTGTACAAGCCATTGAAACAGGTTTTATTTAAGTAGATCAGTCGCGCTGCCCGCGTCAGGGGATCTAACTGCTGGTGCGCTAGGCTGCGAATATGATAGTAGAAGGTTTTGCTGTGCTGCTGGCGATACTCACTCAACAGAAGAATCAGATCCTCAACGCGATCGCGCACCATTTCATAGCAGTTTATGAGTTCTGGATTGCGATCGCCTAAGCGTACCTGCTGCAAGGAAAACGCGCCCTGCTGCGATTGCCGGTACACATACCAGTACAGCGCTGCGCTACCGCAAAACGGCTCCGCATAGCAACGGCACTGCGTGGGTAAATAGGGAGCCATTTGGCCAAGAAGTTGCGACTTTCCTCCGGCCCATTTGAGGAACGGTTTAACCTCCGGTGCGATCGTGGTCACTAAGCTGGCGGAAACAGGAGAAACAGTAACCCCTGCGGCCCCACTAAAAGCTGTCGCAGCAAGGTCACAATGCCCACCCAGATAATTGGGCTAATATCCACCCCTCCCAAGGGTGGGATGACCCGCCGCGTGGGTGCCAACACGGGTTCTGATAGCCAGTAAATCAGCTTGAGCGGCCCTTGCACATTGGTTTGGGGATACCACGTCAACACAATGCGGACGATGAACACTAGGGTAAATGCAGCAAAAACAACCCCCAGAAACCAGTTAGCAGCAATAACAGCAGACATAGACCTGTGCAGAAACCAATGTTCACCTAGTGTATCAAATGGGATTCTCTAGCCCAAGAAGCGATCCAGCGCCGCCTTGAGTTCCGCCAATTCCTGATCAATCCGCCCCTCTTGGGCAGCGCGGGTTACACACTCATTCAGGTGCTCATCTAGAATTAACCGCGCCACTCGATCCAGTGCCCCTCGCACCGCTGCAATTTGAATCAGCACTTCTGGGCAAGGACGGCTCTCGTGCACCATGGTTTTGATCCCCCGCACATGGCCTTCAATGCGAGCTAGGCGATTCACAATGGCCCGCAGCGATGCTTCACTGTGGTGGTGGGGGTGAGTGTGCAAACGAGGCGGCGCAGAGGGTGACTCAGGGGGGTGAGAGTGGGACTCAGTACCCATCGGGAAACTCCTTTTCAGGTCATAGCATTTAGGCAGCTGAGCCAAGCTATGGCATCATTGCGCCCTGCCGGGGAGAGTTCCGCAGGTTGTCTAGCCGTTGCCGATTCATCGCCGATAGTTGCTGCCGTTGTGCTGGAGTGAGAATCTGTTGAACTTCTACAGCGGCTGCAAAACGAGTGCGATGCAGGGTTTCTCGCAAACGCATCACTTGATCAAATTGCTGCTGGAGTTGGGCGGTGGGTGCACCTGCTACCATGAGTTTTTCTAGTGTCTCCTCTGCCGTATTCAGGGCTGCTTGCTGCTGCCGCACAGTTTCACTATATTTGCGCTCTACCGCCTGCATTTGCTGGGTTTGCTGGGGGTTGAGGTTGAGGCGCTCCATCCACTTGGGCAGCGGCGCGGCATTCGCCTCCACGCTTGCGAAGGCGAGAACCACCGTGGCGCATCCCAAAAGCAATTGCTGACGTAATGGCATGAGTTTTCCTCACACGGAACCTACAACCCCTTGATGAGGGTTGCACCGCCATTTTAGCAAACCCCAGTGTGTGGCTAGCAGCCGGCAAGGGCTAAGTTGCAGCAGGCTGAACCAAATTTTCAAGGCCATCCACGACCTTCACCGACAGAATTTTATCCCCTTGGCGCAGTTGCCGGAGGGTCTCTTCGCCCTCAATAACGTAGCCAAATACGGCATAGCGGCCATCTAGGAGGTTTAGCCCGGCAGGGGTGAGTTCTGGCTCAAAGAGCAAAAAGAAAAACTGGGAAGAGCCACCATTGGGATCATCGTTCGGGCGCGCTAAGGCAAGGGTACCGTAGGCGGAAAAGGGTAGTACTGGGTGCTCAAGGTAGCGACCAGCATCCTCTAAGGTGATGCCGTAGAGGGGAGACTTGTCCCCCTCAACAAGAATTTCAAGGGGAATGGTGCGGTACTGCTTGGTTTTTGGATCGATAAAGCCGTCTTCTGGGCCTGGGGGATCCCCCGCCTGCAACACGTAGGACTCTTCGGCACGGGTAAAGGGTAAGCCATCGTAGAAATGCCGCTGCACTAGGTCAATAAAATTGCCAGCGGTGAGGGGGGCACTATAGCCGTCCACCACAATGGTGAGGTTGCCTTTGGAGGTTTCCATGACGACGGTGGCTCGTCCGCGCAACTGGGGTAGGTGGGCATACTCTTTGGGGGGGGTATAGTTGTAGTCTTGCACCATCATGGCCTCTAAATCCCCCACCAGGTCAAGCGCTGCGGCTTTAGCGGGCAGAAGCTGGCTGCGATCTTTGCTTTCGGCGGCTGTCTGGAGGCGCTCGAGGGAGTCTGTTAAATCCGCCAGCAGGGCTTTCGCTTTGTCCTGTTGTTCGGGGGCAATACTGCTCAAGAGTTCATCGGCGCGATCGCGCACAATGGCTTTGGCTTTATTGATGTTGCTGGCAATTTTTGACCATTGCTTACCGCGTACCAGAAAGGAAATTTGCTCCAGATCGCTTTGCAACTCCCGGGCGGTGGGGTTGTTAATGGGTAAGGCTAGGCGTAATAAGGCTTTGGGATCCGTGACGGCATTGCCTTGAGGTAGCCGTGCGAACAAGGCCGGGGACGTTGGTAGGGCAACTGCTGGTACTGGAGAGATAACAAGCGTTCCTAGCCATAACAGAACAACGACAATACCGAGCCAATGTTTGTGTCTTTTCACCGTTCCCTCCGAGGACTCCTTCCCCTCAGTGTATCGGACGGGGCGATCGCCCTCCAAGGGGAGAGATTTCATTTTCTTTGTCATGATTATTAACCGGCCTGTGCTAGGCTGAAATTATGAAAGAATTATGAAAGGCATGGCTGGTTTGCGGTGGGTATTGGTAGGGGTGTTATTGGTGGGTGGTTGTGCCGCCCCTCCGCCCCAGAGCAGTGCCCCGGTTGCTGAAACCCAAACCGAAGCGCAGGAGCGGCCGTTAGTGCTTACGACGTTTACCGTATTAGCGGATATGGCGCAGCAGGTGGCGGGCGATCGCCTACGAGTTGAATCCCTAATTAAACCCGGCGCTGAAGTTCACGGCTATGAGTTCACCCCCAGCGATTTGGTGCGCGGCCAACAGGCGGCCCTAATTCTGGAAAATGGCTTAGGTCTAGAGCGTTGGGGCGATCGTTTTTACAACAGCTTGCCCAATGTACCACGGGTTACCCTCACCGCAGGGGTTGTGCCCATGCCCATCACTGCGGATGCCTACCGAGGGAAGCCCAATCCCCATGCGTGGATGTCACCGCAAAATGCCCTGATCTACATCGAAAATATTCGCAAGGCTTTCACTGAATTGGATCCGGCGGGAGCCGCCACCTACGCCGCCAACGCCGCTGCCTACACAGCAGCCATTCAAGCCTTAGATCAACAACTGCGGCAAGCGTTAGCCGTGCTGCCACCCAACCAACGCTATATCGTTACCTGTGAGGGTGCCTTTTCCTACCTAGCGCGAGACTATGAACTTCAGGAAGTTTATTTGTGGCCTGTGAACGCCGATCAGCAGGGAACCCCCCAGCAGATGGCACAGGCGATCGCCACGGTACGAGCGCAAAAAATTCCCGCTGTTTTTTGTGAAAGTACTGTCAACCCAGCGCCCCAACAGCAAGTAGCCCGCGAGTCAGGGGCAACCTTTGCGGGCATTTTTTATGTGGACTCCCTCTCGCCGCCAGGGGGGAATGCCCCCACCTACCTAGAGTTGCTCAGATACAACATTGACACCCTCCTTAACGGCCTCACTGGAAAAAACACACCATGATTCCCCAGCCCGCCATTGACCTGCAAAATGTTACCGTAGCCTACCACCGCACGATTGCTCTTTACGGTGCCACGCTGCAACTCAGTGCAGGGACAATCTGTGGCGTTGTCGGGATGAACGGTGCCGGTAAATCCACCCTCTTTAAGGCCATCATGGGGTTTGTGCAGCCCGTGAGGGGTCAAGTGCACATCCATGGTCTGCCCCTGCGGCAGGTACAGCGGCGTTCCCTTGTGGCCTATGTGCCCCAAAGCGAAGACGTGGACTGGCAGTTTCCGCTGCGGGTTTGGGATGTAGTCATGATGGGACGCTACGGCAAAATGAACTGGCTGCGGCAACCGCGGGCAGCCGATCGCCAACGAGTGCGCCAAAGCCTTGAGCAAGTTGAACTCTGGCCACTGCGCCACCGCCAAATCGGCGAACTGTCCGGGGGGCAAAAGAAACGCATGTTCTTAGCCCGTGCCTTTGCCCAAGAGGCAGCGGTGCTGCTGCTGGATGAACCCTTTGCGGGGGTGGACATCAAAACCGAGAAGCTCATCATTGATTTACTCTTGGCAGAGCGGCAGGCGGGGCGCACAATTCTGATCTCGACCCACGATCTGGCCTCAATTACCACCTTTTGCGATCAGGTGATCCTTGTAAACCGAAGCATCCTAGCATACGGCACTACGGCGGAGGTCTTTACACCGGAAAACCTTGCCCGAGCCTTCGAGGGATCCGCACAGATCCCCCGAGAGGGTGGCTAGCTGCGGCGAATCGGCGTGCCACAGGGATAGGTGGCTACAGGGGAGGGGATGTCTTGGACTTTCTGCTGGAGTTGCGCCTGCAAATAAAGCTCCTGCAACCGCTCTATCATCTCACCCCGGCGATCGTACAACCGCTTCAGTGGACGAGATGGACAGCGATTGAGGCAGTAGGCGGTCAGAATCGGCAGGGCAATGGTGCTGTCGGTATAGCACACCACCGTATCCCGCAGCCCTTGGGGATCCACTTTGCCCCAGCTAACAGCCTCGCTCGGCACCGCCCCCGATAGCCCGCCTGTATCTGGTCGAGCATCCGTAATTTGAATAAAGTAATCGTGCCCCCGTTCAGGTAAGCCCAGCACCTCATGGATTTGCGGCTGGGTTTGCAGCAGGAAGTTTTTGGGGCTGCCCCCGCCAATGATCAGGGCGGCACTTTTGCCAGTTCCGCCAGCGGCTTCGCGAGCAAAGTAGGCAATGGCCGCGGTTTCGTTGACATCAATGGCCGGGTCAATCACCAGTTTGGAGCCTTCGAGGGCGATCGCCGCCACATTCATACCAATGGAGCTATCCCCAGGAGAGGAGGTGTAAATGGGCACCCCACACTCGTAGGCTGTTGCCAGTAAGCAAGAATGGGGTTGCCCCCGCTGGATCTCAAGTTCGCGAACATAGCGACCCAAGTGATAGTGGAACTCAGCAGTTCCCATGCGGTGCTGGAACGTTTCGCTGCGCASCMCCTGCCGCAAAAAGGCATCGGTTTCTAGGAGCACATCGTAGTCAAAGATAATGTCGTAGATACGAATCTTGCTCTGCTGCCGCAGTTGCACATCATCTACAAACGGATGCCCTGCGTAAAGTTCCATACCCAAGGCGTAGTGAATATCGTGGTAGAGATTTGCCCCTGTACTGATGATGTAGTCGATAAACCCCGCTCGTACTAAGGGCGCTAGGGCAGAAATCCCTAAGCCTGTGGGGGTCATGGCACCGGAAAGACTGAGACCAACAGTCACCTCTGGCTGGAGCACCCGCTGGGCAAGCAGATGGCACAGTTCGCGTAAACGACCGGAATTATAGGCCGTGAAGTAGTTATCAATGAGATCCGTAAGGCTAATGTTGTCGGGAATCGGAGCGGGGGTAATAGGGGTGGCAAATGCTGACATAGTTGACCTCGCAAGACAATAGAGACAGGCACAGCCAGTGATGCTGGGGACTGTTTCACAGACATAACCGCCACGCCAACTGTGCTGGAGTTGCTGATTCTCAGAGGGGTAGCGCTCAAAAATGTCATCTGCGCTGGAAAGATGGCTTGTCCTACAAGCTAGGTATGAATCCCCAGTAGCTTTTTCTGGCTACCCTCAGAGGTTAGACATGTAATAAAACGCTTGACTACGTCTGATCGACCCAGTTTACGCCAAGGGCGCAAACCTCAAGTTGCAGGCCGATCAGCTCATACTAGGTCCTTCACAGTTATCCACAACCGATAGGGCAGGAATGGCAGCGCGCCGCTGCCGCAGACCCATTTCTAGATACCAAGTTGTGATGTTGGGATCACCCATCAACGCTAAGTGTTTCACTGTTGACAAGTCTCATGCCCTTACATTACGAAGTAAACTATAACACTTCGTCACCCGATTTGCTGTGCGCGCTGCCTATTACACCTTTGCTGTTTGTTTTAGTCTGTTTCTGAGTCTGTACGTTTTGCGTGGCATCGGCTGGCTGACGATGATCCCCGGTGGCATTCTCCTTATTTTGGCTCTTGCCAGTTGGTTGACCGGCCTTTGGTCAGTGCTGACCTTTTGGCGCCAACGCTATTGAGCAAGGGAGGATGGGGGGTGATGGGACACAACTTGCGGGCAGCGTCAAGTGGCGATCGCGCTGCCAGGATAGGCGCTGCTGCTGTAACAGTTCTTTCAGCAAACGAGTCACCGTCACGCGACTAATGCCCGTATAGTGAGACAAGCGCGCGTGGGTCAGCCGCAGGGGCAGCCGCACCCCTGCCGGTGTTCTGATGCCAAGGAGCTGCGCCAAGACAACCAGCACCTCGTGCAATTGCTCTAGGGCAGTGGGGTAGTGGCTTGCCCGCAGCAGTAAATCGCTGTAGTACTGGCGGTACTGTTGGCCTTCCCATAACAGCCGCAGGAGATGGCTCGACTGCTCTACCTCAGCAGGGCTAAAGGAGAGCAAGCGGCTCGGTTGCAGCGCCTCAATTTCATAGCAAATAGAAGGGAGCCCCAAAATAGCCATGCCCGCTGTGGCCAGCCCAACAAAACACAGCATCCCCTCACTATCGAGAAGGTTGATCTCTACTGTCCCCGATTGCACCAGCCAACACCGCTCTTGGAGCGGCACCGAGGCTTTGGGCTGTAGATCGTGGAGCCGGTAAGTTTTGTCGGCATAGGTGCGTAGGTCAAGCTCTAGCATGGCTACCCCCTTAAGTATTTTAAGGCTGATTATCATTATCAGAATATTGAGGCAACCCTCGCGCCCGTTTCAGAGAGTTGCCCGCAGCAGGCCTAAAGACCGAATTCAGTCTTGAGTTGTGTCACCCACTGTTGGATGCGTTGATCTGTTAGCTCAGATTGGTTGTCTTCGTCAATGAGCAACCCCACAAATTGGTTGCCCCGCAGCGCTTTCGAGTCATTGAAGTCGTAGCCAGTGGTAGGCCAATAGCCGACGGTGCTGCCGCCCTGCTCGCTAATTTTGGCCTCAAGAATGCCAATGGCATCGCCAAAGTTATCCGCGTAGCCCACCTGATCGCCGGCACCAAAGTAGGCCACTTTTTTGTTGCTGAAGTCAATTGCCTCTAGCTCATCGTAGAATCCTTCCCAGTCAGCCTGTAACTCGCCAATATTCCACGTGGGGCAGCCAATAATCAGGTAACTGTAGTTGCGAAAATCTTCTGGTTCGGCATCGGCAATGTCGTGCAGTGCGACGATGTCTGCTCCACCAAAAGCAGTCTGAATCTTTTCGGCAATCATCTGGGTGTTGCCGGTCTGAGTGCCGTAGAATAGGCCAATTTTTGCCATTGGTAACGTCCTCTAAATCGGTTCACGGTGGCGTTCTCCTAGGGCTATCTGGGGCAATCGGGACAGCGGGGGCAATGGTTGGCTAAATCCCCCTAGCCTATTATTGCAATAAAGTTTCAATAAACTTCAAGGGTGGAGTGCGAAAACGGGGGGGTGCCCCTAGAATAGGGAACGGTGTGCATCAACAGTGGTCTAAAGCCGTAGGCCAAAAAGAGCCAAAAAGAGATGGTGAGGAGTTGAACTATGCACTGGCAGCGAATCAGTCTGGCATTGGCGATCGCCCTTGGTGGTGTGCTGGGCAGTCCCAAGCTGAGCCAACCGTCCCAAAATAGTAGCCAAGGAACCTTACGCTGGAATGATGCTTCATTTCCTGTAGAAAATTTTCAGGGCTATAGCTCACCCTTCGGCTACCGGCGATCGCCCACGGGGGAACCAACCACAGAATTCCACAATGGTCTTGACTTTGCTGCCCCCGAAGGCAGTTACATTCGTAACTGGTGGGCAGGTCAGGTAATTGAAGTCTCGGATCATACCGCCTGTGGCACCTTGGTGCGAATCCGTTCAGGGGCATGGGAGCACGTCTATTGCCACATGAAAGGCCGAGTTGAGCAAACCCCCCAAGGCCGCGCCATGGTAGATCGCCAAGGGGGCGTTCTTATTTTAGAGGGACAGCGAGTACCCACGGGGGCGCGCATTGGCCGAGTGGGGATGACAGGGCGAACCACCGGCCCGCATTTACACTGGACGTTGCGGCATCGCGGTCAACTGGTGAACCCTGCGGTTGTGTTGCAGGCGATGTATGGCACTCAGGCGCAGCGCTAGCCCCAATGTGTGTCGCCGCCCTTAGCGATCGCGGCGGGTCACTGCCAATTGATCCAAGGCTGTATCCAGCATCGGTGTTGCCAAGGAGTGGGTCAAGCTCAGGGAATGGGGTGGAATACTCAGAGCCGACGCAGCAGCGGGGGTGAGCCACTGGCGCGCCGTTTCATCCTCTAGGAGGTGAGCGCGCAAAAACGCTAGGCTCAATGCCTTCAGGTACGCCCGTGATCGCGGTGGCGTGGCCCCCACAAAGCGAGCAGGCACCGGCATAACGGGTTCATTGTCCCGAGCTTCGCCAATGGTTGAAAAATGGGTGGCATCGTCAATCAGGGCAAGGTAGCGATCGCGCGTAGTCAGCCATGTAAAGGGATAGATTTGCTCAGACACCGCGGGGGCGATCGTATCATTACTACCAGCCACAAACATGACGGGGATAGTCAATTGCGCCAGCGATCGCGGGCTAAACAGGGCACTGGTAATCGGATTCACCGCTAACACCGCCTTAATTCGCTGGTCTTGGAGGTGATAGGTGCGCGGCGGTAACATTTGGGCTTGACACTGCAACAACAGCGACACATTAAACGAATTCAGAATGCTACTGGGACAGTGGCGCGCCAACTGTTCAAAGTCAAGACGTGCCCCTGCAAGGGCTAGGGCAGTATAGCCGCCAAAGGACTGACCAATCATGGCAACGCCCTCAAGGTTGAGCCGCCCCTGCCATGGGTGTAACTGCTCAGGAAATTCGCTGAGGTGATTCAGAACAAAGGTGACATCCAAAGGGCGATCCAGAAACTCTTGTGCCGCTGTATAGGCACTGGTATAACCCACTGGAAAAGACAAAAGTTGCCGTGTAGAACTTCCTGCATGCTCAAGGGCGATCACCGCAAAGCCATGGGAGGCCAAGTGCTGGCTCAAATAGCGATAGCTGTGGCGATTTGCCCCCAAGCCATGGGAAATAACAACCACGGGCACCAATTGCTGGGCAGCCACAAGGGGCAAGTAAACATCCACTTCAATGGTACGGGGCTGTCCAGTTAACTGGAGGCGGCGCGGCGAGCGATCCTCAATGACCCAAGGCATTTCCAGCCAACGTCCCCCGCCGGGGTATAGTAGCGATTGTACTGAGGGGACGTTTTGCTGCCACTCATCCACCACTGACTGCCGCCGCACCACGTCTAAAATTGTTTCGGTTTCACGGATAGTGGCTTGAAAGTTTTTAAGAATGGTTAACCCTTTTTGTAAGTCAACGCGGATACTCCCCGAGGGATAGTGGCGAATCAGGCTCAGGGCAGTTAAACCTTCGGGATCAGCAGCGGCAGTAATCAGCGCAGCACGGAGGGCATAGGTATTACTGTGGCGGGCTTGGGTTTGAATAATTGTTGCAGCCTGATTTAATAGTTCTTTACCTAAAGGGGAGTAGAGAAGTTGCGCCACAGCCACTGGTGAAAGACGCAGCCGTTCTTGCAGTGCCGATCGCAGTTGTTGCCGGCGCGCAAGGGGTAACAAGCGCAAGTAGGCACCTAACTCCGCTGAAACAGCCCCAGTTTCCACAAAGGTTTCTAAGTCGTTAACCGCTAGCGATCGCTCCAAAAAACCATAGCGGAAAATAATTGTTTCTGCTGCCTGAGCTGAGCTATTAAAGGAAGCTGACCCAAAAATTACCGCTCCTGTTATAACAAACAGCAGCCATGACCAATCAGCGTTTCCAGAGTATCTCTTCACAAGACTAATGATCACTAAAAAATGGCGGTAAAAAAAGCTACAAGCCAGCAAATATACCTTCCAGTATAGACAGCAACTATCGAAACCATTCCCTGCCCTGGCCTTTGTTTCTTGGGAACTCTGGTACGGTTGCAACCGTCTTAGAGAGAGCCCCTATACCTTTGGGCAATTCGCACTAGAAAGGGGAATGTGTCTTTTATCAGCTAAGCATCGTGACGATGATCATGACAGCAGCGTTGGCAGCATCACCCTTGGCCTTTGCTTCTTCAAGTAAGGTAATAGTGTGGCAGTAGGTTAGTTCAGTGATTGCTTCGGGTTATAAATCTCTGCCTATTGTGCGTGATATTAAGGATTAAATCCATGAAGACTTACCCATATCGTCCCATTTCAATGACTCAGATTCTGTCATGGGGGTTGGCGGCGGTGCTTCTAAATGCTGGCGTCAGTTGGGCAGGCTTTACCCCCCCCGCTAATTTGTCGCGTCCGGGGAACCGTGAAGGGGCGGCAACCCGTGGGGCGTGCAAAGTAGAAACGAGTGCAACAGAACCTGACCTGACTACTCTAGTTCCGGTCACCAACATTGGCTTGACAACAGCCAATCGACCCACGTTTTATTGGTATCTACCCGCCAATAATTATCAAGCGATGGAGTTTACCCTGTTTCAGTCTCGGCCTGATGGTGGGCAGGTACAAATCTATTCCCAGACCTTGCCCTTAGCGGGTCGTCCTCGCTTGGATAGCCTCACTCTGGATGGCAAGGTGCCGCCCCTCATGGAAGGGGTTGATTACCGTTGGACGGTGAGTCTCATTTGTAACCCTGCCGATCCTGATCCCTCGCAAATTCGCTTTGTGGAAGGATGGGTACAGCGGGTTCCAATGCCTGAAGCGTTGGCCAAGCAGTTATCCAAGGCAACCCCAGTGGAAGCCTATGAATTACTGGCGGCCAATGGTCTTTGGTACGATGCCCTCAATGTTTTGGTCAACCTACGGCAGCAGCAACCCAACGACACCAAAACGGCAACCCTGTGGACCGAGTTAATGACATCTGATAGCGTGGGGCTGAATCGCCTGAGTAACCCCCTGATGGTGCAACGGCTGCAGCCCAACTAATCAAGGGGGGTTGGCGATCAATGCACCTTAGATCTCTCTCTCGTCCTAAAAAAGCAATAAGTTTTAGAAGAAGGGGGCTAGCCCCCCTTTTTTGTGACTGCTACCCCTGAAAGATGTGATTGATGGGTAGGCTAATCAATCAGCCCTTGAGGGGGAGTTGTTGCCGGAACATACGTCGTAGATGGGCTGTATTTGGCAAGATTAAACCACCCCAGCGCCAGTAGAATACCGACCCCGCAGCCTAGCAAAAACGTCCAAGCATGGGACGAGTCCAAGACGCACAGCAGACGGCGATCGCCACTATATACATGAACTAGCCAGCCTTCACTAGTGTTATCAAATTGGCTTCGTAGCTGAGTGGGGTCAAACTTGTCCATGGTGTTTGCTCCATGTTGATCAAAGTCTATGCAGATATAGTAGAGGCAGTAGTCCAGCGCCCCTCCCTATGAAAACATCTACAAAAAATTCACCCGTGCACGGACAGGGACTGCGTGACTCAACGGAGATGAACCTGTCAACCAAAAGACCCAGACAGCCGAGATAGGTCTCAACTATTTGGGTCTTGACTCACCTAACTCAGCAGCCCTCTGGCCCACAGAACGTATGGGCGTACAGCACCTCCGCATCACAGATATAGATAATGCCGGCAAAATCCATGAAAAACTGCGCAGCGACTTGGTCTGCAATCCTCTCGGCCATATCGCGATCCGGGGTAAGTATCTCGAACTTGATATTGGCCGTTGTATCAGAAACGTTCGGTTGCCCCGAGGAGCGCACATTGCGGCTGCCTTTGCCCCCCGTCTGCATCACTGTATAACCCGTTGCTCCCGCTTCTTCAATGATGGCAGCGATTTTTTTGAGCAAAATCTTTTCAGTGACAATGACGAGCTTTTTGGCTGGCTTAGCCATGGTGGTTACCTCCTGTCAGATGTGTATTGGCTATGTTCATCTAATGTGGTCTGGTCAGCCCAGAGAGTAGGCACAGACCACGACCTATCGAACCCTAAATGCCACCGATCGCCTGCGCCAACCCGAAGAATAGGGGAATGCACACGCCGATTGCAATGGGGGTACCGATTGCAGTGGAGGAACCAATGTAAGCGGAGGGATTCGCCGATGGAATACCAGCACGTAAAGTGGGAGGACCAGAAATATCTGAACTGGAGGCCGCAATGACGGCGAGAACCACAACTCCTCCCATACTAAATCCCGTCGTGTAATGGGCAATCATACCAAGGCCAAAGGCAATAAACCCATGCACTATCGGTGCCACCACACTATATACAACGTACCACTGAGCCACCTTGCGCAACTCGCCAATGCGTGACCACGCTTCCATTCCCATCACTAACATCAGGATCGAAAGCAAGCCACGGAACAGGGGATTGTAAAAGCTTTCATAGACACTTTCGGGGCGAGCGAACAGGCCAAGGGCAATCCCCAACAACATTGCTGAGAGAGCTGGTCCTTGGAGACTTTCTTGGACAATGGGCCATATCTTGACCCGTGCATTCTCGGGTCGCTGCTTCAGCCGGAGGTACTCTTGGCGCGTGCTCGGGTAGTTTTGCGGGTCAGAGTACTCCCCTGCGGCGACAGACTGCTTGCTGAGCGACTCTTCTAGGGAGGACTCGGCGGTGGCAGCAAGCTTTTTCTTATTGAGATAAATGTTGGCTATCACAATTGCAGTGACAAGGGCTGGAATATCCATAAAGGGATAGAGCGCCCCTGCCCATGCTTCATAGGCAACCTTTTGCTCATCTAAAAGTGCTAGGGCAGCCGCCATTGTTGAGCCACTCACCGCACCAAACAAGCCGCCGGTGGCGATCGCATCCACAGTTTTGACCTTGGGCAACTTAGCCAACGTATAGCGGGCAATGAAGACAATGAGAATCCCTAACAGGATAGAGAATGCTACAGGTAAAACCATCTCCGTTAAATTGGAATTACGGATGGCCATGCCCCCAGTGAGGCCAATTTTAGCCAGCAGCATGAAGATGATGATCTTGCAAATTGACTCCGGAATCTGGAGTTGACTTCCGAGAGCCGCAAGCACCATACCCCCCAACAGAAAGCTGAGGGTTGGGGACTGCAACTGCTTCACGAAATCCATTAGGAAATTGGACAAGAAATCCACGGTTCATTCCTCTGTGAATTGGATAGTAGGGGTTAGAACAGCCCACCAGCGACGGTAATCGCGCTCGTGAGTCAGGCGTAGATCAGCTTGATCAAGGCCGATCAATCACTTGCTTCAAAGTCATTGAGTGCCTATTTGGCTTGATCTATAAATAGGATTAAACAATCCATAGTATTTTATCTATGCGAATTGCTCGTTAACTGCGGTTAATTCTATACTAGAAATCTCAAAGAAATTTATTCGACAAAGAGAAGTTTCAAATCTGATCAATCAGCGTTGCTTATCTGATGGTGGATAGGCAGCACTCGTCTGGTTCGTCAGTGGCGATGCTCACGGCAATAGACCCAAGTAGCAGGAGCACCAGCATAGTACTCCTTCTTCCAGATGGGTAGGCGGCATTTGATTTCATCAATGATATAGGCGGTTCCAGCAAATGCTTGGCGCCGATGCGCTGCCGTGGTGCCCACCCAAACAGCAATGTCTCCTAGTTGGAGTGTTCCGTAACGGTGGTAGGCGATCGCCCCGAGGAGGTCAAACCGCTCAATGGCTGTCGCAACGATGCGCTCCCCCTCCTTGAGGGCAAGGGTGGTATAGACCTCATACTCAAGGGCTAACACTGTTTTGCCTGCGTTGTGGTTGCGCACCCAGCCTTCAAAGCTGACGAAGGCACCCGCCGCCAGATGTGCCAAAGGGTGGCTGAGAACCGCTGGATGCAACGGCTCAGCCGTTAGGGAAAACTGGCAAATAGTCACCTTTAGCCCCCCGCCACCGGTGGAATAAAGACAACGTCATCCCCCTCCTGCACAGGCGTACTGAGATCCACAAAGGCATCGTTAACAGCCACTTTCATCTGTCCTAGGGGCAGTGAAAAGCCGTAGCACCTCTGGAGTTCCTGATAGAGTTCAGCATAGGTACCAGCAGTGGTGGGGCGCTCTTCACTCTCGGTGTGCGCCTGTTCGCGCAGGAGGGCAAAGTAGCGCAGGTGAATGATTTTAGGACTATTGGGCGCGGACATCGTGCAAGGCGTGGGTATAGTCTTCGGGGGTGTTGATGTTAGCGGTTGTCGTAGGGTGGCACGGAGCAATACAATGGCACACCGCTTGCTGGAGTACCTTGACCGGGCAGCGCTCTCCTGCTGCATAGGCCGCTTCAAAGACCCCTAGGGCTTGGGGGGTGTAAATAGCGCACAGCGGCTCAGGAAAACGCTCTTGGGGATGATGATAGCAGGTCGCTACCACATCTTCACGGTACTGCTGGAGTAAGGGAAACAGCGTTTCGGCCTTGAGGTAGGGCAGATCACAGGCCACCACTAGCCAGTTCACTTGGGGGTAGGTGCGTAAGGCCGTTAGAATCCCAGAGATGGGGCCTTCACTGGGAAGAGTATCCCCAAGGGTCGGCAGGTCGGCAAGGGGGGTGCCCTGCCATTGCTGCGATCGCGCCGACAAAAAAACCTGTTCACAATACTGGCTCAGCAGGTGGTAGAGGTATTGGGCGTGGGGCTGACCATAATAGTCTAGGAGGGCTTTATCCCGTCCCATGCGTTCACTTTTGCCGCCCGTGAGGACTAAGCCGTAAAGGGGGTATTGGCCGAGGGTCTTTTTGCCGCCACTTTTAGCCAGCAAGCGTACGTCACGAATCACAATGTTGCTACTGAGCGCCTTGCACATGTCATAGACAGTGAGGGCAGCAACAGTGACCCCGTGGAGACTTTCCATTTCCACACCGGTGCGATCGCGGGTTTTGACCTCGCACTCAAGGCGAATTTGCAGCTTGTCCGCAAGGGGCAGCAGTTCACAGCGGAACTGACAGGCGGTAATGGGTAGGGGGTGGCAAAAGGGAATGGCCTCAGCGGTTCGTTTCACGGCCATGGTGCCGGCAATGATGGCCGTTTGCAGCACGGCGCCTTTTTTCAGGCATAGCTCATTCTCCTGCTGGTAAGCGAGAAAGACAGGGGGCAACTCAATGAGGGCAGCGGCCACTGCACGGCGATCGCTCACGTCTTTGTCACTAATATCTACCATTTGCGGTTGTTGGTTCTCATTAATGTGTGAGAACATGGGGCTAACCTCGAATCTGATCCGTGGCATGGTCAAGTTGCGCAGTTCGAATCTCGGCTTTCATCACTAAAACCTATTCGTGACACTCCCCGCCGTGGAACGGCGAGGCTTCTCTAAGTTAGGCTAGAGCAAAACCAATCTGCCCTAACTTGACCTTAGAAGGGGCTGCCACAGCCCCTCTACACACTCCACTCAACTCGATATTGAGCTTTGTGCTTACCTTTCTCATGATATTGCAAGCTCCATTACAGTCTGCATTGATGAGCCATCCTTGCGCAGTTCGGTACAGACCTCTAAGAATTCGTTTTCCTGATGCCTTCCACCCTTCAGGTTTTTCACCGAACGTAGGCAAGAAGTCATTATCAAAAAACGAGGCTTGAGACGTATACGATTCTTCGGTTTCGACTAATCGAATCCCGAAAATTAAACAAAGCTGCTCAATTCGTCCAAACAGCTTGTAGTGCGGAATTTGCACGAACTCCTGATTCGTTTTTGMACCCAAATTGATTTCATCTTTCTGCCCGTTGTTTCGACCGTAGATGATCGTATCGATGTCGTTTTCCAAGCAGAAGTTGACGACCCACCGTGCTGCTTTGTTGATGTAGTCTCGCACGTAGCAATTTCGCTTATGGGTATTAAGTTGGATTCGCTTCGAGGTCGCGCCCTTCATGGATGGCTTGC
>NZ_JAKLTU010000036.1:0-21823 GCF_022570815.1 Synechococcus sp. PCC 6716
GCTCTTCCGATCTCGCCTTCCCCATGAAGAGGAAGGCCACCACAAGCAGCCGCTACAACGGCTTCTTGCTGACGACGAGTTTCCATTCGATCGCCTTCCCCATGAAGAGGAAGGCTAATGTACGAACTCCAGTTAACTGAAAAAGGTTTCGGTTTCCATTCGATCGCCTTCCCCATGAAGAGGAAGGAGCGTATTTGGGATACGATACCCGTTGGTTCCGCGTTGTTTCCATTCGATCGCCTTCCCCATGAAGAGGAAGGAGTACCCCTATACTAGCCGCTCCCTGAGCGAACTGCAACCCCCTATTCCGAGGGATGACCGTTACAAGCCAGCAATATTTTTTATACGACATAGTATAAAATCTTCAAAGCCGCTTCCTGAGGGACTCCGAGGGATCCAACGCATCAATGGGGTATCCAAGCCATTCGGCAGATCCCTCGGAGCTTGCGGCATACTCTGAACAAGGGTGAAGTCGCGAATCTAATCTGCTGTTTCGCTACCGAAAAGCTAATGGAAGGAGTACTCAGAGCTAGGCAGAGCAGCCTATGGCAACTTCTTGCCAAAGTGTCACAGCAGGCAAAACTAGCTGTGGCTAGCCTCCATCCACTCGAAAATGCGATCCAACTGCTCAAGGCTGACTAGGCCATACTGCCACAGCACCACTGGCAACAGGTTGACTTTCTCATCGCACTGCTTGAGGCCAAAGTTAATGGCAGAGGTGGGCAGTGCCATCTCCCGCTGCAGAAAATCAATAAGCTGTGTCCAACGTGGCTTTTTCATAATGTCTATTAAGTACCACATTCCTCTCTATGCTAAGGAGGAATCTGAGAAAATGCAACATTTCGTTACAAATGCATTGTAGAATGTTACACGTTGCTGAGTACTGTCGCCAGCCCCAAGGCCGTCTTGGCTCTTGGATGCTAGTGTGATGGAACCATCAAGGAAGCGCATCCCCCAACAGGAGGATTTTAAGGGGCGATCGCGCGGCCTTCAGCATCTTCTAGGACAAAGCCAGCATCGGCAATCATCTGCCAGTCTTGATGGGGTGCCTGCCCCGCCGTTGTTAAATAGTCCCCCACAAAGATGGAGTTAGCGGCATACAGGCCAAGGGGCTGTAGGGAGCGTAGGTGCACCTCGCGACCCCCGGCAATGCGAATCTCTTGGTGAGGCAACAAAAAGCGAAAAAGTGTAAGAATTCGTAAACATTGACGCGGCGTGAGATGATCGTGTGCCGCAAAGGGGGTACCGGCAATGGGGATTAAGAAATTCACCGGCACACTGGTAACCTCCATCTGCCGCAGAGCAAGGGCTAAATCTATCACATCCTCATCGGATTCCCCCATACCGAGGATGCCGCCGGAGCAGGTGGTAATCCCCGCTGCCTTAATATGGTTGAGGGTCTGGGCGCGATCGCCAAAGGTATGGGTGGTACAAATCTCGCTGTGGTAGTTCGGTGAGGTGTTCAGGTTATGGTTCACCCGATCCACCCCCGCTGCGGCTAACTGCTGGGTTTGGGCTGCCGAGAGTAAGCCTAAACAGGCGCAAATTTTGAGATCGTAGCGTTCCTTTACCGCTTTTACTGCCGCAAGTACCTGCTCAAAGACTTTTTCGCTGGGCGATCGCCCCGAAATGACCATGCAAAAGGTGCCCGCCTTCAGTGCCGCCGCCCGCTCAGCCGCCGCCAAAATCTTTTCTTGGGAGAGCAGAGGATACTTTTCAATCTCAGCGGTGGAGATTTTAGATTGGGAGCAGTAGTGGCAATCTTCGGGACACAGGCCACTCTGGGCATTCAGCAGGTAATGAAGCCGCACCCGGTTGCCCCAATAGTAATGCCGCACCCGATAGGCCGCTGCCAATTGCGCCAGTAGCTCCGTATCAGGGGCACGCAGAACGGCGCGGGCTTGATCACGGCTGAGAAGGTCACCCGCAAGGGCAAGATCTGCCATGGCTTGCCAACGATCAGTCATGGGCACGGCTGTGGTCATCGTTATCCTCTAGCTACGTAAGGTGACGGCGTATTTCTCAACTAGGCTGTCGCGGAGTTTTTGGTGGAGTTCATTCACTTCGGCCTCGGTGAGGGTGCGGTCAGGGGCACGGTAGGTCAGCCGAAACGCTAGGCTGCGCTGTCCTGGCGGAACCCCAACCCCAGCATATTCATCAAACAGCTCCACCGACTCTAGGAGCGAGGAGCGTCCACCTGCGGCTTTCCACAGGGTACGGCGGAGTTCGCCAACGGTGAGATCCGCAGGGGCAAAAAAGGCTAGATCGCGATCGCTGGCGGGATAGGTAGAAAACGGTTGGAAGGTTTCATGGCCGAAGCGATCGACCAGCGGTGCGAGCAGTACCTCTAGTTCCAGTTCAAAGACATAGACCGCATGGGGTAGCTCTAACGTTGCGGCAAACTGGGGATGCAATTGACCAAAAAAGCCCAAGTGCTCGCCATTTAGGGATAGAGACGCTGTGCGTCCGGGGTGTAGCCGCTCATCGCGGCGATCGCTCTGGTACTCAACCACCAAGCCAAACCGCTGAAATACACTTTCGAGAATGCCCTTGGCTTCAAACCACGACAGAGGTTGGGGCTGTTGGGAGCGCCGCACCCACTTGCCCTGCCACGGATCGCCACCAATGATTCCCCCTAGGCGATCGCTCTCCCAGAGACCCTCTTCCCCTTGGCCAAAGACGCGACCCACCTCAAACCCGTTCAGGGGGGGATTGCCTTGCTCATGGTTATAGCGAAAGGCCTGTACCAATCCGGTTATTAAATCGCTACGCAGGCAGGAAAACTCAGCCACCAATGGATTGACAACGGTCACCTGATGGGGGTGAGTGCCCTTAACCCATGAGTAGTGCATCAGTTCCGTTAAGCCAGCGCCGCGAAAGGCAGCTCGTAGATCCCGCAGCAGCAGCAGATCCAGCGGTAGTGCGCCCAACTCTGATTGCGGCGGCAAGGTTTCCTCAAAGCGATCGTAGCCGTACAGCCGCGCAACTTCTTCGATGAGATCCACCTCCCGCTCAATATCCCGAAACCGGTAGGGGGGCACGGTCACTGACCACACCACGGACTCGTCCTCTGCAGAGGGCTGCCGCCTCAGCGTAAAGCCCAAGGCGCTCAGCAGGGCTTCCACGGTTTCGGCGCTCAAGTCCTCGATCTCCGAGTTATCGGCGGTCAGTACCCCYCCCAAAAGGCGATGGACTTGCTCAAGGCGCAGGGTGAGGGTGCGATCAAGGGGCGGTCGCTGATCCAGCAGGGTGGTGAAGGTAACACGACCGTGGGCAAGCTCCTCTAACAGGGCGATCGCCTCGTTGCTGGCGGCCTCTAGCTCTGCTGGGTTGACACCGCGCTCGTACCGGGCAGAGGCTTCAGTGCGTAACCCTTGGGCACGGGCAGACCTGCGCACAACCGCACTGCTAAAGAGCGCCGCTTCCAGCAAAATCTGTTGCGTTCCCGCATGAACCTCTGTCTGTTGCCCCCCCATCACGCCTGCGAGGGCGATCGGCACGTCCCCAGCAGTAATCACGAGGTTCTCCACCGTGAGGCGGCGGGATTGACCATCAAGGGTTTGCAGGGTTTCCTCGGGGTGGGCTAAGCGCACGCCAACCGTGAGGGGGCTGTTGTGATCAATGGTTCGGAGGCGATCCCAATCAAAGGCATGGAGCGGCTGCCCCCACTTTAGAAGAATGTAGTTAGTAATATCCACCACATTGTTAATGGGGCGCAGACCAGCCGCTTCCAGCCGCTGCTGCAACCATGGGGGTGAGGGGGCGACCTGCACACCGCTCATCAGCACACCACGATAGGCGGGGCACGCTAGCGGATCCGCAACACTGACGGTGAAGGGCGGTTTACTACGGGATTTTTTGGCCGGAGGTGCCGCAGGAATGGCCACCTTCAAGGGGGCACCCGTAAGGGCAGCCACTTCACGGGCAATCCCCACCATACTCAGGGCATCGGCACGGTTCGCTGTTGAGGTCAAATGCAAAATCACATCGTCAAGCCCTAACAGAGGGCGCACATCTGCCCCTACGGTCACTGGCTCGCTAAAGGTATGGATTCCTGCAGATTCCTTGGCTAACCCCAATTCGGCTAAGGAGCAGATCATGCCTTGAGACAACACCCCGCGCAGTTTGGCCGGACGAATCTTGAGGTCGATTTTGGCAAGGTAAGCGCCCGGTACCGCCACCGGCACGTACAGCCCTGCTGCCGCATTAGGAGCACCACAGACGATGGTACTGGGTTCCCCCTGCCCCACATCCACTTGGCACACTCGCAGCTTTTGGGCATTGGGGTGAGGGTCGCACTGCAAAATATGACCGACCACAACTCCCTCAGCCCACGTGCGGCGATCTTCAATCTCTTCAACTTCAAACCCCGCCATCGTCAGGCGATCGCCAAGGGTTGTGGCCTCCAGATCCGTTGAGACTAGTTCCCGTAACCAGCGAAGGGAAACGCGCATGGAATCCTCAAAAACTCATACGATGCCATAGTCCAGCCTAGCGTCAGGGGCAACCTCGCACAAGCCGTTGGCTCACAAAGCCGCCAGAGGCTACCCCTACCTCGTCAACTGTGCCCACACCTGTAGCACGGCCTCTGGACTCACGGAAATGCTATCTAGCCCTAGCTCTACTAGCCATGGTAACCAGTCTCTATGGTGGATGAGGGCTTCACCGCACAAACTGCACCGCAACTTCAGTGCTTTTGCCTGCTGGATCAGTTGGGCGATCGCCCCTTTGACGGCAGGGTGATCGTCGTTGAACTCGTGGAGGACTCGCTC
Organism: Synechococcus sp. PCC 6716; assembly: GCF_022570815.1. Classification (NCBI taxonomy): domain Bacteria; kingdom Bacillati; phylum Cyanobacteriota; class Cyanophyceae; order Synechococcales; family Synechococcaceae; genus Synechococcus; species Synechococcus sp. PCC 6716. The sequence goes on from NZ_JAKLTU010000036.1 coordinate 4,773, forward strand.
GCGATCAACCCCCAGCAGCAGTTGGGTCAGGTCATTGGTGCCAATGGTAATACCGCTAATCCCCAAAGCCGCAAGGTCGCTCATTAAAAATAAAATGGCGGGCACCTCTGCCATCACCCACAATTCAATTCCCTGCGCTTGGGTGAGGTGGTGACGAGCCAAGGCAGCCTGACAGTAGGCCACTTCGCTAACACTGCGAACAAAGGGTAAGATCACCCGTAGGGGCGCGTCCTCAAGGCGGTGGGCAATGGCGAGCACCTCCAGTTCCAGATCGAACAACTCGGCAAAGTGGGGGTAGCGACTCACCCCCCGTAAGCCAAAGGCAGGATGGCTTTCTGACTCAAAGCTGGCTCCCCCCAACAGGTGCCGATAGTCTTCCGCACGCAGGTCTAAGGTGCGGTAAAACACTGGGCGCGGGGCGATCGCCCGCATTAACTGGGTTAGGTGATGCACCCAGCGATCGCGTAATTCGTCTGCGTCCCCCTGTTGCAACCAGTGACACGGATGGCGACCATCCAGAAAACTCAACAGCATTAACTCTGAGCGCACTAGGCCAATGCCATCGCAGGGCAGACTCCGCAGTCCCCGCAGCGCACTCACTTGGCTCACATTCACCAAAATCTGTAGGGGAAGGCGATCGCCTCGGGCGGGGGGCTGCTGGGGCTGGGTTGTAGCGGTCACCTCTGCCCGCAGGGGTTGCGGCGGAAGCTGATAGACGGCTCCACTATTCCCATCAAGGAACAGCAGTGTTCCCGATGCAATCGTTTGCGTGGCATTAGGGACACCCACCACTGCCGGGCGGCTCAACTCCCGCGCTAAGATGGCTCCATGACTGGTTAGCCCTCCCTGTTCGCAAATAATACCCGCCGCCGCACTCACCAATGGCAGCCAATGGGGAGGAATAGTTTTGGTCACCAAAATGCGCCCGACAACCGCACTGGGGGCACAGGGGTCGGTGATCACCAAAGCAGGGGCAATGGCTTGGCCGGGGGCAGCGGGAATGCCTTCCCCCACAATGCTCCGCTGAAGGGGGGCTGGCGGTTGCTCAGGGGAATAGGGTTCTGCCAAACATTGACCAACCCAAACACGGTTGTAGGCCTGATGCCAGAGCCACAGATAGGGTTGCACGGTAATGGGGCACTGCGCTACCAAGGTCTGCCAGTCTGTGGGCAATTCACCAGCATTGCCCGGTAGATGCCCGTGGTGCGGTAAGTGCACCCCCTCATAGGCAACCCCTGTCCCGCCAGTTGCGCTGCACCACCATCCCGACGCCATCACCGTCGCTAGGGGATAGATTAATACGGCCACCCGTAAATTGCTAACGTTCCACCCTTGCTGCCAGTAGGTATAGAGGTTTCTGGCCTGCACCACTTGGCGATAGGCCACTTCGATGGTATGGTGAGCCACGGGCATACTGGGGTTTGTCAGCACGCTGGCACTGCCTATCCCCCACGGTAAGTCGTGGTGGTCTAGCCACAGATAGCTAGTTATTACAAGATGGCGATCGCCCCCCTGCTGCTGCCAATAGTGGTGGCACGCCTCAAACACTACGGGTAACTCACCCACATCGAGGGGCGAGATGCGTTGGCTCATCTCTGTGGCTAGGGCTTTCAGCGTGATATGGTTCGGCGCTGTCGCCTGCCACTGCTCACTCGCTTGCTCCCATAGGGGCACCAGCGCGGGGTGTACCTCGTGCCATAGGGTTGCGGGAACCACCCACACCGGATGCGGCGGCGGCCACGACTGCTGTACCCGCTGCAAGCACGCTAGCGCAGGAGCAAGCAGTTCGGCTGGACACCGTTGGAGCGTTTCCAGTGTCAGAAGGGGCACAAGCGCAACGGGCTAAGGGGACGTGATGTCTGTCTGCTGACGGCGACGTATATTTAGCACATCCGTAATTTTTTTAATTTGAGCCAGTATATTATCCAGTTGTTTCGCATTCACAATATCAATACACAGATCAATGATGGCCGTTCGCCCCGGATCGGTGCGGACATTGGCCTTCCGGACATTGATGTGATTATCGGTTAAACGGGTCAAAATATCTTTGAGAATACCCACACGGTCAATGACTTCAATTTGAACATCAACCGGATAGGTTTGCGGTCGGTGCTGCGCCGTTTTGGTATTCCAACTCACAGGAATGAGGCGATCGCCCGCGATCGCCTCAAGGTTACTACAGCCCTGCCGATGAATAGAAATCCCGCGACTGCCAAGGGTCACGACACCAATAATCGGTTCATCGGGCACTGGGGCACAACAGCCTGCAATGTGATAAACCAGTCCCTCAATTCCTAAAATCGGCGAGTCACTGGGTTTTGTAGAGGCAGGKACCCGATTAATTGATGCAGTCTCTGGCAGTAATTCGGGCGCAGCCACATCGGGACGCGCCAACGTGGCCGCACGGAGACGATTCACCACTAAATTGAGGGTAATTTCACCATAGCCCAAGGCCGCCACGAGATCATCAACAGTTTGATAGTTACTACGCTCGGCCACCTGCTGCATTTGCGGTGACTTCAGCAGACTATCTAGACCTGATTTACCCAATTCCTTTTCAAGAAGTTCCCGCCCGCGTTGCAGATTTTCATCCCGCCGCGATCGCTTATACCACTGGCGAATACGGTTTCGCGCTGCGGTGGTACAGACAAAATTCAGCCAATCCAAACTAGGGTGGGCATTTTTCTGGGTAATAATTTCCACAATGTCGCCATTACGCAGAGGGGTATCGAGGGTAACCATACGGCCATTGACCCGAGCACCCGCACAGTGATTCCCCACATCGGTGTGAATGTGGTAAGCAAAATCAAGGGGAGTTGCCCCTTGCTGCAAGGCTAAGACGTCCCCTTGGGGCGTAAATACATAAACTTCGCGATCAAATAGATCATCACGGATGCTATCAAGGTACTCTTGGGCATCTTTGAGGTCATTTTGCCAGTCAAGGAGTTGACGTAACCACGTGAATTTTTGATCTCGGCCACTCCACTGTTGCGGCAGCGAGTTACCCGCTTCTTTGTACTTCCAATGGGCAGCAATCCCATACTCCGAGACATGGTGCATTTCTAGCGTGCGAATTTGCACCTCCAGAGGGCGGCCTCCCAGACCTATCACCACCGTATGCAGCGACTGGTACTGGTTGGGCTTGGGTAAGCTGATATAGTCTTTGAAGCGACCAGGTACCGATAAGAAGCAGTCGTGAACCACCGCTAGGGCACGATAGCACTCGTCCTTCGTGGCCACTAGGATGCGAATTCCTGCCACGTCGTAGATTTCGTGGAATTCTTTTTGCTGGCGCTTCATCTTTTGATAGATGCTGTAAAGATGCTTGGGACGACCACTAATCTCGAGATAGCCAAACCCCATGTCATTGAGACGGTCTTGAAGCTGGCTAATGGCCGCCTGTAACTGCGCCTCGCGATCGGCGCGTTTTTCAGCTACTAACTCCTGTATCTGACGGTAGGCCTCTGGTTCAAGATACTTAAAGGCCAGATCTTCAAGCTCCCATTTAATGCGCCAAATCCCTAAACGGTTGGCAAGGGGGGCAAACACATCGCGGGTTTCTTGGGCAATGGGGCGACGACGCTGCTCTGGTAAATACTCCAGTGTCCGCATATTGTGCAGCCGATCCGCCAATTTGACCACAATGACACGGATATCCTGAGCCATCGCCAAGAACATCCGCCGGAAACTTTCCGCTTGACGCTCAGTTTTGCTGGAAAAGTTAAATTTCGAGAGTTTCGTTACCCCTTCTACTAACCGCCGGACTTCGGTGCCAAATTCTGCTTCTAGCTCTTCGGCAGTAATGGCAGTATCTTCAATCACATCGTGTAAGAAGCCTGCGGCAATCAGCGCTGGGCCACCCCCCAAGTCCCGCAGAATACTAGCCACTGCAACGGGATGGGCAATGTAGGGTTCCCCTGAGGCACGTTGCTGTCCTTGATGGAGATCGTAAGCAAACTGAAAGGCGCGGCATACCAAGTCCTCATCATTTTCGCTACTGGGCTGCCGCAGGCATGTTACTAACCACTCGGGAAGGTCAATATCAGTCGGGACGCTAGGAGCAAAGGCGTTCATGGCAGCAGGCAGCGGGCGCAAGAAATTTATTTTTATTCTAACTGTTCTCGTGGAATTCCCTCACCTCTACCCTCCTTGATAACGTAGCAAAATGCTGGTAGGACGGTTGATAGCCATGTATGGCTGCTGCACGCTTTCGAGACGCACTGAATGGTGCGAGGGCAAACTCTGGGATAGACTTTTACTTTTTCGCCAAAGTACTGTGCCGTTACCTTTGATGCCGTAAGACTTGAGTGCAATTATCGGCAATGCCGTCAGGATGAAATGGGGTCGAGGGGCTAGCCCGCGGCGGGAGTAGTTAGGATCGCTTTACCTTCGCAGACATCCTCTAAGGAGTTACGGGACTCTGATATTATTGAATCATTTGTAAGGGTCGTGAACTACAGTTGGCCATCGGTCTTAGTGGCCATTGTGCGTCAGCCTTTACCCAGCTTAGGTGATGGCGATCGCCCCTGCGATGCGCTCATTACGTCTTCTGATCCTAATCAACCGCTGTTTTTAATGACCTGAGAGATTTGGGAGGTAAAGCAATATGCAACGTTTTAGCCGCTGGCTAGCACTGGTGTATCTACTGGGGGTTAGCCTTCTCGGCTGGATGCACTGGAGCGCACCTACATTGGCTGCCACCGCACCCGCCGCAGAGGAACTGGTGAATGTGGTGGACGAAAAACTAGGCAGTTCCTATGGGGAAAAGATTGACCTTAACAACACTAATATTGCCGCATTTATCCAATATCGTGGTCTTTATCCTACGCTAGCAAAGCTCATTGTTAAAAATGCTCCCTACCAGTCGGTGGAGGATGTCCTTAATATCCCCGGTCTGACAGAGCGGCAAAAAGAAACGTTACGGGCAAATTTAGATAAATTTACGGTTACTGAGGTGGAAACTGCCCTTGTTGAAGGGGGCGATCGCTATAATAATGGGCTATACAAGTAAGCTCTTGTGCATTTCCATCCTCATAAAACAACTCTAAAGGATGCGTTGGGTTAACGTTGACTGCCGCGACGTCTGGGTTTGATGTTCTAATCATTGGCAGTGGAGCCGCGGGGTTAAGTGCAGCGTTAGCCCTTCCTACCTCCTATCGCATTGGGCTGATTACCAAGAATGACCTGCAGCAGTCTGCCAGTGGCTGGGCGCAGGGGGGGATGGCGGCAGCGATCGACCCCAGTGATTCCCCGTTATTACATGCACAGGATACCCTCTTGGCTGGAGCGGGGCTGTGTGATCCCGAGAGTGTTCGTTTTTTGGTTCAGCAGGCACCAGCGCAAGTGGAGCGCCTGCTGGCGATGGGGGTCGCCTTCGATCGCCAAGGCGATCGCCCAGCATTAACGCTTGAAGCGGCTCATTCGCGACCGCGAGTCCTCCATGCTGCCGACACCACGGGGCAGGCATTAGTGACCACCCTATTGCAACAGGTGGCTGCCACAGCGAATATTACCCTGCTGCCCAACAGCTTTGTCTTAGACCTTTGGATCGAGTCTGGGGTGTGCTGCGGGGTATGTCTGTTGCGCGATCGCCAGATTCAATGGCTCAGTGCTGGGGCTGTCATTCTGGCAACAGGCGGCGGCGGCCAGGTCTTTTCCCAAACGACAAACCCACCCTTAAGCACCGGCGATGGGGTTGCCATGGCATGGCGAGCCGGGGCACAGATCCGCGATGTCGAATTTTTTCAGTTTCATCCAACCGCCTTGAACGTTCCCAATGCCCCCCGCTTTTTAATCAGCGAAGCGGTGCGAGGAGAAGGTGCTCATCTCGTTGATAACCGTGGGTATCGCTTTGTTGCCGACTATCACCCCGCCGCAGAATTAGCCCCTCGGGATGTGGTCAGCCGTGCCATCTACCGCCACTTACAACAGTCTCGCGCCGCCCATGTCTGGTTAGATTTACGGCCAATTCCCCGCGATCGCCTACACTACCGTTTTCCCAAAATTATTGCCGTGTGTCGGCAGTGGGGCATTGACGTGGAGCAGCAGCCCATCCCGGTGGCCCCCGCCGCCCACTACTGGATGGGTGGCGTCCTCACCAATTTACAAGCCCAGACCACGATTCCCGGATTGTATGCCGTTGGCGAAGTCGCCAGTACAGGCGTGCATGGTGCCAATCGCTTGGCCAGTAACTCCCTGCTGGAGTGCTTTGTTTTTTCTGCCCAGTTAGCTCATCTTCAGCTTACCCCAAGGCCAGTGCTTATCCCCCAGAGCACCACCTCCATCGACATTGACAGAATTGATATTTCCTTAGCCCACCTTGTTGCTTGGCGTACGCAATTGCGCGAGCTGATCTGGCAGAGTGCTGGCATTTGCCGCGATGCCCCGACCCTCATGGCAGCCCTGACCCAAGTCAAAACGTGGCGAGACCAAATGCCCACCCCCCTCCAACACCGTCTCCCGCAACACAGCGTTGAACTGGGGAGTGCTGCCATACAAACCTACCTATGGCAGTGGGGAGAACTGCGTAATCTTCTAGATATCGCCTACCTGATTCTCAAAAGTGCTCTCTTTCGGGAGGAAAGCCGTGGTGGACATTATCGCCAAGACTACCCCCAACCCGACCCAGCATGGCAAATGCATACCCTTATCTGTGGCGATCGCTGGCAAAAAGCTCCGATTCAAAGCGGGGATTGGCAGCCCCAAGCGCATCAGCATCTAGACCTGCATCAATTCTAAACTTCGGGACGTGCCAAGTCGTGTTGCCCCTGCGGCAAGAAGGTCTAGAGCTTGCTCACGGCTGCGAATGCCGCCTGAAGCCTTAATGCCGACGCGATCGCGACTTAAGCGTTTCAGGAGTTTAACATCAGCTACTGTTGCACCCCCCCGCCAGCCCGTACTCGTTTTCAAAAACGCCACCCCCGCATCCAGACAAATCTCCACCGCTACGGCTATCTCATCCTCCGTGAGCACCGCTGTTTCTAAAATCGCCTTGACAGTCACCCCCGTCTCCGAACAGATTTGGGCAATGTCACGATACACAGCTTCCGTATGGCCGTCCTTCAACCAGCCTAAATTTAAGACCACATCCAGTTCTGTTGCCCCCGCCTCCACCGCCTGCTGCGCCTCATAGAGCTTGGTCTCACTGGTATGGGCACCACTGGGAAAACCAACCACCGTGCAAACCTTGACAGAGGTGCGATGGAGGTAGTCCACGGCTCTTTTCACCCATACCGGCATTACGCAAACCGTGGCAAACTTAAACTGTTCCGCCTCGGCACAACACTGGTCAATGGCAGCTGTGGTGGCCAGCGGGTCAAGCTGTGTATGATCAATATAGGGTGCTAGGTCAAAAAGAGTATTTTCAGTCATAGGCGCTCTCTATTCCTGAAAGCCAGACACATATTCAAAACCATTATCCTATTATTAAAATTAAAAATATTAACTTTAGGGTCGCGCAATTCCCTATCTGCCTATGGGGTGGGGTAGTTCATCAGGCGGAAACTCGCATCTTTGCAGATCGGTTCTCCCCCCTTACCCTGACCAAAAGAGTTGCTACATTAAAGCTAAGTAAACACAGTAACATTGGCCGTGTGGCCTAAAGCACCTGTTGGAGAGGACGCACTATGGAGCCAACCATTAACCCACGCACAGTTCAGGAAAATGCTGAATCCCTTTGGAACTATCTGCAGAATATGGACGCAGAAGTGGTGGCTCGCCTGTCACGTCCTTCATCGCCAGCAATGGCAGTGGTGATGGAGCGCCATATTGGCAATTTATTAGGGTATTTGCCGGCAGAGGGATTTGAAGTATCCATTACCACTAACCGTGAACACCTCGGTCGCTTGCTAGCCTCTGCGATGATGAGTGGCTACTTCCTGCGGGGTGCGGAGCAGCGACTAGAGTTCGAGCAATCGCTCCAAGGGACAATTCAAGGGGAATAGGCAGGCGTGCCGCATCTAAAAGACGCTGAGGGTGGGTATGCCCTAGAGGTACCCGCCCTTCGCAGTGCATTGCTGGACTGGTATCAACACCACAGCCGAGATTTACCATGGCGACACACTCGCGACCCCTACGCCATTTGGGTGTCGGAAATCATGCTCCAGCAAACCCAAGTAGCCACGGTTCTCCCCTACTATCACCGCTGGCTGGATCATCTACCAACCATTCAGGCCTTGGCAGGGGCAGAGTTAGACACGGTTCTCAAACTTTGGCAAGGGTTGGGGTACTATGCCCGTGCCCGTTATCTTCACTGCGCCGCTCAGCAGATTATGAGTGAGCATCAGGGGCAATTTCCCCAGAACTATGCCGCTGTTGCTGCCCTGCCCGGAATTGGCCGCAGTACGGCGGGGGCCATTCTCAGTGCTGCCTTTGACCAAGCCCACCCTATTCTGGATGGCAATGTTAAGCGAGTCCTTTCCCGTCTCTTTGCCCTTTCTATACCCCCCAAGCAGGCAGAGACGCAATTGTGGGTATGGTCAGCACAACTCCTGTGCCCCCAGCAGCCCCGTAATTTTAATCAAGCCATCATGGATTTGGGGGCGACCATCTGTACACCACGTCAACCCCTGTGTCATGCTTGTCCATGGCTAAATCATTGCCGCGCCCATCGGTATGGATTAACTCAGGACATTCCCCGCAAAATGACCAGTGCGCCATTACCTCACAAGCAGATTGGTGTTGCCGTCATTTGGAACAATGCTGGCCAAATTCTCATTGATCGACGGCCACCGACCGGATTATTGGGGGGGCTGTGGGAGTTTCCGGGGGGCAAAATTGAACCTAGAGAAACGGTACAGGAGTGCATTCGCCGCGAAATCCGTGAAGAACTTGGTATTGAGGTTAGGGTTGGTGAGCACCTAATCGACATTGACCATGCCTACAGCCACTTTAAGGTCACACTACAGGTCTATTACTGTCATTATGAGTCGGGAACACCACAACCCCTTGGCTGCGATGCTATCCGTTGGGTGGTACCCGCGGATCTTGATCAATTTCCTTTCCCTAAAGCAAACACCCTGATTATTGCGGCCATCCGTGAACGTGGTGCACCAAGTTAACTAGGTGATCATTCGACTATCCATAGCACTGTTACAAGGGTGTTGAGTTTTTTGCTGTTTGCGCTAGAATTAAGATTGTGCAATTTTTGGCTCAGTAGCTCAGTGGTTAGAGCAGGGGACTCATAAGCCCAAGGTCGCAGGTTCAAATCCCGCCTGAGCCATCCACCCACTGTCTGAGACAGTTTTACCGGGTTCTGAAACACTTATTAAGTGTTAAGTGTAGCGAAGCAGCGATCAGCAGTTCGCGGCGGGAGCTTCACTGGAGAGGTTGATGTAGGGAAGGCTTTACTTGAATGCGAGTTTTAAAATGAGGAGCTAGTCAAGCACGAACAGCACTCGAACAACGCTAATGACAACGGATCTGACGTTTTTTACCAATGAACCGGAAGCAACGCTGCTGGATCGCTTCAAGCGGACGCTGTCGGATGTGCAGTATTTTGATGTTTTGGTGGGTTATTTCCGAACAAGTGGGTTCCATCAACTGTATGACGCATTGGAAACCGTTGATCACATTCGGATTCTAGTCGGTCTCACAGTGGATCAAAAGGCGTTTGAGTTAATTGAAGTTGCTCAGGCTCAAATGAATCTGGATTTTGAGTCTCATAAACGAACGAAAGAGCAAGTTAAGGCTCAAGTTGAAACGGAGATCGCGCAAGCTCAAGACTCCTATGATACGGAATTAGGCGTACGAAAATTCATTGAGTTTATTCAATCTGGGAAGTTAGAAATTAAGGCATATCCCAGTGCGAATCTCCATGCCAAGGTTTATATCAGTCGGTTTGGTGAGGGCGATCGCGACTTTGGGCGAGTGATTACAGGATCAAGCAATTTTTCTTGGTCAGGGTTAGTTGCCAACCGAGAATTTAATGTAGAGCTAAAGGATCGGGCAGATGTGGAGTTTGCCCTAGCGCAGTTTGAAGCGTTATGGGCGGATGCGGTTGATATTTCCGCTGAGTATGTTGACACCGTTCAACAACGAACCTGGCTCAACGATACAATCACCCCCTATGAGCTTTACCTCAAGTTTCTCTATGAATACTTTAAGGAAGATATCAATCTAGATGAAGACGATCTGGATGTGTATTTGCCAGACAGCTTCATGGAATTGGCGTATCAAAAACAGGCAGTCACATCAGCTCGTAAAATTTTGGATGCCTATGGCGGCGTATTTTTAGCCGATGTGGTGGGGTTGGGCAAAACCTATATCTCGGCATTATTGGCTCAACAGTTACAGGGACGGATTTTAGTCATTTGTCCTCCGGTTTTGCGTGACTATTGGCGAGATACTTTTTTTGAATTTGGGATTCGCGGCTATGAAGTCGAGTCACTGGGAAAGTTGGATGCCCTCTTGCAGCGCGATTTAAAGAAATTTCGTTATGTGTTGATTGATGAGGCTCATCGGTTTCGGAATGAAGGAACCCAAGCGTATGACAATCTCTGCCGAATTTGTGCTGGGAAGAAGGTTATTTTGGTGTCTGCAACGCCATTGAATAACCGCATTAGCGATATCTTCAACCAGCTTAAGTTATTTCAACCTGCTCGAAAAAGTACCATTCCGGGGATTGCTAATCTTGAGCAATTCTTTAAAGCGTTACAAAAGCGATTAGATCAGTATTCCAAAGACGATCCTGATTATTGGATCACGTTGAAGGACGTATCGCAACAGATCCGGACTCAGGTATTGCGATATGTGATGGTGCGTCGCACTCGAACTGAGATTCTCAATTACTATGCCGATGATTTGAGACAACAAGGATTGATGTTTCCCAGGGTGGCGGAACCGCAGAAGATCATTTATCAGTTTGACGATAAGACGGAATGGGTGTTTAACCAAACGATGCAGCGATTGCGGCGGTTTTYCTATGCCCGTTATACCCCACTGTTGTATTTGAGGCAGCAAGTATCTAGCTTCACACGCCAGAGCCAACGCAACATTGGCGGATTTATGCGAGCGGTTTTAGTGAAACGCTTGGAGAGTAGTTTTTATGCGTTTAAGCGAACCTTAGGGCGATTTATTGTGTCCTATGAAAAATTTATTGCCATGTTCGAGCAGGGCAGGATTCTGATCAGTAAAGAGCTAGATGTCTATGATTTACTGGAGCGAGACGACCCAGAGGAACTGTTAGCCTTGATTGAGCAAGATGCTGTACAGCAATATGATGCTACAGACTTTAACGATGATTTTATTCGCGATTTACGGTCAGATTTAGTTCTTTTACAGGATATTCAAGCCCTTTGGCATCGGCTTGAGGATGATCCAAAACTGAATCAGTTTGTGGCGGATCTGCAAAAWCATCCTCACCTGAACGGTCAGAAAGTCATTATCTTTACAGAATCGAAGGAAACGGGCGATTATCTTTACACAAATCTGGATCGGGTTTTCCCAGGGCAGGTGATGTTTTATGCCAGTGGAGGGGGCGTTTATAACCAAACAGGCAAGCCTGTGAGCCATAATCCAGCCATTGCCAAAGCCCTAATTCAGCAAAACTTTGATCCACAACATTCAGAGCCAACCGATACCATTCGGATTCTGATTACTACGGATGTTCTGGCAGAGGGGATTAACTTACACCGCGCCAATGTGGTCGTTAACTATGACCTTCCTTGGAACCCGACACGGGTGTTGCAGCGGGTGGGACGGGTGAATCGGGTGGGTACGGTGCATGAACAGGTCTATATTTTTAACTGCTTCCCCACGGCGCAGTCGGAAGCGCAACTGGGGTTAGAAGAGAATATCATTGCCAAGCTTCAAGCGTTTCACGACACCTTGGGAGAAGATGCCAAGTATCTGAGTGATGAGGAAGAGGTGACGACCCATGAGTTATTTGGCGATCGCCTCTATCGCACCTTGAATCAGCGAGAGAGCTACGATCGCGAGGCTGAAGGTGACGAACGATCGGAACTAGAGTATTTGCAACTGTTACGCCAAATCCGCGATCGCCAACCGGATCTGTTTGACAAAATCAAAAAGCTACCCCGCAAAGCTCGTACTGCCCAACGATGGAACGGGTCGCCCCAGTTGGAACAGGATCAGGTCTTAACCTTCTTTCGACAGGGAGCTTTGAAGAAATTTTTCCTGTCGGATGGAACAGCCGCTCAAGAGTTAGACTTCTTTCAAGCCGTTGATTGGTTGAAGTGCGAACCCGACACGCCGAAGCAGCCCATTCCTAAAGGCTACTACGATCTGCTGCAACAGAATAAAGATGCCTTTGCGTCTCTGGATGACACCGCAGACGCGGCGCCTGCCATCACTCGACGTGGCAGTAGCGCTGATACATTTGTGATTCAGTGTTTGAAAGCGAAAGAAATTCGCACTTTTAAGGGATTTACTGACGCAGATGAGGAGTTTCTAAAAGCGGTGCGTCTTGCCTTTGAGGAAGGTAGAATTCCGAAGCAAACGGCTAAAAAAGTGCAACAGGCTCTGAAACCGATCGCGGGAAATCCTCTAAAGCTCCTGAGTGCGTTGAGGAAGACGGTGCCGATGAATTTATTGGTAGAACCAGAACCGCAAATGGTTCATCAGTGGGGCAGCAGTCGAGAGGTGGTGCTGTCGGAATATTTTTATCACCCTCATCCCCCAGCCCCTTCTCCTCAGGGAGAAGGGGAGCTTGAAAAGCCCTCTCCCTAGAGAGAGGGTTGGGTGAGGGCAGCCACAGGTTTAGGAGGGATTAACCCATGGAAAAAGCGATCGCCATTCGATTACTAACCGACACGCTACAGCGTCCCTTTGACGAGGCACAGTTTCGGCAATTTGCCCGCAACTTGGTCAATGACTTGGATGAATCAAAGGCATTCCAAGTGCAGGGCAACTATATTAAGGATGCCTACAAGCGCCAAGTGCGGCAGTATAAGCGCATTGGGCAGTATGTCGATCCTGACGGCAATACGATCGATGTGTTGGTGGTGCGGTTGCAGCAGCCGACATCTCTGGATCGGGCACGCACCATGCAGCGCAACTTTATTGCTCAATACCTGCAAGATCGCGATCAAAAAGAAGCGGCGTTGGTCGCCTACACCACCGATGGCTCACCGGATTGGCGCTTTTCCCTGGTTCGCTTGGATTATCGGTTAGAACAGCAGGCAGACGGTAGCTATAAACCTAAGAAGGAGGTGACCGCCGCGCGGCGATCGTCCTTTCTGGTGGGGCAAACGGAGCCGAATCACACAGCGCAGCAGCAGTTATTGCCGCTGTTATTGAACGATCGCCAGAATCCGACTTTGGATGAATTAGAGGCGGCGTTCAGTATTGAATCGGTTACGCAGGAATTTTTTGAGCAATACAAAAACCTGTTTCTCCAGGTGCGGGATGAGGTCGAAACCCTACTTCAGACTGATCCGGTCATCGCTACTGACTTTACTCAGAAACAGATTGACCCCGCCAATTTTGCCAAAAAGCTCTTGGGGCAAATTGTCTTTCTGTATTTTCTGCAAAAGAAAGGCTGGTTAGGCGTGGAGCCGGGGCAACCCTGGGGCAGTGGCGCAAAGGATTTTCTGCGGCGCTTGTTTCAGCGGGAGAATGTGCAATATGACAACTTCTTTAACGATGTGCTGGAGCCGTTGTTTTACCACGCTTTAGCCGTCGATCGCGGTCGTGAAGCGCTGTATGAATGGCCCGGATGCCAGCAGCCCTGCAAGATCCCATTTTTGAATGGGGGCTTGTTTGAACCGATCGGTGGTTATGACTGGCAAAGCACGAATATCTTAATCGCCAACGCCACGATTCAAAACATTCTGGATACCTTTGACCGGTATAACTTCACGGTGCGGGAAGATGAGCCACTGGATAAGGAGGTGGCGGTCGATCCGGAGATGTTGGGGAAGGTGTTTGAGAATTTGCTGGAGGTGAAAGACCGCAAGTCCAAGGGTGCCTTCTACACGCCCCGTGAGATTGTGCATTATATGTGTCAGGAAAGTTTGATTAACTATCTGGACACGACGATTCATCAGGTGCCCCGTGGCGATCTGGAACGGTTGATTCGGCAAGGGGAACGGGCGATCGAGAATGATGCTGTGGTGGTGCAAAAGGGCAGCGAAACCGTAACCTATCAGTTTCAGGTGCCGGAGTCGGTACGCACCTATGCGGCGGAGATTGACCAAGCATTGGCAGCGATCAAAATTTGTGACCCGGCGATCGGCTCTGGGGCATTTCCGGTGGGGATGATGCAGGAAATTGTGAAGGTGCGGGGCGTGTTGACAACCTATTTGCCCGATGAGGGTCGATCTGCCTACGCCTTCAAACGTCATGCCATCCAGTCCTCGATTTATGGCGTAGATATTGACCCCGGTGCGGTGGATATTGCTAAGTTGCGGCTGTGGTTGTCGTTAGTAGTCGATGAGGAAGACTACGAAAGCATTAAGCCCCTGCCCAACCTGGACTACAAAATTGTCTGCGGTAACTCGTTACTGAGTGTGGAGAAAAACCTGCTGAATTATCAGGTGTTTGCCGAGTTAGAGCAGCGGAAACAGGAATACTTTGAAGAAACCAACCCAGACCGCAAGACAGTATTACGCACCACCATTCAAGGGCTAATTCAAACCATCACCAACCAAGCTGAAATCTTTGATTTTGAGGTGTATTTCAGCGAGGTGTTTCAGCAACAGGGTGGGTTTGATGTGGTGATTGGCAATCCGCCCTATGTGCGCCAAGAACAAATTAAGCACCTCAAAGATTTACTAAAACCACACTACGAATCCTTCACTGGCACTGCCGATCTCTATGTATTTTTCTATGAAAAAGGCTTGAATTTGCTGCGAGAACAGGGCGTTTTAACCTACATTTCCTCTAACAAATGGTTTAGAGCATCCTATGGCAAAAAGCTACGCCAACTGATCGCCCGTGAAACCCAACTTCAGCAAATTATTGACTTTGGTGACGCGCCTGTGTTTGCCGCCATTGCCTATCCGGCGATCGTCATTACCCAGAAAGGCAAGCCCTCATCCCCCAACCCCTTCTCCCCTAGGGAGAAGGGGAGTCAGACAGATCCGGTTCCCCTCGCCCTAGGGAGAGGGGCTAGGGGTGAGGGTTTCCGCGCCTTGAACTGGCAATCCGGACAACCCATCAGCCAATTTGAAACCGTTGTGCAATCCCAATCCTTTGCCATGCCCCAACAGGCACTCACCGCCGAGGGCTGGCAGTTTGCCGATGCCACTGCCCTAAACCTGTTAGAAAAACTCCGCAACGCTGGCACCCCGTTAGGCGAATATGTCAACAATCGGTTTTACTACGGGATTAAAACAGGTTGCAATGAAGCGTTTGTTGTGGATCGCCCCACCCGTGACAGACTCATTGCCGAACACCCCTCCTCTGCTGAAGTCCTCAAACCTTTTTTGCGGGGACGCGATGTTAAACGGTGGATAGTGGATTATCAAGATCTGTGGTTAATTTTTACCCGTCGTGGCATTGATATTCAGCAATATCCAGCCATTCACAAATACTTGCTGCAATTCAAAGACCGCTTAACCCCTGGCATCCCTGGCGGTCGCAAACTAGGTAGCTATCAATGGTATGAAATCCAAGACAACATTGCCTACTGGCAGGAGTTTGAGCGATCGAAGATTATTTACCCAGATATTTATGAGCATCAGAGTTTCGCTTTTGATACTAATGGCTTTTTTTCTGGAAATACTTGCTACTTTATCCCCACTGAGGAACTGTGGCTATGCGGTTTACTAAATTCTTCAATTGTTGAATGGTTTTATGCCAGAGTTTCAAATAGTGTGCGAGGTGGTTATTTGAGAGCCTTTAGCGCTTACATCAAAGAAATCCCCATTCCTCTAGCCTCACCCACCGACAAATCCCGCATCGAAGCCCTTGTCCAGCAATGCCTTGCTGCTCAGGGGAAAGATGTTGCCGCTTACGAAGCCGAAATTGACGACATTGTTGCCCGTCTGTATGGGTTGACCGAGGCAGAGCGGGCCATCATCGCAGGGAGAGAAGGATGAGCAAAAAAGAAGGGGAGTTAATATGGCACAAATAAAAATCTACTACGAGCCAGAAATGGAATTACTCACCATATTTTGGCAGCCACCCCGCAAAAATCGGCTCTATCGTCCGAGTTATGCTTAATCAATAGCTAAATGCCAGCAAATTAAGCAACGTAACTGAAAATTGTCAAAGTTCCTGAACCCATAACCTGACCGCTTGATCAGCTTCAATTTATTGTTAATACCTTCAACAACACCACTATTTGTGTGATTATCAAAATAGGCGGTGACTTCACCAAACCACCGACAAATTGTTCTTACGCTCTCTTGAAAAGAATCCTGAGCTTGAGCTAACCAGTCGAGCAATTGAAAGGTTCCATCTTTCCAATCTTTTGCTTGCTCAAAGATGGCTCTAAACGATTCCTTCTCCTGATGCATTCGAGCCAGACTTGGCACTACTTCTCGAATTTCTTCCAGTTTTGCTTTTTGCTTCTGAGTTAGATTTTCCTCCGGCTTGAGTAACGCATATTTACTTTGTTTGAGCGCGGCTGCAATCTGGGCTTTCTGGACTTCATTTACCGTCTGCTCATTCGCTTTACAAATACTTTGTCGAGCCTTATCCAATTCCTGATTCAAAATTTTTATAACATGAAATCGGTCGGCAACCACCGTAGCATTAGGTAGAAGTTTATGAACCAAACTTTTATAGTTTCCAGACAAGTCAATGCTCACCTCAATAATTTGATTGAGTACTGCTGCTCCCCATGCCTCAAGCACTTGCCTCACATCTTCCTGCTTGCGAGAAGGGGCAAGGGGAATTCGCCGCTCTAAATCGACCAAAACAACTATGTAATCTCCTTGTCCTTCACCTAAGGAAATCTCATCTATACCTAATCGTTTTACTGAACTCACATCGACGTTGAGTTTTTTTACTGACATACTGTACCATTGACCATACTTCTTCATCAGTGAGACCATTTGAAATTGCAACATTATGAATGTTGCTGTGCAAAACCTGTTGCACGATTGACTGAGCAAATCGATCCGTTTGCTTGCGAGATCGGAAGA